>CAVQPP010000130.1:0-4742 GCA_963714445.1 uncultured Actinomycetota bacterium
GAGCCGGTCGTACAACCGCTGCGCGTCCTTCATCTGAAGCTCCGTGCACAGCACGATGCGTGCGATCCCGGTCGCCTTACACAGCGCTACGCACGCGCGCACCAACGCCTCGCCGACGCCGCGTCCGCGCGCCGATTCCAGCACGCCGAGCATCCGGATTTCCGCCTCATCGTCGTCCAGAGCGACGTTCCGCCACGGCGACCCCGGCGCCGCGTGTACCGCCACGCCGAGCAGTCCATCGGTTCCGTCGTCGAACGCGACCAGCTGCTTCGTGGCCGGCGCCGCAAATCGCGAGCGCGCGTCGCGCACCACATTCAGATATTCGGGACTGACCAAGCCTTCGTAGATCTCGGCCGTCACCGCGCCGACCTCGTCCAGCTCACTCTCACGGGCTTCCCGCACCAGCACGTCCATGGCTCCCCATCCTCGCATCCCGCGCGTCTGGGGAGCCACGGACTTCTTGCCGCTGTCGCTCCTAAGCCAGTTCCTACGCGACAGCCGGGGCCACGACCGGCTCGCCCTCCTTCTCGACGTGCTCGTAATCCTCCGGCGCCGTCTTGTCCTCACCAGCCGGTGCGCGCACCGCCTTCAGCACCAGGTTCGTCACCAGCAGCACCACGAGGTTGACCACCAGCGCGGTGCACGCGATGTACGACTTCTGATGCGTCCACGGGATCTGCGCGACCTGCGAACCGAAGTGATGCTGCGTCGGCGAGGCCTGCCACCACGCCACCAGCGCGCCGTACACGATGCCCGACGCCCAGCCGAGCAGCAGCGCCCAGCGGTGGAAGTAGCGGGTGTAGAGCCCGAAGACGATCGCCGGGAAGGTCTGCAGGATCAGCACGCCGCCGAGCAGCTGGAAGTTGATCGCGCTGGTCGCGTCCAGGCCCAGCACGAAGGCCAGCGCGCCGAACTTCACCAGCAGCGAGACCAGCTGCGAGACCTGCGTCTGCTCCTGCGGCGAGGCCTGCGGCCGGATGAAGTCCACCCAGATGTTCCGGGTGAACAGGTTCGCCGCCGCGATCGACATGATCGCCGCCGGTACCAACGCGCCGATCGCCACCGCCGAGAACGCCACGCCGGCGAACCAGGACGGGAACGCCCAGTCGAACAGCGCCGGCACCGCGTGCTGCGCGTTGCCGTTCAGCGAGGCCGAGGTGAAGTGCGCGGCGATGGCCATGTAGCCGAGCAGCGCGATCAGACCCAGCATCAGCGAGTACGCGGTCAACGCAGCGAGGTTACGCCGCACGGTGTTGCGGCTCTTCGTCGCCAGCACGCCGACCTGCGCGTGCGGGTACATGAACAGCGCCATCGCCGAACCGACCGCCAGCGTGGCGTACGGAATCGAGTTGCCCTTGGCCAGCAGGATCGAGCCGGCCGGCTTCCCGGTCTTCGGGTTCGGCGTGGTCAGCTTGGTCTGCGAGGCGTCGAAGATGTGCGACCAGCCGCCCGGAATCCGCGTCGGGATGTAGACGATCGCGACGATGACGGTGATGTAGATCAGCGTGTCCTTCACGAACGCGATCAGCGCGGGGGCACGCAGACCGGACGTGTACGTGTAGGCGGCCAGAACCGCGAACGCGATGAACAGCGGCAGGTCCCTGGCGAACTTGGAGCCGTTACCGCCAATACCGATCACGTCCAAGCATGCCTGGATGCCTACCAGCTGTAGCGCGATGTAGGGCATCGTCGCGACGATGCCGGTCACCGCGACGGCCAGCGACAGCGAAGACGAACCGTGCCTCGCCTTCACGAAGTCGGCCGGCGTCACGAAGCCGTGCTTGCGCGAGACCGACCACAGCCGCGGCAGGAAGATGAAGACCAGCGGCCAGACCAGGATCGTGTACGGCACGGCGAAGAAGCTCAGCGCTCCCGCGCCGAACAGCGCCGCCGGGACCGCGACGAAGGTGTACGCGGTGTACAGGTCGCCGCCGAGCAGGAACCAGGTGACGAAGCCGCCGAACGACCGGCCGCCGAGTCCCCACTCGTTCAGGTGCTTGCGATCGACACCGGCCCGCCGCCAGCGCGCGGCGAAGAACCCGAGGATCGCGACCGCGACGAAGAAGAAGATCAGAACGCCGAGCTCGGTGCCGTTGATCGCCTTGCCCGAAGCCGCAGCGAGGACCGTGCCCGAGACGTGCGCATTCGTTGATTGCGTCATCATCGCCATCACCGCGCATCCGTGCCGTTGTCCGCGTTATCGGACGGCCCGGGACTATGACGCGCGGCGTTGTCGCGTTTCACGGCCTGGACGGCGACCGCCATGAGCACGGCGGTGATGATGACCCACAGCAGTTGATACCAGTAGAAGAACGGGAACCCGAGCAGCTTCGGGTTCGTCTTGTTGTACGAAGGAATCCAGAGCATCGCGACGAACGGCGCGACAATGCAAAACGCTGCGACCGCACGCAGCGGGGAGAGGATCGGCGGGCCGGGACGCCCTGGCCGATCTGGAGCGGTACTCATCTCAACCTCCTGGCAGCAGACGTCGACACTGACGTCGCCAGGGAGGTTATTGCCGTACCCGCCGAGGTCAGTGGACCTCCGACGTTGCGATTCGGTCAAGTCGCCGCACGCTGCGCCTAACGGTGCGCTATCGGTGCGACAGGGGCTCTTCGATCAGCGGAACGGAGATCACCGGGGCAACCCACCACGTGCACCCGACGATTCTCGTCAGCTCAGCTCTCAGCTCGACTTGATCCTCAGCGCGAGCGCCTAACGCGACCGCACCGTGTAGCGCACCTTGAGCCCTGCCAGCGCGAGCACCAGCAGCAGCGTTAGCGCGTTCGCCGCAATCACCGCCGGCGCCGCCGCCACGAAGCCGTAGATCAACCAAGCCCCGACCCCGGTGCCGAACATGCCGAACCACACCCAGGCGAAGTCCTTCGTCGAGCGCGTCCGGAATGCCCGCAGCACCTGCGGCAGCCAGGACAGTGTGGTGAGCGTTCCCGCGACCAGGCCGATCAGCGTGCCCGTTGACATCGTTGCGTCCTCCCCCAACTCGTTTACCGCGCGGTCTTCGTTGCCGCGTGATCCTTGATTTTGTGCAGAGGCTGTACAAATACATAATGGGGGAGTGACCGCGGATCTGTCCACTTCGGTGCCGAGTACGCCAGGCAACGATCCGGCCAACAACGCGACCCGTCTGCTGACCGCGCTGCACCGGCGCGGCGGCACGGCCACCCGCGCTGAATTGACCGCCCTGCTCGATTGCGGACGCTCGGCGATCAGCTACGCGCTGTCGGACCTCGTCGAGCGCGGGTTGGTCGCCGTGAACGAGCCCCCGCCGGGTTCAGCCGCACCCAACGCGGCATCGGGACGCGGACGGCCATCGCACCTCGTCACCGTCGCGCCGACGTCCCCCATCGCGATCTCCGTCCACCTGCGCGTGGACACGCTCGACGTGGCGGCGTTCGAACTCGGCGGCCAGATGCTGCGCACCGAACGCGAGGTGATAGAGCCCTCGCCGGACCTCGAGACGACGATGCATCGAATCGGACGCTTGGTCCGCCTCATCGCCGACGAGGCACGGCGGCCGTGCGTCGGAGTCGGCGTCTCGGTCCCCTCGCCGGTACGTGCCACGGACGGCTTCGCGCTCGCGCCGCGTCACTTGAACTGGCCGGGAGTCGCGCTGCGCGACCTCATCACCGCCGAACTCGCCGATTCGCCCCTCGCTGGTTTGCCAGTCCACGTCGGCAACAACGCGAACCTGGCAGCACTTGCCGAGCACCTGCGCGGCGCAGGCGAGGACGCGCGCAACATGCTCTTCGTGACCACGGACCACGTCGGCATCGGCGGCGGCCTGATCAGCGCCGGGCGGTTGTTCGTCGGCGCGCGAGGCTACGCGATGGAGGTCGGCCACACGACCGCGAACCCCGGCGGCGAGCCGTGCAACTGCGGCGCCCGCGGCTGCCTCGAAACCGAAGCCGACTCACGCGCGTTACTACGCGCCGCAGGCCGCCCCGACTCGCCAAACACCGGCATCGAGTACCGCGCACGCGTGCTCCTAGCCGACGCGGTCGCTGGCGATCCGATAGCGCGTAAGGCCGCCGACACGGTTGCCGCGCGCGTCGGCTCAGGCTTAGCGGTCCTGGTCAACCTCCTTGACCCGGACCGGATCGTGCTCGGCGGCCTGCTGGCCCGAGTGCTCGCGATTACCCCGGGACCGCTGACCGAGGCAATGCACGAAGGCTCGTTCCTCGACCGCGCCGGAGCGGTCCCGGTCGTGCCCGCCTCACTCGCGTGCCCCGAACTGATCGGCGCCGCCGAGCTAGCCCTAGCCCCGCTGCTCGCCTGACATCACAGCGTCGAGGACAGCGCCTTCACCGGCATCGACAGCCGGTCCAGCAGCTCCAGGTCCGCCGTGGCCGGGCGTCCCAACGTCGTCAGATAGTTGCCGACGATCACCGCGTTGATCCCGCCGAGCAGCCCCTGCTCGGTACCGAAGTCGCCGAGGGTGATCTCCCGGCCGCCTGCGTAACGCAGGATCGTGCGCGGTAGCGCGAGCCGGAACGCCACGATCGTGCGCAGCGCTTCCTTGCCCTCCAGCGGCTCGCGGTCGCCGAACGGCGTGCCCGGCCGCGGATTGAGGAAGTTCAACGGCACCTCGTCAGGCTCCAGTTCAGCCAGCTGTGTCGCGAACTCGGCGCGCTGCGCAAGCGTCTCGCCCATGCCGACGATGCCGCCGCAGCACACCTCCATGCCCGCGTCGCGCACCATCGTCAGCGTGTCCCAGCGCTCCT
>CAVQPP010000131.1:0-7102 GCA_963714445.1 uncultured Actinomycetota bacterium
CGGCGCGGCCCCGGGTCAGGCGGCTCCTCGGCTGGGACGGATGCGGTCTGCGCTTGGGTGTCCCGCCGTCCCCGGCATCCGGGGCTGGGCCACCGGCCGCAGGTGGCTGAGCGGACTGGCTGGTGCGGAAGGTGTGGCCGTGCTCGCCGGGGCTAGCGCAGTAGTAGACGGGGTTGTTCAGCGCCCAGGAGTAGAAGAACGCGCCCCGGCCCGGGCACGAGCCGTGGGTCTCGGGGGTGAGGTCTTCGCCGTCGTGCAGCAGCTGGGACAGCCGCGCCGCCCCGGCCGGCAGGTCGGTGGTGATCTGCACCCCCGCGGCCTGCAGTTCGTCGATGAGCTGCTGGTGCTCGGCGGCTTCGGCGCGCTGCTGGCGGATCCGCTCAGCCTGATATTCCACGTTGTACCCGCGCTGCAGGGCGTCCACGATCTGTGACACGGCGCTGGGTCCCCGTCGAATTCGGCCAGCAAAGCCAGGGACTCAAGGTCGAGCTGGTGGGTGAGGTCTCCGGCGGCGGTCCGGGTGTCTTCGGAGATCTGCGCCACCTTCAGGACAGTCTTGATCTCCTCGGCCTTGCGGCCGGTGGCCTTCCGCAGCCGGGTCTTCGAGGCACCGGCCTCGTGCGCCGCGAACAGGGCCGCGGCTTCCTCGGTCACGGTGAAGTTCCTCCGGTAACCACCGCCGTTGGCCAGCGCCATGTCCAGGTACTGGCCCGCCTCATCCCCGGCACGGTCTGGGTCGAGGTCACAGGGGATCGCTTCCAGCCCGGTCTTCACGGCGGCGGCCAGGCGGCGGTGCCCTTCGATGACCCGGTAGGTGCCGTCGCTGGCGAAGGTGACCAGCAGCGGGACCCGGACGCCTTCGCTGGCGATCGAGGCGCAGAACTCGGGCGAGAGCTCCAGGTCCTGGCGGACGTTGCCCGGGTGGGCGGTCAGCTCGCTGACCGGGATCAGCCGACCGTACTCGGCCCGCGGCTGCGCGCTCGGGTCGGCGTACTCGGCGCCGTCGGTCTCAGCCGTGGTGTCTGGGGTGACTTCGGGCAGGTCAGACATCGGGATTCTCCTTACGGTGGTGGTCGGGACGGGACGTGGCCCGCGCCGTAGCGGCGGGCGCGGCTGGGTCAGGCGGCTGGCTGTCGTCGGGGCCGGCGGGGCGCAGGAGGGCGCCGTCGAGGGTGACGGTGAGCGTGCTCGCCTCGGTGTCGGTCTCGGTGCAGATCTCGATCAGCAGGCCCTCCCCGGCCGGGTCCTGCCGCACGTACACGTTGGTGTCACCGGCGTCGACCAAGGCGACGGGCCAGCCCAGCGCGGTCTCGATGGTGGAGACCTCAATGTCGCGGGCCTTGGTCATCGGCCGGCCGGTCCGGGCCAGGATCAGCGCGATGTCCTTCAGCGCGGCCTGGCCTGGTTCGGTGGCGGTCAGCAGCGCATGGATGTCATTCAGCGCCGCGGTGTCGGTGTAGGGCGCCGCCGCGCGAGGACGCAGCGGCGTCACGGTGCCATCGGGCATAGCGTGATACCTCCAGAAGGCGTGATGGCACCAGCTCCCCGGCCAGGACGTGGCGGGGAGCTTGTGGGCGGGGTGGTCAGGCGGTGGCGGCCAGCTCCAGGGCGCGCAGCGCCAGGCGACTCCATCTCGTGCGCGGTGTCGGCGTCCTCCAGGGTCTGGGCGACGCTGGTCACGGCGTGCATAACAGCCCCGGCGGTGACATCGCCGCCGCGGATGAAGTGGGCCAGGATGTCGTGGGCCTGGTCGTCGGTGAACCGCAGCCGCGCTGACACCGTCCGTACCGTCTCCTCCGGGTCGGCGACCGGGTGCCCGGCGTCACGTTCCATCGCCCGCACCGCCCGCTGCACGTAGCCGGGCTCCAGGAACGTGGCCACCGCGTCGGTGGTCTTCGCGGTGATCAGCGCGAGGGTCTTGTCCAGCGTGTTGCCCGACCAGGTGACCCGGCCTTCCTCGTGCCGCTCCCCCAGGTGCACGGCGCGCATCGCGTCGCGGGTAATGGTCATCCCGTTGCGGCACACCTGCACGACCAGCCGCGGGGTGAGGGTGAACGCCCCGCACCCGGTCTCGGAGTTCGTGATGACGAACCCGGAGAACACGACCGGATTGTCTGCCCCGGCGGCGCCGGTGAACGGGCTGCGGTAGCCGACCAGCAGCACCGGCGCCAGCACGCGGACTTCCTCGCAGACGACGCGGACGTACATCCGCCGCTCGGTCAGGTCACACCCGTCGATGTGGACCGGGTAGCCGGAGCCGCGGACGCCGTCAAGCGCGGCGAGCAGCACGTCGAGGTTGTCAATGATCTTGTAGCCGTCGGACAGGAACGCCCGGGCCGCCCCGCCGCCGTTATCGCCGCGCAGGCAGCGGATCAGGAACTTCCGCTCATCGCCGGCCAGCCAGCCGTTGACGTTGCGTCGTACAGGCCGGGCATCTGCTCGCGCAGCTTGCGCAGGTAAGCACCGGGGATGCCGAGCTTGTCCGCGACCCCCTGATCACACACATCGGTCGGGGTGTAGGCACCGGCGGTCATGGTCACCCCACCGGGCCCAGGACCGGTTCGGTACTCCCGCACCACCAGCCGCGCGCCTTCGGCGTGGATCGCGGTGGCGGGGGCGACGATGTCGACCTTCCGCGCCTGCTGGTCCCGCAGCAGCGCGGCCAGGTCCTCCAGGGTGGCGTTCCGGGCACCCGGCAACTGGGGTGCCGAAGAAGTACTGATAGTCATGGGCTGTCCTTCCGCAGACGATGGACTCGCCCGGGTGGCGGGTGCCTCCCGGCAGTCCGGGCAGCAAGGCGCCGTTGGGGGCCGGGCCCCGCACCTACCGGCCGACCCGGGCGGGCAAGATGTTTTCCCCGCGGGCCCGAACAAGGCAGCGCCGGCAAAGCCGGCACGATCCGCCCCCACGCGACGGCCAGCGCTCAACCAGCCCTGCATCCGGGCCCGCGATCAGGGAAAAGATCTCTGCCCGCCCGGGGCGAGCGAAGCGAGAGGCCGGTTGCGGGACACGGCACAACGGCGCACGCTGACCCGGCCGGGAGACACCCGAGTGCCACAGGCCAGCAGCCGACAGCGCCAGGCCACATCGTTTCCCAGAAGGGAGCAACAGGGCCAGACACTCTGGCCTCTACAGTCACGTAGCAGCCAGGAATAATGACTAGGTATTGTCACAGCTACATAGTAGCCTTGGTTTTGTGTCAAAGACAGAGACTCTCGCGTTCCACCGCACACGTAGCGCCGACATCGCACGCAAGCACGCGCGTCAGGCGATCTTGAGCACGGTCCGGGAGACCGGCGGGCCCGCCATGACCCGACCGGTGTTCCGCGACCGCCCCGACCTGGACGTGACCGTGACCGACGCCGAGCCAATAGCGGCCCTCCAGGCATCAGTGGCCGTCAGCCACGCACTGCGCCGGATGGCCTGCGAGTACGTCCGCCGGGCCCGGGAGGATGGCCATAGCTGGCCGGACGTCGCCGCGGCGCTCGGCCTGGACGGCAGCGCCGGAGACGGCCGGTCTGCCGCCGAAGCCGCCTACGACCAGGTTGCCGGTCAACCCGGCTTCCGGCCGCGTGCCTTCGCCTGGACTTGTCCTGCCTGCCGCAGCACGGTCGTTGACCGTGGCCCCGAGGCCGGCTGTCCCGAGGACTGCGAGGAAGGCCACGTCAAGGGCTGTCAGCGCCTAGCCGCCGCGATCGCCGCTTGGGACGCCCAGTGGAGCGACGAGGACATCCGGTGACCGCCAGGAAGCCACGCGCGTTACGCGTCGGCACACAGAAGGTCTGGCCCAAGCGGCTGCTGCCCATCGCCCGGCTGCGCCGCAACGGCCTGCCTGTCCCGGCGCCAGAGCGCATCGCCAGGAGGGTGGTGCGATGCGAATGAGCGGCTCGGCCGCCTTCGGGGACGCGCTGCTGATCGATGAAGTCCTGGCTGCACGCACTGCTCGCCGCACTGTCCTGAGCATCGTCGCCGATGGCATGCGCTGGCACGCCGTCTCCGCCTGCGCCAGAGCCAACGGCCAGACACTCCCACCGTGTCTGGCAACCGGAGAGGCAGCCTGATGCCGAGCCAGCGTGACGAGCTGCTGACCGTGGCCCAGGTGCTCGCCGCGCTTGGCGACGTGTCTCCCCGGACCTTCTACCGCTGGCGCGCGACCGGCAAGGCGCCCCGGGCTATACGCCTGCCCAATGGTGAGCTGCGCATCTGGCGCAGCGAACTGAACGCCTGGCTGGACCGGCTCCGCGAGGAGTCCGTCGCGTGAAGTCCTACGACGTGAAGTTCTGGGCCATCCGGCCCGGCAAGGCTAAGGCCAAGCGCACCTATGAGGTCCGGTGGAAGGTCGGCCCCGAGCCTCAGTCCAAGACTCTTGGTAATAAGACCCAGGCTGAGAATTTCCGATCCGAGCTGCGCCAGGCCGCCCGCAAGGGCGAGTCGTTCGACACCGAAACCGGCCTGCCCGAGTCCATGACCGCGCCGCCCCGCAGCGAGCGGTCCTGGCTGGCGTTCTGCCTGGCCTACGTGGACATGAAGTGGCCAGCCGCCGCACCGAAAACACGGGACGCACTCACCGATGCCCTGGCCACCATCATCCCGGCGCTGACTAGCGAACCCATCCCAGATGGATTCGACCCGGCGACGCTCCGCCAATCCCTGCGCCATTACGCGCTGGCCCCGGCTTCTCGGGGCCTGGACCGGCCACCGGCCATAGCGGCCGCGCTGCGCTGGCTGGAGAAGGCCTCGGTGCCGGTCAGCCAGGTGAGCAAACCCCAGCATGCCCGCGCCGCCCTAGATGCGATATCTGTGCTCCAGGACGGCCGGGCCGCAGGCGCCACCACCATCGCCCGTAAGCGGTCGGTATTCACCAACGTCATCGGCTATGCGGTCGAACTGGAGGAGATGCCCGTAAATCCACTGGAGCACCTGAGCTGGAAACCGCCCAAGGTCTCCGAGGTGGTTGACCGCCGGGTCGTGGTCAATCCCCGCCAGGCCCGGGAACTGCTGACCGCCGTGACCTACGTGGGCCAGCAGCGCCGCGGACCCCAAGCCCGGGGCCAGCGGCTTATGGCCCTGTACGCCTGTCTCTACTTCGCCGCGCTCCGGCCCGCCGAGGCCGTGGGGCTGCGGGTCCAGGACTGCTACCTGCCCGAGACCGGCTGGGGCCGCCTCACCCTGGAGAAGTCCCGCCCGGAGGTCAACCGGCGCTGGACCGACACCGGCTCGGCCCACGGCGAGCGCGCGCTCAAGCACCGCGCGGCCGACGAAACCCGCACAGTACCCATCCCGCCCGAGTTGGTCGCCATCCTCCGCACCCACATCGGCACCTTCGGCGTGGCCCCGGACGGCCGGATCTTCAGCAGCGAGCGCGGCCATGCCGTCGCCTCCACGGCCATCAGCGACGTCTGGGCCGAGGCCCGGACCCTGGCCTTCTCCCCTGCCCAGGTCGTTTCGCCTCTGGCCGGGCGCCCCTACGATCTGCGGCACGCCGGAGTCTCACTCTGGCTGGCGGACGGGGTCCCCGCCCCACGGGTCGCCGCGCGGGCCGGGCACAGCGTCGAAGTCCTGCTGCGGGTCTACGCGAAGTGCCTGGACGACGGCGAGAACATCGCCAACGCCCGGATAGACGCTGCGCTCCGCGACTCTTGACGCGCGTTGACGGCACGTTTATCTAGACGCCAAGTCATGATCAACGGCCACGCTCTTTTGCCACCGCCGTCCGTCGTCGCCACGATCCCGCTGACCCGGGAGCTGCGGTGGGGGAGGAGCGCCCGAAGCGGGGCGTAGAACGACCTGAACGGTCCGCGATCACTGATTCTGCCCGCTGGGAACCATCAGGAGCTGCCCGGAAACGGCCGCCACGGTCACGGAATGTGACTTCGTCGCAGAACTATCGCCACGCCTGATCCGGCCAATCTGCACGATCCATGAGGCCCCTGCGAGTATCTGTGATGGCGGCAGGCTTGGACGTTCTTTAGCTGAGCTGTCTGCCCTGAGGCCGGTAGCAGCGGCAGCCTAACCGGCCGGTGCAGGCCATTGTCCAGGATGACGGGCGGTAAGGTGCCCGACAGTAGGCTGGTGGTGACCGGTTGCCGCAGATTTGGGATTTGGCCACGGTAGCGCCGCAGGTTTTCTGGGTTGACGAGGCGTACGATTCGCGAGCATGCTTCGAACGGGTCAGCCGCTACGGAGCCGAAGTCCGTATGCGGCCCCATGAGTTAGCCAGAGCGTGGGGCCACATAGGCCCGGTGCCGTTCACTGGCGATCCGCCCGGGTTCCTGCTCAAGAGTTGAGATCCCGCGTAATTCCCGGCAGCCTTGCCGCATGAAACGTGCCTGGCGGGCGGCTCGAGTACCGCATGCGCTTCCCTCAGAACGCGGTTTCCTTGAGATGGCGGGGCGGGATGAGGGCATTCCGCTACGTGAGGCGTTCCTCAACTTCCGGGATCTGGTGTCCGCAGACATGGACTGGGCTGATTCCCGCAAGGCACGGTTCCGCTCGCGCGCTTCCGTCGCCAAGGTATCGGCTCTTACGCTCACCGCAGCCTCGACCGTGGTGCTGGGGATCCCGGCCATCCCAGGCAGGGCTGCTATCGCCTTGCCCATGGTCGCACTGGTCACTCTGATCAGCGCGATGGAGCCGTTCTTCAACTGGCGGTCTCGCTGGGTGCTGATGGAAGAGACCCAGTACCGGCTGAACCGGATCCGCGATGAGATGGACTACTACCTGGTGACGACCCCCGCCGCGGACCTCGACCGCAGCCAGCTCAGCGCATACTTCGATGACCAGCAAAACGTCTGGCAGGATGTCAGCCGACGGTGGATCGAGTTCCGCAAGCTTGACCGGTCGCAGCCGGGCGGCGCCCCGGCAGCGGACGCCAGCACACTCTCATTGCCGGATGGACACAACTCTTGAGGCGGCACAGGCCCGGACTGCGAGGATGCCTGACGTGGACCTGACGCCGATGGTCCCCAAGCTGCTGCCTCCGATTGCTTACGCGTCTGCGGAGGGCGTTCCCCCTGCCCTATCCGCGCAACTTCGAGGCTGTCAGAAATCTGGGAGAACCTCGTCCGGCCGGACCACGGCCTATGGTGTTCCCCCGTCACTG
>CAVQPP010000132.1:0-10582 GCA_963714445.1 uncultured Actinomycetota bacterium
GACTGGAGTGTGTCACGGGACCTGAGAGCTTCGCCGCCTGCCCGCCCCACTGCGGGGTCGGACGGCCGGCTTTCACCGTCGGTGGAGGATCAGCCGTGCCGGTAGGCGCGGCGTCGTCCTCGCTTTCCAGAGTTGCCTGTCCCGCACGGTCTGTGTGCCTGAGAGATTCCGGGGAGGACTTGCTCCTTCGGCGCCTGCGTCGCGTGAAGCGCGCGGGACTCTCCCGTACGGGATGAACAGCAACTCCACGGTATCAGCCGAGCGCTATCGCCCGCCTATCCCGATCAGCCGCCCTTGACATGGCGTATCTCGATCAGGCCTCATCCTGCCCCGGCCCTTCCTCCTCGCGCAGCGCGTTCGCCAGGGAGGTCGCAAGCGGCATACCAATGCCCAGCTCACGGCTGATGCGGGTCGCCGACGGCTGCCCGCGCCACCGCTCGACCTCGCGCGCGGCGGTCAAAAGTTCGCTCTCCCGGGTGCTCCGGCGGGGCATCGGCGGCATCGGAGGCGGCGCCTGGAACTCGACGTGCGGCGGATCCTGCCGTTGCAGCGGCACGGCCGGCGGCGCCGCGTGCGCCGCACGCTGAGCGGGCAGCGCACCGGGCGGGAAGACCGCCCCGGAGATCTGCGGCGGCACGCCCCCGCGCACCACCGCGCCAGCAGCGGCCCCCGCAGCGGTGACGCCGGGGATCGGGCCGGGCGCCAGCTCGCGGTCGCCGGGCGCGGCGTACCGATCGCCATTCGCCGGAGACTGCGGCGCTTGTGGCCGCTGACCCGGCTGCACAGGCCCAGCCGCCTGCGGTGACGCGGACTGCTGAGCCTGCGGCTGCGGCTGAGCTTGTGGCTGACGCACCGGACCATTCGCCTGCGTGCCATTGACCGGATGCGGCGCGGCGTGACGGTTCGGCGGCCCGGACGGCTGCGCCGGCGCGGCCTGATTCGCAGCCGGTACCCCCGCACCGCTCTGCACCCCATTCGGCGCCTGCACCGCCTGCAATCGCACCGAAGCCACGGAGGGCGCCGCGTCAGCCGGTGATTCGTAGACCGTTTCCGGGCCGACCGCCTCCACCGCCGCCTGACCTGCCGCCGCGTCACCAGTCACCTGCGCGCCGACCGGCATCGTCGCAGCCGCTTCCGCCACCTCGGCGACGTGAGCTTCCAGCACGCTCCCGTTCACCGCTCCCCCGTTCACCGCTCCCCCGTTCGCTGCTGGCTGCTCCACCACAACAGCCCCCGCGACCGGCACACCCACACCCACGCCGGCACCAGCACCGATCCCGGCGCCAGCTGCGGCCGGGCGCAGGTCGTGCGCGCCCAACTCACCCAGGTTGATCTGCAGCTTGATCAGCGGGCTGATCCGCAAGCGCCAGAAACGCCCGTAAATCTCCCGCGCGGCGGCGACCGCGCCCAGCCGCATCTTCTCCTGCTCCAGCGCGCGCGGGTAGGAGTTGATGCGCCAGAGCACCATGCGCCGCCACAGCTTGAGCGTCGGCCACGGCGACAGCAACCACCGAGTGGTCGGGATCGGCTCGCGGTGGCTGGCGGTGGCGAGATTCACCTGGCGGCGCACCACGTGCCGCATCAGCTCGATGAACACGACCCAGATCGAGGGCATCAGCACGTGCGCCACGCGCCCGGCCGCGCTGCCGCCGGCCGAGTAGTTCAGCCACACGGTGCCGCCGGTCGCGCCGTACACCGTCCAGCGGGCGAGGGGATGGCTCATGTCCAGCCGCGCGAGCACCAGGTCGACGCCGGAGAAGACGAACACGGTCAGGTCGACCACGATCGGCACCAGCCATGCCCAGCGTGCGCCGAACGCGGGCACCATCTCGGCCGAGACCGCCCGGAACGAAAGGATCATGCCGCCGAGCGCGATCAGCGCGGCCATGATCCCGATGATGACGGCGACGGTCAGCCACCCGGGACCCAGCGGCTCGACCTGCCCGGAGAGCTCCGGTTCGTCGGACAATTCGCGGGCGGTCAGCGGGATGGATGAGGGCGCGCTCACGCCGCGGTGACGGGATATCAGGCGGTCGTCGGCTGCGGCGGTCACGGCGGCTCCAGGCGGCGCGGGCGGTCGGCGACTTCAGAGCTTGCCAGAACTCGCCGACACCGGGCGAACCCGGTCAGATAATGGCACCGTGAGCTGCGTGTCGCCGCGGCCCTCTTGACCGCGTATCAGTTGACGCTCCATCCATTTCTCCCCGACCGCCGACCAGATTGCCGCCGGGCCGCCGCGTCACCCGTCCGTGGCATGATCGGGCGGCGTGAGGACACGCGCCGCGACCGACGCCCCCGGCGAGGCCGCCTCCGCGCGCGAGATCCTGCGCCTGGCCGTGCCCGCCCTCGGCGCCCTGATCGCCGAACCACTCTTCCTGCTGGCCGACTCCGCGATCGTCGGACACCTCGGCGCCGCCCAACTAGCCGGACTCGGCACCGCCGCAACGGCCCTGGCCACACTGGTCAACGTGTGCGTCTTCCTCGCCTACGGCACCACCGCGCAGGTCGCCCGCCTGCTAGGCGCCGGAGACCGACGCGGCGCAATCGCGCGCGGCGTCGACGGGATCTACCTGGCCGCCGCCCTCGGCGTGCTGCTCGCCGCCATCGGATCAGCGCTCGCGCCACGCATCGTCACCGCCCTGGGCGCGACCCCCGCCGCCGCGCCCTACGCGACCACGTACCTGCGCATCAGCTGCCTAGGCCTGCCCGCGATGCTCGCCGTCCTAGCGGGCACCGGCCTGCTGCGCGGCCTACAGGACACCCGCACCCCGCTACTCGTCGCCGGCGCCGCAGCCGTCGTCAACACCCTCATGAACTGGATCCTGGTCTACCCGGCCGACCTCGGGATAGCCGGATCCGCGCTCGGCACCGTCCTGGTCCAATACGCGATGGCCGCCGTGTACATCGCCGCCGTCTCCCGCGCCGCACGCACCAACAACGTCCCCCTACGCCCGCAACTCGCCGCCATCCGCGCCTCCCTAGGCGCGAACCTCGCGCTGCTGGCACGCACCGTCGCGCTACGCGTCTACCTGCTGGCCGCCGTGTGGACCGCCGGCAGCTACGGCACGACCGCCCTGGCCGCGCACACCATCGCCACGAACCTCTGGCTCACCCTCGCCCTGGCCCTAGACGCCCTAGCCATCGCCGCCCAAGCCCTCGTCGGCCGCGACCTAGGCGCCGGCGAAACGACGCGCGTACGCGCCACCGTGCGCCGAATGACCCGCTGGGGATTGGCCTTCGGCGCCCTGACCGGCCTCGCACTGTGGGCCGCACGCCCGCTCTACGCGCCGCTATTCACCCCCGACCACGCCGTGCGCTCCGCCCTAGTCCCCGTGCTCACCCTCGCTGCCCTCTTCCAACCGCCCGCCGCGGTCGTCTTCGTACTCGACGGCGTACTGATCGGCGCGGGCGACGCCGTCTTCCTCGCGTGGGCCGCCCTCGCCTGCACCGCGGTGTTCCTCGTCGGCCTGGCCGTCCTACACGCAGCCGACCCACACGGCGGCACCGGCGCACTGACCGGCCTGTGGCTCGTGATCGGCGTATTCACCCTCTCCCGCTGGGTCGCCCTGACACTGCGCGCCCGCACCGACGCGTGGCTACGCACCGGCCCCGCCGCGTAACCTCGCCCCAACTCTCAACTCGCCCGGAGCACGCATGACCACCGCAGTGATGACCAACCGGGCCGTCAACCGCGCCACCCTCGCCCGCCAGCACCTGCTCGAACGCACGCGCAGCACGGCGCTCGACGAGATCGCCCACCTCGCCGGCATGCAAGCCCAAGCACCACTCGCGCCCTACGTAGGACTCTGGACACGCCTGCACGACTTCACCCCCGACGACCTGTCCGAGCTCTACCGGCAGCGCCGCGTCGTACGCATGGCCCTGATGCGCAGCACCATCCACCTAACGACCGCCGAAGACGCCCTCGCGTGGCGCCCCCTGGTCGAACCGGTAATCGTCCGAAGCACCAACTCCACCTTCGGCAGGCACTACACCGGCCTAGACCGCGACCAACTCGCCCAAACCGCACGCGAACTTGTCGAACAGTCCCCGCGCACCTTCGCCGAACTCGGCAGCCTGCTCGCCGAACGCTTCCCCGGCCGCGACAAAGCCGCCCTCGCCCAAGCCGCACGCGCCCACCTGCCGCTGGTGCAAGTCCCCCCGCGCGGCCTGTGGGGAGCCACCGGCCGCATCGCCCACACCACCGCGCACCACTGGCTAGGCCTCGACGCCGAGCAGAGCGCCAACGTCGCCGTCAACGAGAAATCCCGTACCGAGGCCGTCGAGGCGATGGTCCTGCGCTACCTGGCCGCGTTCGGCCCCGCCACGATCATGGACGCCCAAACCTGGAGCGGCTTAACTCGCCTACGCGAGATCTTCGACCGCCTACGCCCCACACTCCACGTCGCCCGCACGCAGGCCGACGACACCCGAAACGGCGGCGCCGACCTCTTCGACCTGCCCGACGCACCGCGCCCCGCCCCGGACACCCCGGCCCCCGCCCGCTTCCTGCCCGAATACGACAACCTGCTCTTCTCCCACGCCGACCGCACCCGCATCAACCCTGCCAACCACACGATCCCGCTGTTCCCCGGCAACGGCGCGGCCCTCGGCTACTTCCTGCTCGACGGCGTCTGGAGCGGCCTATGGCGCACCGACCGCGCGCGACCGGGCAAGAAGACGTCCAGGGCAAGAGAAACGACCGACCGTGCCGACGGCATCGAGGACAGCGGCGCGATCCGTCTGACGGTCCAACACTTCGGATCCCTGAGCGCCGCCGCCCGCGACGAACTGACCGCCGAAGGCCTCAAGCTGCTCGCCTTCCTCGCGCCTGACGTGCCATCACCAGAGATCCACCTCACCCCCGCCGCCTGAGCTAACGCGCCGTCACCGCCGCCGTCATGCCTCGCCATCCCCTTCGACAATTACCGAATTACCGGTAATGAGAATCCGCTAATACAGGCAAAATATGCCAGGCGGCGCGATTCGCGAGTACAACATAATTCCAGTTATGTTGTGAGCGACGTCAGGAGACGGTCGTGGGGGCGTGCGCGGTTGCTGCTGCTGCGGTGCGTGCCGTTGGCGGCGGTCCGGTCGGAGTTGACGGCTGCGGATGCGGTGCGCGACCGGCTCGCGGACGCGGCGGCGTGCAGATGATCTGCCGGCGGCCGGGCGGGCCGTGGGGCGTTTAGCCGCGGCGGCGTGCGCGGTAGGCCGCGACGTTCGCGCGGTTGCCGCAGCCGTGATCGCAGAAGCGGCGCGAGCGGTTCTTGGAAAGGTCGACCAGGACGTTGTCGCAGTCGTCGGATGCGCATACGCGCAGCCGGTCCAGCTCGCCCATGCGGATGACGTCGACCAGCGCCATCGCCGCTTCGACCGCCATCCGGTCCGCCAGGGGCTGGTCGGGCGAGGTCGCGTGCAGGTGGTAGTCCCAGTCGTGGTGCCGCACGAGCTGGGGCAGTGCCCGCGATGCGCGCAGCAGTTCGTTGACGACGGTGACGGCGTCGTCCTTCCCGGCGTTCCAGATCTGGCGCAGTCGCGGGCGCAGGGCTTGTACGGCGTCGAGCTCGGCGCGGTCGTGCGTGCGGCTTCCGGTCCATCCCCAGTGGGTGATGAACGCGTCTAGGGCGGCGACGTCGGGCAGCTGCTCGGCGCGCTCGGCCTCGGCCGAGGTGTTCACCAGCGCGACGGCGGCGGCCAGCGCGACTTCGGTGTCATGAGCGAACGTGGTGTTGACCCCTTTCCATTCGCTGGATAGCCTGAGCTGACATTACCGTAGCGTGTTTTACTCATGACAGCTTCGTGGGACGGGGGCGGGATGGCGGTGGGCCGGGCGGGTGGACTGGGCTTGGCGATGGCCGTGTTCTCCGCGGCGACGTTCGCGACGTCCGGGTCGTTCGCCAGCTCGCTGATGGCGTCGGGCTGGACGCCGGGTGGCGCGGTGACATTGCGCGTGGGCGTGGCCGCGTTGGTGCTGACCGTGCCCGCGCTGATCCAGCTGCGCGGCCGCTGGTCCCTGCTGTGGCGCTCCGCGCCGGCCGTCATCGCGTACGGCGCCGTCGCGGTCGCTGGCGGCCAGTTGTTCTACTTCAACGCGGTCGAGCACCTGTCGGTGAGCGTGGCCCTGCTGCTTGAGTATTCGGGGACGATCCTGGTCGTGCTGTGGCTGTGGCTGCGCCACGGCCAACGCCCCCGGCAGCTCACGCTCGCGGGCGGCGCCGTGACGATCGTCGGACTGGTGTTGGTGCTGGATCTGACCGGCCGTCAGCGGGCGGACCTGGTCGGCGTGCTGTGGGGGTTCGCCGCGGCCGTCGGGCTGGCGATGTATTTCGTGCTGTCCTCGCACACCGATGACCAGTTGCCCCCGATCGCATTAGCGTGGGCGGGCATGGTCGTCGGCGCCGCGGTCCTGGCGGGCTTCGACGCCACCGGCCTGATCGGGTTCCGGGTCAACGCCGCCGACGTCGACTTCGCCGGGCATGTGACCACCTGGCTGGTGCCGGCGCTCGGGCTCTCCCTCGTTGCCGCGGTGGTGGCGTACACGGCCGGCATCGGCGCGGCCCGGCGCCTGGGGGCCAAGGTCGCGACGTTCGTGGGCCTGACTGAGGTGCTGTTCGCTGGGCTGTGGGCATGGCTGCTGCTGGGTCAGCGGCCGTCCGCGCTGCAGGTTGGCGGCGGCATCGTGGTGCTGGTCGGCATCGCGCTGGTGCGGGCCGACGAACCGGCCGCGACCGAGCCCGCCCTGCCGGAGCTGGCGCCGGAGCCAGAGCCGAGCCGAGCCGGAGCCGGTGGCGGTCCTCGGCCGGGACGGTTAGAGGTCCAGGACGAGGTCGGATTGGGGTTGGGCGCAGCAGACCAGGGCGGTGCCTGGGGCCGGGGCTCGAGGGGGTCGGGTCGGTACTGGAGCGTCGGGGTGTCGAAACTCGTTGGCATGGTGCGCCGTCACTCATTTCGTTCGCCGCCGTAGACGAACAGGAAGCCGGAGTCGAGATACCCGCCGAGCAGCGTGCGTCGTCGACCGGTTGATCCACTCGGCCGTGATGTCAGGGCGCGTCGGTGGCTGCGGTTACGGCGCGTAGGACGAGGTCGGTGACGAGCGCGGCGACGTCGCGGGGGTCGCGGTCGGAGCCGGCGAGGGTGTCGAAGGTCTCGAATGAAGTAAGGGTGTGTACGAGGTCGACGAGCGTGTCAATGCTGGCGGACGCCGGGGCGGCCGGTTCGGGTCTCGCGGCCGGTTCGGGTCTCAGGGCTGAGGCGCGGCGGGAGAGCAGGACTCGGGCGCCTTCGCGGCGGCGTTCGTCGCGTGCGGCGATCAGCGGGCCGACCTCCGGGTCTAGCGCGGCCAGTGCGCGTACGCGGCGCAGGACGACTCGGTCGCTGGCCCAGAATTCGGCGAAGCAGGCCACGAACGTGCGCAGTGCTTCGTCGTGGTCGGGTGTGGTGAACGCTTCGGCGAGTCGGTTCATGCCTCCGTCGGCGGCGAGGTCGTCGAAGAGTGCTTCCAGGAGTCCTGCCTTGGAGCCGAAGCGGTAGTAGACGGTGGCGCGCGCGACGTCGGCGCGTTTGGCGATCGCGTCGACGGTGAAGCTGGCGTACCCGGCCGGTTCGGTGAGCAGTTCGCGCGCGGCGGTCAGGACCTTGCGGCGGGTCTCGTCGACGGCGGCTTGGCGTTGGCCGAGCTGGTAGGGGCGCGGGCTCACGCGGATCCCGCCACCCGGGTTGCATTCACTTGGACAGTCTGTCTAAATAAAACGTGAGGGGCAAATCGGGGCTTGAAGGTTTGGAGGACACCGTGAGTGTGACTGTGCCGCAGCATCCATTCCGGTTCGCCGCTGTCGCGGCGTTGCCGCCGGCCGGCGGGTCATGGACGGGCCAGGCCCGGCGGCTCGAGGAACTTGGGTACTCGGCCGTGCAGGTGCCGGATACACTCGGCACCCTTTCTGTATTCCCGGCGCTTGCTGCGGCAGCGGCGGTCACCTCGACGCTGCGCGTGGGCAGCTACGTCGTCGCCGTGCCCAACCACGCGCCGGCGGCGGTCGCGCACGAGGCGCTCAGTCTCGACGTGCTTTCCGGCGGCCGGCTCGAACTCGGGCTCGGCGCGGGGCGTCCCGACGCGGCCCGGGAGGCGCAGATGCTCGGGATGCCGTTCGGCAGCGCGGGCGAGCGGATCGCACTGTTGCGCGAGACGATCCGCGTGGTGCGCGAGCGCTTCGCGCAGCGCGGGCGCGGCCCGTTGCAGCCGGTGAGCACGCCGGGTCCGCCGCTGCTGATCGCCGGCTCGGGTGAGCGGATGCTGAAGCTGGCGGCCGAGGAGGCCGACATGGTCGCGCTCGGGCTGCCGGTCGAGGCCGGCGAGGATGACCTGTCCGCCAAGTGCGAGCAGGTGCGTGTGCACGCCGGATCGCGTGCGCAGGATCTGGAGCTGGCGTTGAACATCGCGGTGGTCGGTGAGCAGAGCACGCCGTGGCTCACGCAGGTGGTCGGCGCGGATCCGGCGCATCTGCTGCGGATCGGCGCGGTCAGCGCGCTCGCCGGGACGCCCACGCAGATGGCCGAGGTGCTGCGTCGGCGACGCGAGCGCACCGGGGTCTGCTATCTGCAGGTGAACGCGATGTTCGCGGAGAGGTTCGCGCCGGTGGTGGAGATTCTCGCGGGAACTTAGGCGCGGCTTGGCCGACGCGGTAGCGGGTGCGGTGCGGTGGGTCGGTTTTGGGGCTTTGGCGCCGTGCGCCGGAAGAACCAACGGGGATTGATGGGCGGTTTTGGGGTGGTTATCAGTAGAGCACTGAAAACGGGATGAAACATCGGACGAGTCGTTGACGGTGGGTGCGGGGGCGGGTAGATCTTCGACCGGCGGCGCCCGGCGCGGCGCGGCGGATCAGGCCGCCTACGCCTCTTACTCACGCCGGAGGGTTTGTTCATGGTGCGCCCAATGCGCCGCAATCGGCTTCGACGTCCTCGACCTGGTCGAGGCGCCGGGCCTCTTCGTCTTCGTTCCGCGCTCATCGCCGCGCTCGCCGCGGTCGCCCTGGCTGCCACCGCCCTCGTGGCGACCGCGACGCCCGGCTCCGCGGCTCCCGCGGCGGACGCGCTGTTGTCGCAGGGTAAGCCGGTCACGGCCTCGTCTTCGGGCGGCTGCTGCCCGGCCCCGAACGCCGTGGACGGCAGCACGACGACCCGGTGGGCCAGCGTCGCTGGCGTGGACCCGCAGTGGATCTACGTGGACCTGGGTGCCACCGCGGCCGTGCACCGGGTGCAGCTGTCGTGGGACGCCTCCTGCGCGACCGCGTACGAGATCGACACCTCCGCCGACCACACCACCTGGACGCGCATCTTCTCCACCACCACCGGCAAGGGCGGCGTGGAGAACCTGACGGGCCTGTCGGGCAGCGGGCGGTATGTGCGGATGAACGGCACCAAGCGCTGCCGCGCCGACGCGACGCACGGATACTCGCTCGACGAGTTCCAGGTCTACGGCACGACCGGCGGCGGCGGGGATACGACTGCGCCGACGCCCCCCGGCGCCCCGAGCCTGGTGTCGGACACCTCCAGCAGCGTCACGATCACGTGGGGCGCGTCGACGGACAACGTGGGCGTGGCCCCGCTTCGCCAACCTGGGGAGCCTGTTTGCCGCGCGCGCCGCCGATAAAAGCCGTGAAGTGCTCTGCGGCTCGCACTGGGAGCGAAACGCAGGCGCATTCTGCGGACTGCTTTTTACCGAAGCCGTGCTGATTTCGCTTGCCGGAAGCGCCATCGGATTGTGGAGCAGCGTGGCGCTTTAGTGCTGAGCGTGCGCAGCCACTACCCCCGATATCCAATAGCTGTGCCCGTGAGCCCGGACGCAAACGTGTATGGAGTCGCTTTGATGTTGGCGTTAGTGAGCGCAATCCTGTTCGGGTTGGTTCCGGTACGCCAGGTGTAGGACCGATCCATACCAGATCGTCAATCGAGATCACCGTAAATCCATTTGCACATTCCGCCATACTTCGCCACCATGATCAATTTGGCTGATCTCAAACTGAACTGATTTAACTCTGCTGAGATCCAAATACTCGGAAAATGTTCGGTGTACGATGGACAATGCCTTGGAATGGCTTCGAGGCGGCTCCAAGAGCAAGCAACGAGGAAATCGGCAGATATTGGATCGTATGATACAATATCAAGGGATTTGACAGGATTTTTAGCAAGGTGAGAAGCTCTGGTGCATCATGTGTTATCAAAGTACGAGTTTCCGAGCTTTCCATACTGCTTGAGAGCCAAGTTTAACGTCCAACTTCGTATTAGAGACTTTATGAAATAAGTAGTTATATCGAGCCTCATTGATCAGGCAATTTAAGTGACTCGTAATCATGACTAAATGGTGGCCCGAGCACGTGCTCGCCTGGAGCCTTGCCAATCGGTTAGTGCCTAATCTTATCGTTATCGGCCGAATGTGACTTGTCGTAAATTCTCGAAGTTGCCATCTTGAAACGCGTTGACAGATTTATAATTCATCATCGTGTCTGAAATTCCAAATTAGTTTTCCAATATATCATGACTCGCGTAGTCTGCGGCCATCTTTCTTTCTCCATCATACTTCTTT
>CAVQPP010000133.1:0-18767 GCA_963714445.1 uncultured Actinomycetota bacterium
TGGATGTACGACTTGAGCTGGCTGACCGCGTCGGTGGTGTTGAAGTCGCCGCCGTACCAGTGCAGCGTGATGAAGTCGACCCGGTAGCCCTTGGCCTGCGCGCCGCTCATGAACTTGTCGAGCCAGCCGCCGGGCGTCGCGGCGCCGGTGGCGACGGCCGGGCTGCCGAGCGTGTTGCCGGTCGCCTCGAGTTGCGGCCACAGCGAGAGCGCCTGATCCACCGTCATGTTCGACTGCGACGTCATGTCGGGTTCGTTGAACGCGAGCAGGTACGGTCCGGCGGCCTTGGCCTGCGCCAGATTCGCGGCGGTCACCGAGGCGCCGCCCCAGATCATCGGGGCGAAGGTGACGCCGGACGGCGTCGTGATGCCCGAGTGCGACGTGGACCACGTGTAGTACCAGTCCGCCTTGGACTGCGCGAGCGCGGTGTTGACGCCGTTGAACGTCCAGGCGCTGACGCCCTTCTTCCCGCCGGACGACGGCGGCGGGGCAGGGCGGCGACCTTCGTGTGCGACGGTGACGGCGAGGGGGTGCTCGGTGAGGGGGAAGGTGACGGGCTCGCGGACGGTGACGGGCTCGGCGTTGGGGAGGGGGACGGCGCGGCGGCGAGGACGACGGTCGGCTTGGGCGCCGGCGCGCCGCTCGGCTGGACCGCGAGCACTGTGCCGACCGCAGCCCCGACGACGACCGTCGCGGTGGTGATCGGTATCAGGCCGCCGTGCGCGAAGCTCGCGAACAGGCCGCGTGGCCGCTTGGTGACCAGGTGGCGGCCGTGCCGCGCGAAAAGCTTGCCGCCATGACTACTGCCGTTCGCGCCGTGCAGCGCGGTGGCGCCATGCGCGGGAGCCATACCATGCACGGTCGACATCCAGCGCTGGGAAAGTTCGATGGGCACCGGCAGCAGCGGCAGCGCGCGTACCGCGCTCTCCACCGGCAGCAGGTCGCCGACGTAATGCCAGCAGGTGTCGCACTCGCGCACGTGCCGCGCGACGCGCTTGCGCCACAGCGGACTCGGCGTCAGGTCCCAGTCCTGAGTGACCTCGCGTAGCTTCCGGCAGCCCGGCTCGGCTTGCAGCGCTTTGACCACCATGCACGCAGTCTGCATCTGCTCTTTCATCCGCAGGACGCGCACCGCGGCGTGCTTAGCCGACAATCCGACCGCGGCGGCCAGGTCCGGCCGCTCCAGCTCGCCGATCTCCTCCAGCCACCACAGCGCCAGCAGCGTGCGGTTGTCCGTGTCGAGCCAGCGCATCGCGGAGGTGACCACGCGGCGGCGCTCGGCCAGGCCGAGGCTGCGTATGCCGTCGGCGACGAAGTCGGAGGCCGGATCGGCCAGGTCGTTCAGCGCGTCGAGCGCCGAATTGTGCGCGGAAGCCCGATGCCGCTCCTGCTGGCGGTCACGCACCTGGCGCACCGCGATGGCCACCAGCCACGACCGGAAGGCCTCGGGCTCCCGCAGTCCGCTCAGCCCGCGCACCACTCGCAGCAGCGTCTCCTGCACGACGTCGTCCACGTCGGCGTGGCCGTCCAGCGCCCGGCCGACGATGTTGTAGACCAGTGGGAACACCTGCGCCAGCAGCGCGTCGAGCGCACGTGCGTCGCCGTCCCGGGCGGCCGTGACCACGCCGGGATCGGGCATTCGGCGCCCCGACGTGCCCGTCCGGTTCCACTTCTCCTCGTCGGCGTACACAGGTACTCCCACTTCCACCGCGCGTCTCGCGAGTCTGCTCTGCGGGCATCCTTCGCCCCTTCAGCCTGGGCGTGTGTGAGAAGTAGGACCGGGGTCGCGCCGCCTGTCACGTACGCTCGCGGCGTTGTCGGAACGCCCACGGACTACCAGTCCGAGGGCGCCCCTCCGCCTTGCGATCGCACGCGCCATGCGCCGCGCCCTGATCCGGTCCTACTTCTCACACACGCCCTAGGAGACGGGACTACCAGCCTGCGATTACAGAAACCCGTACGCGCGTCAACCAGCTTGGGTTCACTCACCCTGGCCGCCGCTGAACGCGCGTGTCCACCCTTGGCCGTTTACGCTGCCGACTGTGGGTAACCCGGTTGAAATGGGCGAGGCACCGGTTTGGGAGGGTGGACGCGGCGTACCCGCGTCTACGTATCGTTTGCAGCTTTCGCCATCCTTCACCTTTGATGATGCGATCGCCGTCGTGCCTTACGTGCACGACCTCGGCGTAACGCACCTCTATCTCTCGCCGATCCTGCAGGCGACACCCGGATCGCAGCACGGCTACGACGTGGTCGACCACTCCCGCATCAACGCCGACCTCGGCGGCCCGGAGGGTCTGCGCCGACTGGCCGACGCGCTGCACGAGCGCGGGATGGGCGCGATCGCGGACATCGTGCCTAACCACATGGGCATGCCGGTGCCCGAGACCGGTAACCGCGCGCTGTGGTCGGTGCTGCGCGACGGGCCCGACTCCGAGTACGCGGCGTGGTTCGACATCGACTGGTCAGCCCAACACGGCGCCGTTCTGCTGCCGGTGCTCGGCCGCCGGATCGGCGACTGCGTTCGCGACGGCGAGCTGTGGTTGGACACCGAGTACACCAGTGACATGACCGGGCGGGCACCGGTCCTGCGCTACTTCGACCACGTCTTCCCGGTGCGGCCCGGCACCGAGTCGCTGCCGCTCGCGGAGCTGCTGCGCGCGCAGCACTACCGGCCGGCGCACTGGCGCGTGGCCGTCGAGGAGCCGGGCTATCGGCGGTTCTTCGACATCAGCACGCTGATCGCGCTGCGCGCCGAGGATCCGGCGGTGTTCGAGGCCACGCATCGGCTGCTGTTCGATCTACTCGACGAGGGCGTCCTCGACGGGCTACGCGTCGATCACGTGGACGGCCTGGTCGATCCGCACCACTACCTGCGGCGACTCGCCGAGGCGGCGCCCGGCAAGTGGATCGTCGCGGAGAAGATCCTCGCGCCCGGCGAGACCATGCCCGAGGACTGGCCGTGCGCGGGCAGCACCGGCTACGACGCGCAGCGCGCGGTGACCGCGCTGCTCACCGATCCGGCCGGCGCGGCCCGGCTGACCGCACTGCACAGCGGACTGACCGGCGAGCCGGAGCAGTTCGCGCCGGTCGTCGCGCAGTCGAAGCTGGACGTGCTCGACCAGGTCCTGCACCCCGAGCTCGACCGGCTCACCGACCTGCTCGCCGAGATCTGCCGCACCGACCTCGACCTGATCGACCACACGCACACGGCGCTGCGCGAGTCGGTCAGAGCCCTGTTGGCGGCGCTGCCGGTTTACCGCGCGTACCTGGTGCCCGGCGAGGAGCCGCCGTCCGAGTCGGTCTCGCTGCTCGACGGCGCCGCGTCACAGGCTACTGCGATGCTTCCGGAGACTCGCCACGACACGCTGGCCATCGTCCGCGACCTGGCGCTCGGCCGCCTCGAGCCGCGCGATGACCTGCGTGACGAGTTCCAGGTGCGCTTCCAGCAGGTGTCCGGCGCGGTCGCGGCCAAGGGCGTGGAGGACACCGCGACCTATCGCTGGAACGCGCTGCCGATGGCAGGCGACGTGGGCGGCGATCCGGCGAGCCCGGCGCTCTCCCCCGCCGAGTTCCACCTGTTCTGCGCGCTGCTGCACGACCAATGGCCGGACAGCATGACCACGCTGAGCACGCACGACTCCAAGCGTTCCGAGGACGTGCGGGCACGGCTGACCGTGCTCGCCGAGCTGCCGGATGAGTGGGCGGCGGCTGTTGCCGGCTGGCAGGCCCGCGCGGACGAGCTCGCCCGAGTTCGCTCCCTGATCGACATCATGGCGCCACCGGACGAGATTCAGCCGCCTGACGCGGAAGCGAAGTACCTGCTCTGGCAAACCCTGGTCGCCTGCTGGCCGATCGAGGAAGACAGGCTGCTGCCGTACTTGACGAAGGCGATGCGCGAGGCGAAGGCGTACACCTCGTGGACCATGCCGAACGACGCCTACGAGGCGGCAGTGCTCGGATTCGCGAAGCTGGTGCTCGCCGACGACGACCTGCGCGCCTCGATCCAGCGCTTCGCCGACCGCGTCGAGCGGTACGCGGCCGCCACCAGCCTGGGCCAGAAGTTGTTGCAGCTGACCATGACCGGCGTGCCCGACGTTTATCAGGGCAGCGAGATCGACTTCCAGGCGCTGGTCGACCCGGACAACCGCCGACCGGTCGACTTCAAGGGGCTGGCCGAGCGGCTGGCCCGGCTCGACGGTGAATCAGCTCCCGAGGAAGGCCTGGCCGCCGAGGACGAGAAGCCGCTCGTGGTGAGCCGGACGCTGCGGCTGCGCCGCGAGCATCGCGACTGGTTCGGCGCGCAGGCAGGTCAGACCCCGTTGTTCCCGACCGGAGCCGCAGCCGACCACGCGGTGGCGTTCCTACGCGGCGACCACGTCGCCGTCGTGGCGACCCGACTGCCGGTCGGCCTCGCGCGTGCCGGCGGCTGGTACGACACGTCGATCGCGCTGCCACCCGGCACCTGGCGCTGCGAACTGACCGGACGCATGTACGAGATGGGAGGCCGACGTGGGCGATGGCCTGCGGCTTGAGGAGCTGACGCGCACATTGCCGGTCGCCCTGCTCGTCCGGCAGGAAACCCACGTCTCGGCTACGACGAGCGCGGATACAGCACAGTGAGTTCGTTCGCGGTATGGGCTCCGCTCCCGAAACAGGTGGAGCTCGTCATCGGCGACGAGCGTCTGCCGATGAAGCAGCGCGCGGCGGACAAGCCGGGCCGCGACGGCTGGTGGGAACTCGACGTTCCGTCCGCAGGCGCGGGCACCGACTACGCGTTCTCACTCGACGGCGGCCCGCCGCGCCCCGATCCGCGTTCCTGGCTCCAGCCCAATACCGTGCACGACGCGAGCCGCGTCGTCGATCCATCGCGGTTCCAGTGGACGGACGAGGGCTGGGCTGGGCCGACCACCTCGGCGCCGGTCGTCTACGAGCTGCACATCGGCACGTTCAGCCCGGAGGGTACCTTCGACGGCGCCATCGCCCGGCTCGACCACCTGGCCCAACTCGGCGTGGACTTCGTCGAGCTGATGCCGGTCGCCGCGTTCCCTGGTGCGCACGGCTGGGGGTACGACGGCGTCGCGCTGTGGGCGGTACACGAACCGTATGGCGGTCCCGAGGGCCTGGCACGGTTCGTCGATGCCTGTCATCGGCGCGGCATCGGCGTATTGCTCGATGTCGTATACAACCACCTTGGCCCGAGCGGGAACTATCTCGCCGAATTCGGGCCCTACTTCACCGAGAAGTACCACACGCCTTGGGGCTGGGCGATCAATCTCGACGGTCCGGGGTCGGACGAGGTTCGCGCGTTCATCGTCGAGAACGCGCTGCACTGGCTGCGTGACTACCACATCGATGGCCTGCGGCTCGATGCCGTGCACGCGCTGCTCGACACCCGAGCCGTGCACGTGCTCGAACAGCTCTCGATCGCAGTGGGCGAACTCGCGACGCAGCTCGGCCGGCCGCTCACGCTCGTCGCGGAGACCGACCGCAACGACCCGCGCGTGATCACGCCGCGCACGCACGGCGGCTACGGCGTTCACGCACAATGGAGCGACGACTTCCATCACGCGCTGCACACTCTGCTGACCGGCGAACGCCAGGGCTACTACGCCGATTTCGGCTCGATCAGCGCGTTCACCAAGACCCTGACCGGCGGGTATTTCCACGACGGCACCTGGTCGTCGTTTCGCGGCCGACACCACGGACGACCCGTAGACACGGTGCTGCTCGGCGCGAACCGCTTCGTCGGGTTCTTGCAGGACCATGACCAGGTCGGCAATCGCGCGCTCGGCGATCGGATCAGCGAGACGCTCTCCCCCGGCCTGCTGCGCGTCGGCGCGGCGCTGCTGCTCACGGCGCCGTTCACGCCGATGCTGTTCATGGGCGAGGAGTGGGGCGCGAGCACGCCGTGGCAGTACTTCACCGACCATCCGGACCCTGACCTCGGCCGCGCGATCAGCGAAGGCCGCCGCCGCGAGTTCGCCAGGCACGGCTGGGCAGCGCAGGACGTGCCCGATCCGCAGGATCCGGAGACCTTCGCCCGATCCAGACTCGACTGGACCGAGATCGCCGACGACGACCACCGAGTGCTGCTCGACTGGTACAGGGTCCTGATAGCGCTGCGGCACAGCGACCCCGACCTGAGCGATCCACGGCTGACCGCCGTGCGCGTCATCTCCGACGAGGCGGCACGCTGGCTGATCGTGCAGCGCGGCGCGGTACGGATCGTGGTGAACCTCGCCGGCCACGCGCAGTCCCTCCCGCTCGACGGCCCCGTCGCCGACCGTTTGCTCGCCTCCGACGAGTCCGTTCGGGTCGATCGCGCGCGCGTCGACACGTCCGAGGCACGCCGCGACCGCATCCACCTCCCGGCCGAGTCGGTCGCGATCGTGCGGATGGCGCTCTAACACCTGCCTGACAATCAGCACGTCAATCGCCGGGCCACTCGGCGCCTTTGCAACCCTTGCAACAGTCCAGTCAGGCAGTTATTGCTAGCTACTGTCGTTATTTTTCTCGCCTCTGTTTACATCTTGCGGCTATACGTCGCCGCTTGTACGGTGACGACGACTTGAGCCACCACCATGCCGCAAGGAGGCGTCATGCACTGGCTACGTACACTGCGAGCTGCGATTCCCGTCGCAGCGGTCTCGGTAGCGCTCGCATTTCAGGGTTCGACCACGTCGGGCGTATCCCCGGGCTCCCTCGCTCGCGCCGCGTCGTCGTGCATCCCCTCCGGCACCGACGCCGACATCAACGCCGCGCTGGTCGGCACTGGAGCGCAGGCGGTGCTGTGCCCCGGCGCCGTCTTCTCGCTCGCCAACTCGGTCACCTTCACCGCGCCGAACCAGCAGATTTACACGCAGGGTCTACCCACCGACAGCACCCGCGCGATCCTGCGCGTGACCGGCAGCAGCCTGACGACCGCGATCAGCGGCAACAACCAGTCCGGCGTGACCGTGGAGAACATCCAGGTCGACGGCAACCGGCCCGCGCTCGGCATCCTCAGCGGCGGCGCGCTGCTGGAGATGGGCGGCGGCGGCGCCGGCCAGACCGTGCAGAACATCACCGCGCACGACCCGCGCGGCTGGTCCGCGATGCACTTCATCGAGGGCACGGTCACCAACAACGTGCCGCAATGTCAGAACGCGAAGATCCTGAACAACACGATCGGCCCGTCCGGCACCGCGACCCCCACCGCGCCCGGCAACTCCACCTGGGCCGACGGCATCTCGCTGGCCTGCGGAAACAGCAACGTGCAGGGCAACACGATCCAGGACGCCACCGACGGCGGCATCGTGGTCTTCGGCGCGCCCGGCTCGACCATCCAGAACAACACGATCATCGCCAAGAACCAGCTGCTGTTCGGCGGGATCAACATGGTCGACTACGCGCCGATGAACGGCAACTACACCGGCACGCTGGTCACGAACAACACGATCGACGCCGCGAGCGCCTTCATCAAGATCGGCATCGCGATGGGCCAGCAGGTGTGGAACTGCCTGACCGGCACCAACTACGGCGGCACGGTCACGAACAACACGCTTGAGGGCTCGTACATGGGCTACGGCTACGCGATCAGCGGCGTGAGCAACTGGACCGTGACAGGCAACGTGGACAACGCCGCGCACGTCGGCACGCAGACCGCAGGGGGCTGCTTCGGCTCGCCACGCGCGTCGCAGCCGGCCGGCTTCCAGTTCGAGAACGCGGCCTCGAGCAACCTGCAGTCGCAGTTCGTCCCCGGGGTGCTCACCAACGCACTCGGCACGCTCAACTCCCCGCCGATCAACGGCGGCAACACGCTGAGCGCGACCCCGGCGAGCCTGAACTTCGGCAACTGGAACGTGGGCACGACCGGCGACCCGCAGGCCGTGACCGTCAAGAACAACGGTTCGTCAGCTGTCTCAGTGTCCTCAATCACCGCGAGTGGTGACTACGCGCAGACCAACGGCTGCGGCAGCTCGATCGCCGCCGGGGCCTCGTGCACGGTCAGCGTCACCTTCACGCCGACTGCCGCGGGCAGCCGACCCGGCGCGATCACCATCACCAGCAATGCGACCAACAGCCCGACCACCATCGCGCTGTCCGGCACCGGCGTGACGCCGAGTTCGAACCTCGCTCTGAACAAGCCGACGTCGGCAAGCGGTTCGCAGGGTGGCTTCCCGTCGAGCAACGCCGTGGACGGCAACACGAGCAGCTATTGGGAGAGCACGAACAACGCCTTCCCGCAGTGGCTCCAAGTCGACCTCGGCTCGTCGCAGAGCATTGGCAAGATCACCCTCGACCTGCCGCCATCGACATCGTGGGGCGCGCGTACACAGACCCTCTCCGTGCTCGGCAGCACCGACGGCTCGACGTTCAACACGATCGTCGGCTCCGCCGGCTACAACTTCGATCCCGCCAGCGGCAACACGGTGACGATCAACTTCAACGCGACCACGACGCGCTACGTGCGGCTCAACTTCACTGGCAACACCGGCTGGCCCGCAGGTCAGATCTCTGAGTTCCAGGTCTACGCCGGCGGCACCGGCACGCCGAGCGCGACTCTCTCCGCGAACCCGACGAGCGTGTCCTTCGGCAACCAGACGACCGGCACGACCAGCAGCGCGCACGCGGTCACGGTGTCCAACACCGGCACGGCCGCCGCGTCGGTCTCGTCCATCGCAGCATCCGGCGACTACGCGCAGACCAACAATTGCGGCAGCTCCATCGCCGCCGGCGCGTCCTGCACGGTGAACGTCACCTTTACCCCGACCGCGACCGGCACCCGCACCGGCGCCGTCACGGTCACCAGCAACGCCACCAACAGCCCCACCACGATCGCGCTGACCGGCACCGGCGTGAGTGCGAACACGAACCTCGCGCTGAACCAACCCACCTCAGCCAGCGGCTCGCAAGGCGGCTTCCCAACCTCCAACGCGGTCGACGGAAACACCAGCAGCTACTGGGAGAGCGCCAACAACGCCTTCCCGCAGTGGCTCCAAGTCGACCTCGGCTCGTCGCACAGCATCGGCCGCATCGTGCTTGACCTGCCGCCGTCCACGTCGTGGGGCGCGCGCACGCAGACCCTCTCTGTCCTCGGCAGCACCGACGGCTCGACGTTCAACACGATCGTCGGCTCGGCCGGCTACACCTTCGACCCCAACACCGGCAACACCGTGACGATCACCTTCACGTCGGCCTCAGTGCGGTACGTGCGGCTGAACTTCACCGCGAACACCGGCTGGCCAGCGGGTCAGATCTCGGAGTTCCAGGTCTACCAGCAGTAGCCGTCAGCCACTACCCACAGCTTGTTTCTGGCTTGTTCTTCACTTCTGGAGTACCCATGAGAACTCCGACCTTCGCACGCGCCGCCGTGGCGGCCGCGTTGGTCGCGGGCTTCGTCAGTGCGCTGACGCCAGCGCACGCCGCGAGCCCGCCCTGGCTGGACGCGACCCAGCCGCCCGGCCAGCGCGCCCAGGAACTGCTGGCCCAGATGACCTCCGCCGAGAAGATCGACATGATGCACGGCAGCAGCTCGTGCGAGGGCTACGGCGCCTGCGTCGACGCCAACACTCGGCTCGGCATCCCGCAGCTGCGGCTGCAGGACGGCCCGGCCGGCGTGGCCGACGGCGTCACCGGCGTGACCCAGCTGCCCGCGCCTGTTGCCGGCGCGGCGACCTGGGACACCTCGCTGATGCGCAGTACGGCGCAGGTCATCGGCGGCGAGACGTGGGCCAAGGGCGCGAACGTGTCACTCGGCCCGACGATCAACATCGTGCGCGACCCGCGCTGGGGCCCGCGTTCGAGTCCTACAGCGAGGACCCGTACCTGGCCGGCCAGCTGGCCGCGGCCGACGTCCAGGGCATCCAGAGTCAGGGCCCGATCGACCAGGTCAAGCACTACGCGGTCTACAACCAGGAGACCTACCGCAACTCCAGGTCCGACAACGCGCAGGTCTCCGCGCGCACTGAGCAGGAGATCTACCTGCCCGCGTTCCAGGCGGCGATCCAGCAGGGCGGCGCCGAGTCGATCATGTGCTCGTACGCGACGATCAACGGCACCTTCGCGTGTGAGAACCCGAACCTGCTGCAGACCATCCTGCGCAACCAGCTCGGCTTCACCGGGTTCGTCACCTCCGACTGGGGCGGCACGCACTCCACCGTCGCGTCGGCGGACAACGGTCTCGACCAGGAGATGAACGGCCAGGACTTCTACGGCACCGCGCTGACCAACGCACTGGCGGCAGGACAGGTCTCGCAGGCGACCATCGACGGGCACGTGCTCAATATCCTCACGTCGATGTTCCAGGCGGGGCTGTTCGACAAGACGAACAACGGCGCGCTGACCAACAACGTGACCTCGACCGCTGACACGACCGTCGCACGGACCGTGGCCGAGGAAGGCAGCGTGCTGCTGAAGAACTCCTCGGTGCTGCCGATCAACACCGCCGACAAGTCGATCGCGGTCATCGGCGACGACGCCGGCGTGGACGCCGAGACAGCCGGAAACGGTAGCGCGCACGTCAACGCGCCGTACGTGACGACGCCGTATCAGGGCATCACTACGCGCGCGGGTAGCAGCGCCAGCGTCACCTACTCGCAGGGCGTTGCGAACCCGAACGGCTCGCTGGTCGACAGCAGCTACCTGACGCCGTCCTCCGGCTCAGGCCACGGCCTGTTCGGCCAGTATTACAGCGGCAACTCGCTGTCCGGCACGCCGAACTTCACCCGGGTCGACCCGGTGATCAACTTCAACTGGGGCGAGCAGTCCCCCGGCGGCACCCTCGGCGGCGACAACTGGTCGACCAAGTGGACCGGCACGCTGACCCCGCCGACCACCGGCACCTACAACTTCTCGCTGACCAGCGACGACGGCAGCCGGCTGTTCATCAACGGCCAGCAGATCATCAGCAACTGGGCCGACCAGCCGCCGACCACCAAGACCGGCAGCGTCAGCCTGACCGCCGGGCAGCCGGTGAGCATCGAGGTCGACTACTTCCAGGACGGCGGCGGCGACCAGGTCAACCTCAACTGGCAGATCCCGAACCAGGACCTTGTCACGCCGGCCGTGAACGCGGCGAAGGCGGCCAACGTCGCAGTCGTCTTCGTCAACAACCCCGAGGGCGAAGGCGCGGACCTCAACAACATCGACCTGTCCTCAGCGCAGAACAACCTGATCAGCAGCGTCGCCGCCGCGCAGCCGAACACGGTCGTCGTGCTGAACACCGGCTCGGCGGTGACGATGCCGTGGGCCGGCTCGGTCAAGGGCATCATCGAGAACTGGTATCCAGGCCAGGAGGACGGCACGGCCATCGCGGCGCTGCTGTGGGGCGACGTGAACTTCTCCGGCAAGCTCCCGGTCACCTTCCCCAACAGCCTCGCCGACGTCCCGGCCAGCACCCCGGCACAGTGGCCCGGCCAGAACGGCACCGTGCAGTACTCCGAAGGGCTCGACGTCGGCTACCGCTGGTACGACGCGCAGAACAAGGCCCCGATGTTCCCCTTCGGCTTCGGCCTGTCCTATACCACCTTCGGCTACGCCAACCTGACCGTCGGCGCGCCCGACTCGTCCGGCAACGTCGCAGTGGGCTTCGACGTGACCAACACCGGCAGCGTCGCAGGGACCGAAATCGCGCAGGTCTACGTCGGCCAGCCCAGCGGCGTGGGCGAGCCGCCGAAGAACCTGAACGGCTTCCAGCGCGTGACGCTGAACCCCGGCCAGACCCAGCACGTCAGCCTGACGCTAAACGCGCGCGCCTTCCAGTACTGGATCAACACCGGCTGGTCCAACGCCGCCGGAGTCAACCAGGTCTACGTCGGCTCGTCGTCCCGCGACATCCGGCTGACCGGCCAGGTCACCATTTCCAACGGCGGCCAGGGCACGGCGAGCCTGTCCGCGTCGCCGACCAGCCTGACCTTCACGTCGCAGAACGTTGGCACCACGTCCGCCGCGCAGTCGGTGACCATCACCAACACCGGCAACGCCGCCGCCACGATCACCTCGGTGACCGCCGGTGGCGACTACGCGCAGACCAACACCTGCGGCAGCTCGCTGGCTGCCGGCGCGACGTGTTCGGCCTCTGTCAGGTTCACCCCGACATCAGCCGGGACACGCAACGGGACGCTGACCGTCAACAGCACGGCCGCGAACAGCCCGCTGGTGGTCAACCTGTCCGGCACCGGGACTGCGACCTCGAACACGAACCTGGCGATCGGCGCGACGATGACCGCCAGCGGCTCGCAGGGCGGCTTCTCGCCGAGCAACGCCAACGACGGCAACACCAGTACCTATTGGGAGAGCACGAACAACGCGTTCCCACAATGGCTGCAAGCCGACCTGGGCTCGAACTTCAGCCTCGGCAAGGTCACCGTCACCCTGCCGCCGTCAACGTCGTGGGGCGCGCGCACGCAGACGTTCTCCGTCCAAGGCAGCACCGACGGCTCAACATTCAGCACGATCGTCCCCTCCGCCGGCTACAGCTTCGACCCGAACACCGGCAACTCGGTCACGATCAACTTCTCCGCGACCAGCGCCCGCTACCTGCGGCTGAACTTCACCGGCAACACCGGCTGGCCGGCAGGTCAGGTCTCTGAGTTCCAGATCTACCCGGCCGGTGGCGGCGGCAACCCCACGGCGACCCTCACCACCAACCCGACGAGCCTGAGCTTCGGCAACCAGACGGTTGGCACGACTAGCGCCGCGCAGGCCGTATCAGTGATCAACACCGGCACCGCCGCCGCGGCGGTCTCCTCCATCGCGGCGTCCGGCGACTACGCGCAGACCAACAGCTGCGGCAGCTCCATCGCGGCCGGAGGTTCGTGCACGATCAACGTCACCTTCAAGCCGACGGCCACCGGCACGCGCACCGGCGCGGTGACCATCACCAGCAACGCGACCAACAGCCCGACGACCGTCTCGCTGACCGGCACCGGCGTGAGTGCGAACACGAACCTCGCACTCAACCAACCGACATCGGCCAGCGGCTCGCAAGGCGGCTTCCCGGCCAACAACGCCGTGGACGGAAACACCGGCAGCTACTGGGAGAGCACGAACAACGCCTTCCCGCAGTGGCTCCAGGTCGACCTCGGCAGCAGCAAGGCGGTCGGCCGCATCGTGGTGACGCTGCCGCCGTCATGGGGCGCTCGCACGCAGACGCTCTCCGTCCTCGGCAGCACCGACGGCAGCACGTTCAACACGGTCGTCGGTTCGACCGGATACACCTTCGATCCCAACAACGGCGGTAACACGGTGACGATCACCTTCAGCAGCACGACCGCGCGCTACCTGAGGCTGAACTTCACCGCGAACACCGGCTGGCCAGGCCGGACAAGCCGCCGAGTTCGAGGTCTTCGCCTCATAGCTTCGTAGCCGTGCACTGATCAGAAACGCACTGCTCGGAAACGCACTGTTCGCCCGGCGTGCCGCCTCCGCTTAAGCGGCACGCCGGGCGAATGCGTAATAATCGCCCTGTGAACCGCGCTGTGACTCGCCCCGCGATCGGCCACGTTTCCGTCAGCGTGACCGTGCACGCCCCGGTGCAAGAGGTCTGGGCAGCCACGACCGACTGGGAGCGCCAAAGCCAGTGGATGCTGGGCACGACTGTGCGCGGCACGGCGAACGACGGCAAGGGCGTCGGCGGCGGGATCGAGGCGTGGACCGGCATCGGACCGCTCGGCTTCCTCGACACGATGGTGATCACCGCGTGGGAGCCGCCGCATCGCTGCCGCGTCGAGCACACCGGCAAGCTGATCAAGGGCACCGGAGCGTTCGAAGTCGCCGCGAACTCGGACGCTTCCAGCACGCTGACGTGGGTCGAGGACGTCGAACTGCCGCTCGGCGCGCTAGGCCGATTCGGCTTCCTGCTGCTGCGACCGGTCATCCGGCTAGGCGTCGCGCACTCGCTCGGCAAGCTCGCCGCCGCGGTATCAAAACCCGCATAGCTCTGTCTCACCAGTCGAGCCATTTGGTCGTTGACAGTGACTCAGCATTCTCCTACGATCCGCACGGCGGCGCAGCGGATCAAATACCTGATAAATCCCTGAGTCGTCCGACTTGCCAGCGCCATACCCATAACCTCACTCTTTGCGCCGAAGGAGTCGCCATGCCCGCACGTATGCGCGCGCTCTACTGCACCCTCGCCGCGCTCGGCCTCACCGCTGCCATCGCACCGGCCGCGCAGGCCGTCCAGGACCCGATCCCGGTCGGCCCGAACTACTACTTCACCGCGACGGTCAACGGAGGACCCACCCCGACCTCCACCGCCGTCCCGGTCATCAAGGTCGTCTGCCCCGGCCCGGTCGTCCCGAACGAGACCGGACACCCCATCGCCGGACAGACCGTCCAGGTCAACGCGATCTTCCCGCCCTACTCCGTAGACGTCACGCAGCTCGGCTTCACCGGCTCGGCCGCGCACGAGATCGACGCCATCATCGGCACCCCGACCGGCGCGGCGGTCAACCCGCCGATCGTGCTGAAGAACTTCTTCGTGGCCGTTCCGATCCCGACCTCGCTGAACCTGCCCTGCGGCGGCAACGGCGTGGTCTCGTTCGTGCCGATCCCCACCAGCCCGACGGCACGAGGCGTCGCGATCAAGGTGATCTTCGAGAACATCGCCGTCTAATGGGCAGCTCATATCGTTAATACCGCCGATCGGGCGGTCCAGCCGTGATACTCATGCGGCCGGACCGCCCGATTGTCGATTCGGTCGCGACCCGTTCGTATAGAGGGTGAAGGCAGGCCCGATCAGAAGAGCGAGGAGCCATCCGAAATGACCCAGTACCTGCTCACCATCTATACGCCCGCAGACGCCCCTGCGCCGCCGCCGGAGATCCTGGGCCCGATCATGCGCAACGTGAACGCGCTGACCGAAGAGGCCAAGGCCGCAGGCGTGTGGGTGTTCAACGGGGGTCTGCACGCGCCGAGCACCGCGACCGTGCTCAAGGCCAAGGACGGCGAGGTCCTGATGACCGACGGCCCGTACCTCGAGGGCAAGGAGTACGTCGGCGGCCAAACCATCATCGAGGTGCCCGACCTCGACGCCGCGCTGGCGTGGGGCCGCAAGTACGCCGAGGTGATCACCGGGCTGGCGATCGAGGTGCGTCCGTTCGTCGATGAGAGCGGGCAGTAGCGACGTGGATGGGCCGGACAGCACGGAACGCCCAGACCGCGCCGCAGCCGGGGGCGGCACGGTCGAGCGCGCGTTCCGTGCGGAGTACGGCCGCGCGGTGGCGGTCCTGGTCCGCGCCTTCGGCGACATCGACATCGCCGAGGAAGCGGTCCAGGAGGCCTTCGCGGTGGCCGCGCAGCGCTGGCCGGTCGACGGAGTGCCGCCACGCCCGGCCGGCTGGATCATCACCACGGCCCGCAATCGCGCGATCGACCGGCTTCGACGCGAGGCATCCCGCGCCGACCGGCACGCCCAAGCCGCACTGCTGCACGAACGCGGCAGCGGCGTGCTCCCGGAAGACACCAACGCGGACCGACCAGCAGAGGAGGAGGGACCCGTGCGCGACGACCGGCTACGGCTGATCTTCACCTGCTGCCACCCGGCCCTCGCCTCCGAAGCCCGCGTCGCACTCACGCTGCGACTGCTAGGCGGCCTGAGCTACCGCCGAGATCGCGCACGCGTTCCTAGTCCCCGAGCCGACCATGGCGCAGCGAATCGTGCGCGCGAAGGGCAAGATCCGCGACGCGAAGATCCCGTACCGAGTCCCCCGCGAGGCCGACCTGCCGGACCGTCTGCGAGCCGTCCTGGCGGTCATCTACCTAGTCTTCAACGAGGGGTACACGGCCAGCTCCGGCGACCAACTAGTCCGCGAGGACCTGTGCGCGGAAGCCCTGCGCCTAGGCAGGCTGCTCACCGAACTGATGCCCGACGAGCCGGAAGCCCTAGGCCTGCTCGCACTGATGCTCCTCACGCAGTCCCGCCGCGCCGCACGCACCGGCCCCGGCGGCAGCCTGATCCCGCTGGCCGAGCAGGACCGCGACCTATGGGACCGCGCGCTAATCGCCGAAGGCCAGGACCTCGTCCGACGCTGCCTACGCCGAGACCACCCCGGCCCGTACCAAATCCAAGCGGCGATCAACGCCGTGCACAGCGACGCGCCGATCACGGCAGCGACCGACTGGAGCCAAATCCTCCAGCTCTACAACCAGCTGATCGCACTCGCGCCAACGCCGGTCGCAGCACTCAACCGCGCCGTCGCGGTGGCCGAAGTCGACGGCCCGCAGGCCGCACTCGACCTGGTCGACGCGCTGGACCTGGACGGCTTCCACCTGTACCACGCCATCCGCGCCGACCTGCTGCGGCGACAAGGCCGCGACGCGGAGGCCGTCGCCGCGTACCAGTCCGCGTTCGACCGGACGAAGAACGACGCAGAACGCGCGTTCCTACGCCGCCGAGCCGCCGAGCTAGACGCCGATCTAGCCTCTGACCTGGGACAATAGCCCGACTTACCAATCAGCGTCCGGTGAAACTTTAAATGTTTCACCGAACCCTGCGATGCTCTCGGACGTCGCCGGACGTCTCAGGACGTCCTCAGGACGTCCACGGCCCAGCCTCGGTCGACGACCGGCGTCCCCGATTCGGCCGCGCGGTCAATCGCAAGTGCGATGAGATGATCCTGGCTCGCCTGGTCCAGTGGATACGGCTCCGGCCCCTCGTCGCGCGACCATGCAGCCGTGGCCGTGAGCAGCGAGCCGATAGCGATCTCCTCGTCCATCAACCGCAGCCCGAGCAGCGGATTGCGATACACCACCGAGCCCTCGAACGACAGAAGCTCGGTGTCGTGCCCGTCGAGATTCAAGTCCTGCCCCAACTGCGAGCGCACGATCTGCGACCGCAGCACGGTTTCCGGCCCCGCCCACCGCACGACCGTGTCGTCGGCGATCTCGCCAAGGCTGCCGCGGATCACGATCCGGCGCAGCCGCAGCCGGTTGTGCCACTGGTTGTCGGTGAAGTCGTAGAGTCCCGACGCGCCGCCAAAGTCCAACGTCGCCAATGTCGTCGCCGCGTCCTTGGCAGTCTCGTCGCCAGTCCAACCGGCCCGCGTGAGCGGATCGACCAACGGCGCCGTGAACCGAGACGCCACGATCCGCACCGGCTCGAAGCCGACGCCCAGCAACCCCCTGATGATCGAGACCGCGTGATACCCGTGCGTCGACGAGACCTGCACCGAGGTCGCGTTACCGATCAGCCCACGCGCCACGATCTCCCGCCGCGCGGCGTGGCCGGGCATCAGCAAATACTGCTCAGCGACCTGCACCATCCGCCGCGCGCCGACCTGCTCCCACAGCTCGCGCAACCCGGCCTCGTCCGGCGCCGGCGGCGTCTCCGCCAGCACCCTGACGCCGGACTCCACGAGCGTCGCAATCACCTCGGGATTCACCGGCCACGGAACGCTGGTGACCACGAAGTCAGGCCGCTGCTTCGCGGCAAGCTCACCAGGCGAGAGGTACGCGGGCACGTGCCACCGCCGCGTTATCTGCTCCGCACGCTCCGGGACGCGCACCGCCGCGCCAACGAGCGTGAGCCGGTCCGGCATCAACGCCGCCAGCCGAGCAAAGAACTCCGCCCGCCACCCGCTCCCGACAATCCCAATCCTCGCCGGCCGCGTCTCGCCGTCCACCACGCCCCCGCTCACCCCGCTCGCCGCCTCATCTCTCACCTCGCCGCCGCCTCGTCACGCCGCGATCCTCTCCACTTCCGCATCAGGATTCAACGGCGCATCCGACGCATCCGCCCGCTGCCGCCGCTCAACCCGAACCGCCACAACTGCCAGCAGCAACCCAGCCGTAACCAACATCGAAGCGACCGCATTCGGCGATCCGTATCCGAACCCCGCCGAGATCGCGACGCCACCGAGGTAAGCGCCCAACGAGTTCGCGATGTTGAACGCCGCCTGGATCGACGCCGCGGCCAAGTTCGGCGCGCCACCGGCCAGCGCGATGATCCTCCCCTGCAACGTAGGCAACCCCGCCAGCGCCGCGGCCGGGAAGAGGAAGATCGCCACCGCCGCCGTGAACCGGTTGTGATCCGCCGCCAGGAACGCGATCGAGATGCCGATCTCAACGACCAGCGACAGCAGCAGCGTCTGCGCCGGGAACCGATCAGACAACCGCGCCCCGACCAGGTTGCCCGCAGTCATCCCAATACCGAAGAGCGCTAGCAGCCAGGTCATGCTCGAATCGGCATAGTGCGCGATGTTCGTCATCATCGGTGCGATGTAGCTGAACGTCGCGAACAACCCGCCCCCGCCGAGCATCGCGATGCCCAGCACGAGCCAGACCTCCGCCTTGCGGAACGCGCTCAGCTCGCCACGCAGCGAAGCCTGCTCGTCCACCGGCGCCGCATCAGCAGGCACCGCGACCAGAACCGACACCACAGCCAACGCGGCAATCACGCCCACAATCGCGTAGACCGCGCGCCAACCAGCGTGCTGCCCAAGAACGGTCGTCAGCGGAACACCGACGATATTGGCGACTGTCAGCCCCGCGAACATCATCGCGATCGCGCTGTTCTTGCGCGTGCGATCAACGAGCGAGCCCGCGACGACCGCCCCCGCGCCAAAGAACGCGCCGTGCGGCAGACCAGTCGCGAACCGCGCGATCATCACCAACGTGAACCCAGGCGCGATCGCCGACAGCAAATTCCCCGCAGCGAACCAACTCATCAGCGCGATGAGCACGGTTTTGCGCCGGTAACGCACCAACGCGGCGGTGAGCAGCGGAGCGCCCACCACCACCCCGAGCGCGTAAGCCGAGATCAGTTGGCCCGCTCGCGGGAT
>CAVQPP010000134.1:0-12857 GCA_963714445.1 uncultured Actinomycetota bacterium
GGCGCGGAGATTTCGGTAACTGAGGCATCAGCCGTCGTTCGGCGTTAACTGCGTGGCGGTTGTGACGCAATTCGTCGGTTGGAGCTCGATCGCACACTCTTGCTCATGGGCGGGGATTGGACTATACCTGTCGCCAGCATGGTCTAGTCCAATTCCGGTCGCTCGGCGCCCCGCGTCCCGTGCGGTAGGCCGCCGGAGCGAGCTTGGGGGGACCGTGTGTTCTTTCTTTCTCGTCGTTGAGGAGAGCACATGCGCGACAGAACCAACGCCGCCACCGCGAACGGAAGGCCGAACAAGGCCCGCCGCCGGCTGGCGGGGATCGCCGCGGCGAGCGCGCTGCTCGCGGCCGCGGCTCCGGCGGCCCACGCCGCGACCGTCACCGCCGATCATCATGGCGGCTCACGCGGCGGAAAGGTCGCGATCGGGTACTTCACCCAGTGGGGCATCTACTCGGGCTTCTTCGAGAAGAACCTGGTCACCGACGGCGCCGCTTCGAAGCTCACCGAGATCAACTACGCGTTCTCCAGCGTCTCCCCGGACGGCCTGTGCACGTCCGGCGACAGCTGGGCCGACTACCAGCGGCCCTTCGCCGCCACCGAGGCGGTCAACGGCGTCGCCGACGCCCCGGGTCAGGCGCTGAACGGCAACTTCAACCAGCTCAAGGAACTCAAGGCCGCCAACCCCAACCTCAAGATCGTGATGTCGATCGGCGGCTGGAGCTGGTCGAGCCACTTCTCGGCCCTTTCCGCCACCGAGGCGGGCCGGCAGGCATTCGTCGCAGTCCTGCGTCGACCAGTACATCAACGGCAACATCCCGGGCCTGCCCGCGGGCGCGGCCAAGGGCATCTTCGACGGCATCGACATCGACTGGGAGTACCCGAACGAGCCGGGCAACAACAACCCGTTCGGCCCGCAGGACACTCCCGACTTCACCGCGCTGGTTCAGGACTTCCGCGGCGCGCTGAACACCGCCGGCCAGGCCAGCGGCGAGCACTACATCCTGTCCGCCGACGTCTCGCCGAACCAGTACGCGGCCGCGCAGCAGCTCCAGCTCGCGCCGGTGGCCAAAAGCCTGGACTGGTACAACGTGATGACCGTGGACTTCCACGGCGGCTGGGACAACATCACCGACTTCGCCGCCAACCTGCTGCCGGACCCGAAGGACCCGCAGCCGGCCAACGGCAAGTTCTCCATCGTGCAGACCGTGCAGTACTACGAATCGCACGGCGTGCCCGCCAGCAAGATCGCGCTTGAGCTGCCGTACTACGCGCACGCGTGGACCGGCGTCTCGGCCACCAACAACGGGCTCTACCAGAGCGCGACCGGCGCGGCCTCGACCGATCAGGCCGGCTACAAGACGATCGTGACCGAGCCCGGCACGGTGCACTTCGACGCGACCACCGCGTCGGTGTGGAAGTACGACCCGGCGTCGCAGACCTTCTGGACCTACGACAACCCGGCGACCGTCTTCACCAAGGGCCTCTTCGTCGACTTCGCCGGCCTGCGCGGCGCGTCGGTGTGGTCGCTCGACGGTGACGACGCGAACGGGTCGCTCACCTCGGCCCTGACGTCCGCCCTGCGCTAAGCAAGTAGGGCAGTAAGCGAGTAAGGCGTTAAGGGATCGGGCCCGGCGGATTTTCTTCGCCGGGCCCGATTCGTTTCTACGTGTTCTTGGTGCGGTGGATCGTTAGTGCACTGCGGATCCGGCGAGCCATTGGTCCCAGGACTCCTGCCAGTCCGCGAAACCGTTGCCCGGCGCGACTTGCCGTGGCGTGTGGATCACCTTGACCACATCGCCGGGCAGCGTGCTGGAGAAGAACCATTCGGCGTTCGACGGCGAGGCTCCGATACAGCCGTGGCTGACGTTAGTCACGCCCTGCGACCCTACCGACCACGGCGCTGAGTGCACGTATGTGCCCGTATACGTAAGGTGCACGTCCCACTTCACGTCCGGGATGTCGTACTCGTCGCCGAGGCCTGCGGTACGCGAGTCCATGTGCACGTCCGGCGACTTGTCGATGACCGCGTACGTGCCGCTCCACGTGTCCAGGCCCGGCATGCCGCCCGTGACGGCGAAGGTGTGCACTACGCGTCCGTCGCGGCGGACGGTGGCCTGATCGGCCTTCAGGTCGATCGTCGTCTCTTGATCCCGGCCGACGGTGAACGTGAAGTCGCGGTTCGCGGTGCCGTAGTGGCCGTGTCCGTCGCCTAGGCCGTCGAGCGCGAGATGGACACTGACCTTCGCGCCGGTCTTCCAGTACTGCTGCGGCCGGTAGTCGACCCGGTACGCCGAGAGCCAGCTCCAGTGCCCGGCCTGCGGCGGAACCGCGCTGACGCTGAGCGCCCGCTCCACCGCCGCGCGGTCGGCGCTGGCGATCGGCTGCATGAAGGACACGACGACCGGCTGGCCGATGCCGTCGACTGAGGCGTCGGCTGGGGCGACCAGGTCGAGCTTGAGCGGGCTGTCCGGGCGGCTGGTGCTGAACGACTCACGCTGGATGCCCGTGCCGCCGGCGTCGTCCATCGTGACGGCGCTGAGTGCGTACGACACGCCGGCTCGCAGCGGTCCGGAGGCGGTCCACGTGCGCCGGTCGTCGCTGAAGGTGCCGCGCACGGCTTCGGTTTGGTACGTCAGCTCGACCGCGCCGACTTGCTCACCGGGCGGTGCGGTCACCGTCAGGGCGCTGTCGGGCGCGATGCCGGTGGCGCCGTTCGGGATCGAGATCGCCGCTGGCCGCGCCGCGGCGGCCACCGGATGCACGGCGGCTGCGGCCACGTTGCCCGAGTCGCTGCCGAGGCCCAGATTGAGGTCGAGGCCGTGCCCGGTGGCGGCGCAGTAGCCGAACCAGCCGGCCGCGACGACAGCGGTCCCGGCGATGCCGAGCGCCGCCGGGACCAGCCACCGTTTGCTCGTTCTGTTCACAAGAGAATGTGTACTCCCGAGTTCATTCAGTTATGCGGACAACTCCGCCGAAAGAGTGGAAATCAGTCAGATCATCATCGCGGCAGCACGGCGTGCAAGCTATGCAATGTCATGATCACGTGCCAGATGGTCCAAGTCATCACAACCCCCTAGGCTGCGGAAGGCTTCTGTTCGGGTCTAACGACTCTTGATTCGCGTCTCATCCCTGAGACGTCCGTTCACGGCGTGACGTTGAACGGGACGCGGACGGTGGTCTCGTCGAAGTCATCGCTGCGGATGACGATCGAGACCTGCCACTGCCCGGCGAAGGTCAACAGCGTCGGCTGATCGATGTAGTGCCCGGGGCCGTTCGCGACCACCTTCGAGTTCACCGGTCCGAAGTTGCGGGACGGCAGTGCGTAAGACACCGATACCTGCACGGGGTCGTACGGCTCGCCTTTGGTGTTCTCGATCAGCACGTGCGTCTGGTTCGGGCCGATCTTGCCCGGCTCGACGACGACCAGCACCGTTCCGGCCACTGCGCCGGTGTTGAACGGCAGCGAGACGTCGGTGGAACCGGGCTGCGACGAAAGACCGTTCGCGGTGCGTCCGGGGACCGAGTCGACCACGATCGCCGTCGCCGCTAGGACGACGAGCGCGATGGCCGTCTCCGCCGCGACCGAGCGGCGCAGCATGCCCAGCGTCTGGCGGGTGCGCGAGTTCGGTTCGCCTGGTCGCGGCTGGCCGCTGCCGACACGTGAGGTACGCCGACCAGGCTTGTTCAAGCCCGGCCCGCGACCGGGACGCCCCGGCCCCTTGCCCGGGCCTCTAGACGACCCAATTGACGAAGAGACGGCAGACGAAGATCCGGTCGCGATGGCCGGAGCCACCGCCGCGTGTGCCTCTACCGCTTCGTCCTCTGCGTCAACGCTCGCTTCCTCGGTCAGGGGCACGGCGAGCGCGCCCGTGACTGTGCCAGAGCCGTTGAGCGCCGTGGCCGTCAAGCCGGAGGCGATCTTCGTCCGTGCGTAATAGCCGAGGCCGATGAGCGTGAGCAGACCGGCGATCTTGACCAGCACGAGGCGGCCGTAGGTCGCGTAGAACAGGTCATGCAGCGAGCCGACGTCGCGCCAGGCCTGGTACGTACCGGTGGCGATCATTACGCAGACGCAGGTCAGCGCGACCGTAGAGAAGCGCCGGACGGCGGCTGCCGCCTGCTTCGGCTTCTCCGGGTCGCGCAGCACGACCAGCACCAGCATCGCCAGACCGCCGAGCCAGACCGCCATCGCGGTGAGGTGCAGCATGTCAGAGACGACGGAGATCGGAACCTGGATCCCGGTAGAGGCGTGCCCGGTCGCGGCCCACGTCGCCGCGAGCCCGAGGGTTCCGGCGATCGCCAGCGCGGCGGAGCGCATCCGCTGGCCGAGCGTTTGGCTCGCCAGCCGCTGCACGCCGATCGTCACCGCGGGCGCGGCGATGGCCAGTATCAGCAGCCTGACCTCGATGGTCGTGCCGAAGCGGGTGGCCGTGGTCGCCTGGATCACCGACGGATCGAAGATCCGCGACGACGGCAGCCCGCTGGCGTAGATGCCCTGCAGCAGCAACTGGACCACGCTCGAGGCGACCAGCGTGATCCATCCGGCCACGATGACGCGGAACGAGTCGCGCGAGGTCGAGCCCTTTGGCCAGCACAGCGCGAGGAACACGATCGTGCCGGCGAGCAGCGCGAAGGACAGGTACGCCGCCCAACGCGTGGCGCCATAGATCACGCCGACTGCCGTGCTCGACCTGGTGACGATCGTCTGGACGTTGACGGTGGTTTTGCTTGGTGCGCCGACCGAGAAGGTGAACGCGCCGGACACCGGGTGCGAGTCGGCGGAGACCACGTGCCAGGCGACGGTGTACGTGCCGTTGGCCAGCCCGGAGCGCAGCGAGACGGTAATGATGTCGTTCTGCGCGCCGTGCGTGGTCAGGCCGTTGTCCACGCGCTGGCCGCTCGGGCTGAACACGCGCAGGCTGTCCGCGCTGACGCCGACCGACTCGTCGAACTGCGCCGCGATGACGGCCGGCTGGACCGCGAGGACCGAGCCGTCCGAGGGATCGGTGCGCTCGAGCGAGGCGTGCGCGGAAGCGGGACCCGCCGCGATGAACACCAGCGCGAGCGCCGCGACGAGGCCGGCCAGCAGCCTGCGCATACGTGGCCGCGTCGGTATCCGCGTGCGTGTCCTGGACTGCGCCACGGCCCCCTCGGACAGCCTGTGCGCCGAGGGGAGCGTCTTCGTCTTCATTGCGTCTTCGTCCTCATGGTGCCTCGTGGATCTCGTTCACGATTCGGAGCGCCGCCTGGCTAGGAGCGTGAGGGTCAGTGCGGCCAGACCCGCCGCCAGCCCAAGCGCCCCGAGCCAGATGCCGACGGTCCCGGAGTCGCTACCGCTGCTGCTCGAGGGCTTCGAGGCCGCGGCGGCCGTCGTGGGGTTCGCGGCCGGTGTGCTGCCCGAACCGGAGCCGGAGTCGGACTCGGCAGCGGTCAGCGTGAGCACCGGGGCCGGGTGTTCGGGGTTGGGCTGTCCGGGCTGGGTCAGGTCGATCCAGCGCACCACGGTGCCGTCGGAGTAGGTCTGCACCGCCTTGAACGTGAGCTGGTTGGTATCCGTAGGCAGCGGGTCGACCGAGACCTGGAAGTCCTGATACTGGCCGACCGGGATGTTGCCGCCGGTCCAGTCGATCTCGCTGACCGCGGTGGTGAAGGTGCCGTCGTCGGTCTTGAGCGGTGTGGCCAGCGTCGTGGTCTTGACGGTGGCCTTCCAGCCCGGGATGTCGCGCGGCAGCACCTGGGCGATCGGGTGGTCGGTCGGGATCTGGAGCTGGACCTCGGTGGTCGTCGCGTTCGACTCCTCGTTCGGGACCTTGAAGGTCAGCTCGCCAGTCGCGCCCTTGGGCAGCGAGGACGGCGTGACGGTTACGTGGGCCGAGGCCGGTAACGCCGTCACGGCCACCAGAGCGGCGGCGGTGGCACCGAGGGCCACGACGCGACGGGACGTGCGTGTACGCATGATGAATATCCGTTCCACGGAGAACGTAGGTAAGTAATGAAAAAGCGCCTGTTTGGCTGGTTACAGGCCAGTCGATGAGCACTGGCTAGGCGAGAACAGGCGGTCCGCGGAACGTGACGGTCGTGAGTAAGGGAGTACGACGGAGCCTTAGACCGTCACTAGGCACGCCGTAGGAGCGACGACGACGCGGTACGTCGCCGTCGGTGGACGTCGAGTCGGTGCTGACGCGCGCGAGGGCGTACAGCGCGACGATCGCGTCCGCGAGCCAACGCAGTGGTGCGGCGAACAAGGCTGCGACGACGCGGCAGAGCGCGAAGAAGTCCCGCTCACCCTGCCTCAGCCACCAACCGCAGACACCCACCGCCAGCACGTGCGCGACGAACATCGTCGCGCCTGGCGGATGCATTGTCGTCGACGACATGTCGTCCATGTTCGTCATGCCGGGCATGGACGCAGCCATCGCCGCCGGAGACAACGGGGTTGCGGAGTGCGGCGCGTCGCTGAAGGTGCACAGGTACGTGAACAGGTAGTGCAGCCCGACCTGCGCGGCGCCGAGGCCCGCAGTCAGTTCGAACCCTGACCGTTCGCGCCCGAGCGTGGGCCATGCGGCCAGCCAGATCACCGGGACGCCCACGGCCACGTCAAGCCAGGTCGGCCGGGAGCTGTCCGCCGCACCGTGCAGCACCGCGGCGACGCCTACGCAGACGATTGCGAAGAGCGCGGCGCGGATCACGCGGTGCAGTGGTGGGTGCACAGGGGACATCGTGCCGCACTTACCTGAGGACGTGAATAGAGGGGTGCAACCCTCACATTGCGCGCCGGACGTACGACTGATTGCTCCGATACGCGAGGGTACGGGCGATTCGGGTGCCTGAGCTGGCGGGCATCACTGGACTAGAGGCAGCCGACCGGTATGGGTGGTGCCGCTGTGCCGCTTTTGACGCTTTGGTCCTGCGCAATCGTCCTTCTTGCCCTCGCGGCACGGTCTGCGGCGCGTCTGCTTTCCGACCGGGCGCCTACCGATCCGAACGCGCCAGCGTGCACCTTGACCAGCCGGGTCGGCGAGGTGGTCCATCTGACGATGGCGGCCGGGATGGTCGCGATGGTCGTCCCGCTCGGGCTGCCGCCGGTGGCGCTGACCGTTTTATTCTCGGCGACGACTGCGTTCACCGCGGGAGTGTGGGCGCGACGCGTCTTGGTGCGGCGGTTGGCAATCGCACGTGGCCGCGCGGTGCCGTGCCGTCCGGCGCACGCGCTGGAGCCGCATCATCTGATCGTCGGACTAGCGATGATCGTGATGGCAGTGCAAATGGGAAGCGTGCGAGTGGGAAGCGTGCGGATGGGCAGCATGACGGGGATGGCGGGCATGGACTCGTCGGTGACCTGGCTCAGCCTGAGCACGCTCTCGCTGCTCTACGTGTGGGCGGCGGTCTTGGTGCTCGGTGGCGGACTCGTGAAGGCCATGACGACGCGGCCAGTCCCCAATGACGCGGTGGCGATTCTCGCGGCGCCGGTGACGGTCTACGCGTGTGAGGTCGCGATGACCGTCGTCATGGGGCTCATGCTGTTGGGGTGATCACGAAGTTGGGATGATCGGAGTGTCCGATGAAGGCGTCGGCGCACGGCCGTCACGCGCGGCGAGTCCGGCCAGGTAGGCGTTGTAGTCGGCGAGCTCTAGGTCGCCGTCCCGATCGGCCTTGCGGTCCGTGCGCCGCGCCTCGCGTTCGTCCGACTTGGACCACTGCAGGAACAGGATCAGCAGCACGATCAGCGTCGGCAACTCGCCGAACGCCCACGCCAGGCCGCCGGCGGTGGACTGGTCCGAGACCGGGCTCACGCCCCAGGACGCCGGGGGATTCGCGAAGCTCGTGGTGATCAGCGAGGACGACATCATCACCGCGACGCCGAAGAACGCGTGGAACGGCATCGCCGCGAACAGCTCGAGGATCCTGATCACGTACGGCGAGCGGTGCGGCGCCGGGTCGACGCCCATGATCGGCCAGAAGAACAGCAGACCGACCATCAGGAAGTGAAACAGCATCAGGTCGTGGCCGACCGCGCTGCGCATCAGCACGTCGAACAGCGGCGTGAAGTAGAGACCGTAAAGGCTGGCGATGAACAGCGGCAGCGTGAACAGGGGCGAAGAGATGACGCGGGCGAACCGGCTGTGCAACAGGCTCAGCAGCAGCTCTCGCGGGCCAGTGTGGCCGGACGGCGCCGGGTGCAGCGCGCGCAGCGTGAGCGTGAGCGGCGCGCCGAGCAGCAGGAAGAGCGGCACGACCATCGACAGCATCATGTGCTGGAGCATGTGCTCGGTGAACAGGTACATGCCGTACTGCGCCAAGCCGGTGCACGTTACCGCGAACAGCAGCATGAGACCGGCGGCGAAGCCAAGCGTGTGCACGACCGGCCAACGGTCGCCCCGCCGGTATAGACGCACCGACGCGGCGACGTAAAGCACAGCGGCGACGGCGATAAGCGTGGCGAAGAACGGATTGAGGCTCACGCTCCACATGTGCGCGAAGCCGGGAGGTGGCAGGGTGTCCATGCCCGGCATCCCCGGCATCACGGACGCCGGCGTGAGAGAGAGCACCGGCATCACCGACATCGGCGTCACACCGTCACCTCCTTGCGCCTTGCGGATGCCTTAAAGCAATCCGTCTTTCAGCTTAGCGACCTCGAATCGGGCTGAAGCCCCGGGGGTTTCACAGCAGTTTCAGAAGATTGGTCTAGTCCAATCTATTGACCGGCCACAAGGCCAGCGCTACACAAAACTCAGATAGTCACACTCACAGCGACACCACAGCCGCGGGACGGCGCATCCGGCGGTCAACCAGCACGGTTGTCCTCCACACCCCCGTCCGCGCGCCGCGAAACGCAAAGCTCCCACGGGCGACCGGACGGGTCGGGTGTTACCGACTCAAGGAGCTTTTTGCTGTGCGAATCCTCCCATTCACCGCTCGCAGAGGGCAGCGTGCCGCCGGGCAGCGGCGGCGCAGCGCGATCGCGATCGGCGTGACCGGTGCGATGATCGGGGCAGTCGGCCTGGTTGTCACCACGGCCGCAACCGCTCCAGTCGCCTCGGCCGCCACGTCCGGCGGCATCAAGGTCGCCTACTACGACCAGTGGTCGATCTACCAGAACGCCTTCTACCTCAAAGCCCTGGACACCGAGGGCATCGCGAGCAAGCTGAACTACCTGATCTACGACTTCGAGAACATCGACCCGTCGAATCTGACCTGCTTCGAGACGACCAAGGCCACCGACCCGGACCCGGCCGGCGAGAACGACCCGAACGCCGGTGACGGCGCCGGCGACCAGTTCGCCGACTACCAGAAGGAATTCGACGCCTCCACCTCGGTCAACGGCGTGGCGGACGTCTTCAACCAGCCGATCGCGGGCAACTTCAACCAGCTCAAGGAGCTGAAGGCGAAGTACCCGAACCTCAAGATCATGCTCTCGCTCGGCGGCTGGACCTACTCGAAGTACTTCTCCGACGTCGCGGCCACCGCCGCCTCGCGGCAGAAGTTCGTCTCCTCCTGCATCAGCATGTTCATCAACGGCAACATCCCGGCGTCCGGCGGCTTCGGCGGCAACGGCACCGCGGCGAACATCTTCGACGGCTTCGACATCGACTGGGAGTACCCCGGCTCCACCGGCGGTCACCTTGGCAACCACGTTTCCGCGGCGGACACCGCGAACTTCACCGCGCTGCTCGGTGAGTTCCGCAGCGAGCTGAACACGGCCGGCTCGGCCAACGGCAAGACCTACGCCCTGTCGGCCGCGCTGCCCTCTGGTCAGGACAAGGTCTCGAAGATCCAGACCAACCAGATCGGCCAGTACCTGACCTTCGGCGACGTGATGACGTACGACATGTACGGCGCCTGGAACGCCACCGGCCCGGCTGACGAGCAGGACCCGCTTTACGCGAACCCGAACTCGCCGGAAGGCAAGATCGCTCCCGGAAACGAGACGTACAGCGTCGACGGCGGTATGAAGGCGTGGACAGCCGGCGACTCGCAATACGGGATAGTCGGCGGCTTCCCAGCAAACAAGCTGAATGTCGGATTACCGTTCTACTACCGAGGCTGGACCGGAGTGTCGGCGGGCTCGAACCACGGCCTGTACCAGACCGCGAGCGGCCCTTCCGCGGGACAGACGCTGTCCGGAAACGTGCCGGGCGTGGCGATGTACAAGGAAATCAGCAACATCGTCGCCAACTCCGCCGACACGTTCTGGGATCCGGTCACTCGGTCCGCGTACTTCTATGACGGTACGAACTTCTATGGCGGCGAGTCCGCGCAGTCCATCCAGGCCCGCGCCGACTACGTGCACTGCGGCGGCTTCGACGGGTTCATGATGTTCTCGCTCTACGACCTCGACCCCGGCACGACGCTGTTCAACGACGCGGTCAACGACCTCAACGGCTCGGCTTCCAGCTGCACCACGCCGAGCGGCAGCGCGAGCGCGAGCCCGTCGGCCTCGGCCAGCAAGTCGGCATCGCCGTCCGCTTCGCCGTCGACGTCCCCGTCCAGCTCGCCGAGCCACTCCCCGAGCAGCTCGCCCTCGTCGTCGCCCAGTGCGTCGTCGAGCGGCGGCACCGGCGGAAACAAGGTCGTGAACCCGGGCTTCGAGACCGGCTCGCTCTCGCCGTGGTCCTGCACGAGCAACCTCGGCTCGATCGTGTCCAGTCCGGTTCACAGCGGCAGCCACGCCCTACTCGGCGCGCCGAACAACTCGGATGACGCGCAGTGCACGCAGACGATCAGCGTCAGCCCGAACACCAAGTACACGTTGAGCGCTTGGGTCAACGGCTCATACGTATATATAGGTACCTCTGGCGACGGCACGAGCGACGTGAGCACCTGGACGCCTGGCACCGGCGGGGCGTTCAGCCAACTGTCCGTCAGCTTCACCACTGGTGCGTCTACCACCAGCATGACGATCTTCGTCCACGGCTGGTACGCACAGCCGAGCTACTACGCGGACGACTTCTCGGTCGCGTAGTAGCAGCTGTAGGAACAGCAACCGCTTGACGCGTTGAACGTGTTGGCGGGCAGTCGATCTGGCTGTCCGCCAACACTGCGTTAGAAATATCTACCCGCGTTTGAATTAACGCAGGATCAGAAAAGCATCAGCTGGTACAGATCGCCGACTCCGCCGCTGGCCACCAGTGTCGGCGTGGGCGCTACGACCGGTGTCGGCGTCGGCTTCACCGTCGCGCCGAACGCGCTGATGTCCACCTCGTAACCCGCGGTGCTGGTCGCGGTGGGCGTCGCGTCCACGGAGACCTGAAGGCCCAGCCGGTAGGTGATCCGCACCAGGTTTCCGGTGCCCACCTCGGTGTAGATGTCGATCGAGACCTTCGTTGAGCCGGCCTGGGCGATGATCGGGGACTTCCTCAGCTGCGCGGCCGCCGACGGGATCTTCGCGAGGTCCACGGTGCCGGTGTATTCGATCGCCGTCTTCTGGTCGACCTCGCTCAGGCCGTCCATGTGCACCTTGTTCAGCGCGCCGAGCGCGGCCCACCAGATCGAGTGAATCGAATCGGTCGCCTCCGCCCCGGACAGGTCGTTCACGAACCACTTGCGGCCCGGGTAGACGGACGTCTCGTTGCTCGGGATCGACCAGTAGAGCTTGCCGTCCATCACGATCACGTTCAGCGGCTCCTGCACCGTCGCACCACTGCCCAACGTGCTCACCGTGCCGGTAAGCGACGCGGTCGTGGTGAACGGATCGAGCCGACCGGTTAGCTGACGGCTCGTCTCGGTCTTCGCCGGTGCGTCAGTCGTGACGCTGCTGATCGTCATCGTGCCTGACTGCGGATCCCCCAGCCAGGCGTGCAGCGACTCGACCGCCTTCGCCTCGGCTGCGGCAGCCGTGTCCGACGTCTGCGCCGCTGCCGGTTCCGTCGTGTGCGTAGCCGCTGCCCCCGCGTGGCACGACGACGCCGCGCCGCATACCGTCAGCACCGCGACCGCCGCCGCGACCGCCCGCTTGCCCATCGTCGTCCTCTCGCCGATCAAGTCCAAGCGCCTACTCAGGCACTTGCCCCTGCTCCCCCCGAGCGCGAGACGTTCCCCACGACCGTCCGCCCTGCGCCCCCAGCAGGACTCGAACCTGCGACCAAGTGCTTAGAAGGCACCTGCTCTATCCACTGAGCTATGGGGGCCGAATCGCGCGCAACCAGGGTAGTAGACGGCGGCGTCATTGTGCCGCTGCTATACACCGGCGCGGTCACGGTGACCGGAACGCGGGCGATCACGTCGGCGGCGATCGCAGTGGAATCACCCCGAAGAAGGAGCCGCTCTGGGGGAGCGCGGGGTCTTGAGGGCGTGCAATCGGCGCAAAAGCTCCCGCGGCCCTTGCGCGGCTTGATAGCGTCAGGGCGGATGCGCCCGGACCGATCCGCAGCGAATCCGCAACACAGAAGTTATCGAACTAAACGAACCCCGGTGTTCCCTTGTCCCCAGGGGCTGCGGCATGCTCACGGCTGTGACGATCACAGGCCCGGACGCGGACCTGCTGGGCGCCGTGGGCGCGCTCCGCGACAGCGTCGCCGCACCACGGTTGCCCCTCGCCGCGGACGGTGCCGCCAGCACGCGCCGAATCCAGGCTGATCTGATCAGACGTCTGGATGATTATCTGATCCCGCGGCTGCGAAGTCCGGAAGGGCCGGTGCACATCGTCGTCGGCGGTTCCACCGGCGTCGGCAAGTCCACGCTGGTCAACTCGCTGCTACGGCAAGAGGTCAGCAAGGCCGGCGTGCTGCGCCCCACCACGCGATCGGCCGTGCTGTGCGTCAATCCGGCGGACATGGCCTCCGTGACCGGACCGGAACGGCTGCTGCCCGCTTTCCTGCGCGCGCCAGGCCAGACGGACCGACCGGACGCCTTCACCCT
>CAVQPP010000135.1:0-7123 GCA_963714445.1 uncultured Actinomycetota bacterium
AGCGCCCAGTACGTCCACATCGGCCGGTCCGGGTGCACGGTGCCGTCCGGCGCGGTGACCGGAATGCGGCTGGGCAGGTCGAGCATGGCCCAGATGTCGCGGACCCACGGCCCGGCCGCCACGATAGCTGCTCGCAGGCGATGTCGCCCGCGTCGGTCTGCACGGCGGTCACCGCGCCGCCGTCCACCCGCAGCCCGGTCACCGTGACCCCGGCCTGGATGGTCACGCCTTCGGACTGCGCCTTGGCGGCCAGCCCGCGCAGCGAGGCCAGGTTGTTGGCGTATCCGCCCCGCTTCTCGTGCAGCAGCACCGAGGTCCCGGGCGCCTGCCAGTCGGTGAACAGGCCGGTCAGGTAGGCCTGGCACGGGCCGGGGCCGTCGATCAGCTCGGACTCGTACCCGATGGCCTGCTGCTCGGTGTAGATCTGCCCGACGTCGGCCCGCATGGCCTCCGGCGCGATCTGCAGGTAGCCGACCGGATGGTAGGAGAACGCCTCCGGGTCGGAGTCCCAGACGCCCACCGAGTGCGCCATCAGCTCGCGCATGGCCGGCTGGAAGTAGTTGTTCCGGATCACCCCGCAGGCCACCCCGGACGCGCCTGCCCCGACGCCGGTCTTGTCGATGACCAGGATGTCCTGGCCGCTGCCGCGGCCGGTGGACGCAGCCGGCGGGCCAGGTGCCAGGCCGTGGACAGGCCGTGGATGCCCGCGCCGATGATGACGAACCTGGCCTGCTGCTGAGTCACGCTGCTCACCCCTGACGGCGGCGTTAGTTGCATAATTGCCACTATGGAGATAGCATCTCCATCAGAATGGCCGCAGAACGGCTAGTAGCCTGGCCGGGTCTGGCTGGCAGGGGAGCTCGCGGTGGCCAGGACGGGAAAGCCGGCGGTCCGGCAGGTCGAGTCGGTACAGCGGGCCATCACCGTGCTCAACGAGCTCGGCGAGGCACACGGAGAGCTGGGCACGAACGAGATCGCCCGGCGCACCGGCCTGAACGTGAGCACCGTGTCCCGGCTGCTGGCCACGCTGGTGGACGGCGGGCTGGTCCGGCACATCCCGGCCACCGGCCGTTACCGCCTGGGCATCCGGATCCTGCAACTGGCCAGCGTGGCCCGGGAGAGCCTGGACATCCCCGTGCTGGCCCGGCCGTATCTCGAGGAGCTCACCCAGCTCACCGGGGAGACGGCCACGCTGTCCATGCCGGGCGAGCACGACGTGCTGACCGTGGGCTTCGCGCAGAGCGACTCGTCGGTGCGCAGTGTGGCCGCGATCGGGCGCAACAGCGTGGCGCACGCCACCGCCGTGGGCAAGGTGTTCCTGGCCTGGGGCGGCCGGCTGCCCCAGGGTGAGCTAGCCGCGTACACCGGCCGGACGGTTACCGACCGGGCCGAGCTGGCCGTTCAGATAGATAGGGTGCGCGCGCAGGGCTGGGCCCAGGCGGCCGGCGAGCGGGAGGCCGAGCTCAACGCGGTGGCCGCGCCGGTGTGCGACGCAACCGGCCGGCTGGTGGCCATTCTCGGCGTGCAGGGCCCGGCCACCCGGTTCACCCAGCGCGCCATGCGGACCGCGGCCGGCGCGGTCCGTGAGCGGGCCGCCCTGATCGCCTCGATGCTCTAGGAGCGCGGGCGCAGCTTGTCCGGGTCGTAGAACGGGAACCGCACCACCTGGGCCGGGATCCGCTTCTGGTACCCGTCGAGCTTGCCCACCTCGACCTCGGTGCCGATCCCGGCGTGCTGCATCGCCATCCGGCACAGCGCGATGTTCTTGCGCAGGATCGGTGACCGGGTGGCGCTGGTGACCACACCGACCTGGGAGCGCCCGACGTGCACGCAGTCGCCGGGTGAGGCCGGCTCGTTGCCCGCCAGTTCGAGACCCACCAGGGTGCGCTGCGGGTGCGCCTTGCGGGACAGCAGCGCCTCGCGGCCGACGAAGTCGTCCTCCTTGGTTTTCAGCGGCACGGTGAACCCGACGCCGGCCTCGAACGGGTCGATCTGGTCGCAGAACTCGTGACCGGCGAACACCAGGCCAGCCTCGATGCGGAGCATGTCCAGCGCGTCCAGCCCGAGCGGGAGCAGGCCGTGCGGCTGGCCCGCCTGCCACACCGCGTCCCACAGCGCGGGACCGTCGTCCGGGTGCACCCACAGCTCGTAGCCGAGCTCGCCGGAGTACCCGGTGCGGGACACCAGCAGCGGGATGCCGTTGTGGTCGCCCAGCCGGCCGATGGCGAACCGGAACCAGGTCAGGTCGGCGAAGGCGGTCTGGGTCGGCGGGGTCCAGATCAGCCCGCTGAGCAGCTCACGGCTGAGCGGACCCTGCACCGCGAGGTTGTGCAGCTGGTCGGTGGAATCCTTGACCCAGACCCGGTTCAGGCCGAGCCGCTCGGCGTGCTGGCGCAGCCACAGCCCGTCGTACTCGTCGCCGCCGACGAACCGGAAATTGGTGTCGCCCAGCCGGAACACGGTGCAGTCGTCGATCATCCCGCCGGTCTCGTTGCACATCGCCGAGTAGACGACCTGGCCATGCGACAGCTTGCGGACGTTGCGGGTGACGCAGGCCTGGAGCAGCGCTTCCGCGTCCGGCCCGAGCACCTCGAACTTGCGCAGCGGGGACAGGTCCATCACCGCGGCGCGCTCCCGGCAGGCCCAGTACTCGTCCAGCGCGCCGTGGTTGTCGAAGGTGGACGGCAGCCAGTACCCCCGGTATTCGGTGAACTGCCGGGTCAGCTCCGAGGTCCTGGGGCGGAACGCGGTTTCTTTGGTCAGCTTTGCTTCGGACTCCGGGGTGACCCGGTGGGCGATGGCCATGGAGAACTTCCGTTTCGCGTCGTAGACACGGATGTGCACGTCGGTGGGGACCCAGGCGTTGGCCGGGTCGATGTCGTCGGGGCAGGCGGACGAGGCGCAGACCAGATCGGTCATCGCGCGCATCAGCACGTAGTCCCCCGGCCGCGACCAGGGCTCGTCGAAGACCAGGAGGTTCGAGTCGTCGAACGCGGTGTTGTAGAACAAGTTCAGCGCGGGCCAGCCCTTACGCGCGGCGACGCCGAAGCGGGCCAGCTGCGCGTTGAAGTTGTCCGTGCAGTTGACGTGGCCGGGGTAGCCCATGTCCTCGTAGTACTTCGCGTTGCAGGCCAGCCCGAACGTGTCGTGGCGGCCGACGGTGTCCCGGACGATCTCCACCAGCGGCTGGGCGTCGGCGTCGTAGAACTTCCCGTGCAGCCCCGGCTGCGGGTAGGCGTTGCCCATGAGGTAGCGGGTGGTGGTGGCGTCCAGGCCGCGCTCGACGCCGCGGTCCAGCTGCTGCTCGTGGAAGGCCAGGAAGTCCGAGCACTGGCGCCCTTCCACGTCGATGACCTGGATGAACTGCCCCGCCCTGACCTGGTAACTGGACGCCGTGGTGGCATCGATCCGCAGGTCCAGCACCGGGTCGGCCAGCGGCGCCGGCAGCTCGGCGGGCTGCGGCGGCCGCGCCGCGCCGCGGCGCAGTTCGAGCAGCAGCTCGGACGGCGGATTGGCCGCCTCGTCGTGCACGCTCATCCGGTGCGCCGGGGCGGCGACCAGCACGGTGACCGGCACCGCGGCGGTGAAGATCTCCCGGGCGCGGGCGGCGACCACCCCCCGAACAGCCGGGTGGCGGTTGCCGTCGCCGGGCTGATCCTGTGCTCAGCCAGCAGGCCGAGCACGGCAGCACGCCCATCGGCGCCGGTGCCGGTCAGCGACCGCAGTACGGTCGCCGGGCCGTCCCCGGGAGCGCCCGGCCCGGCCCGAGGACGGTCAGCTCGGCCATCTGCCGGCCGGGGCGGTCTACGACGGTCAGCTCGTCGCCGCCGTCGAGGCGCACCGCGGTGACCCCGCCGGGGCGCACCCAGTAGGTTTCCAGCCCGGGCTCGCGCGGGACGAGACCGGGCAGCAGCAGGCGTGGTCCGGCCGGGGTGATCGTCATCGTGGTCCTCCCTCAACTCGCTGGCAGGCGTCGCCGGGTGCGCACTGGTTACGGCACCGCCTCGCCCACCATCGGCCGGCCCGCGGTGAGCAGGCTCAGCCCATCGAACAGCGGACGGGCGGCCGCCACGCCCTGCGCGTGCCGGGCCGCGGTGATCGTGTTGCGCAGCAGCCACACGTCGGTAACCGGCCCGACGCCGCCCGGCACCGGCGTGACCGCCTCGGCCCGGCCGGCCACCGAAGCGGTGTCCAGGTCACCGACCAGCCGGACCCGGCCGCTGACCGGGTCGGCCACCGGGTTGATCCCCACGTCAACCGCGATCACGCCGTCCTTGACGTGTCCGGCGGACACCAGGCCCGGCACCCCGGTGGCCACGATGAGGATGTCGGCCGCCCTGGTGTGCTGGTAGAGCAGGCCGGAGGATAGCTGTGCACGTCGCACGACACCACGGTGGCGCCGCGTTCCATGCCCAGGGCGATGGCGGGCTTGCCGACGTTGGCCGACCGTCCGACGACGACCACATTGCTGCGCTCGTACACGGTGGCGGGATCACGCCGGGATTCGATGAGGTAGCGGTCCACGAGGTGGAGACGCCGACGCCGGGGTGGATGGGACAAAGCGCGGGCGGCCGAGCGCGACCAGCCCCGCGTTGACCGGGTGCACCGCCTCAATGTCTTTCAGCGGGTCCAGCGCCCGGTACAGCGCGGCCTCGGACACCTGCGGCGGCAGCGGCCGCAGGATGAGGATGCCGGACACCCGAGGGTCGGCGTCCAGCTTGCCGACCGCGGCGATCGCGTCCGCCTCGGCCACCTCCCCGGACAGCAGTTCCCTCGTGTAGTGGATGCCGAGGTGTCCGGCCCACAGGCGCACCCGGCGCTCATAGGCGTGCGCCGGGTAGCTGTTCGCCGGCCAGCACAGTGGCCAGTCCCGGCCGTACGCCCTGCCCGGCCAGTTCGCGGACCTCGGCGGTCAGGGCGGTGCGCAGTTCAGCCGCGTACCGGCGGCCGTCGATCAGCCGCGCGCTCATGGTGCGCCGTTCCCGAGTTCGCGGTTGATGTGCACCAGCGCCATGGCGGCCTGGCTGGCCCCCTCCGCGAGCAGGGTGGCCGCCTGCGCGTCGCCGCGCAGGTTCCGGTTGCCCTCGCGCTCCAGCCGGCCGGCCAGGAGGGTGGCCACCGCGGCGCCGATCCGGGCGATCCGCAGCGGGATCTCGGTAGCCGCCGCCAGCGCGGTGGCCAGCCGTTCCTGCCGGTCCGGATGGGGACGGGGCAGCCGGACCGCGGCCAGGACGGCGCCATACGCCGCGCCGTCCGCGTCCGCCAGCGGCGCCACCTCCGCGCGCAACCGGTCCGCGTCGGCGGCCAGTTCACTGAGCTCTCCGGGGCTGAACCGGGCTGCCTTCCCGGCCAGCGCGGCCGCCGCGGCCGCGGTTATCGCCGCGCAGGCCCCGGCGGCCGGTGCGGGAGCCCGGGCGGCGAGAGCGTCGAGAAACTCGCCGACCGTCAGGTCGCGGGCTGCCGCGATGCCGCCGGCAGGCGGCGCGGGGGAGTTCGCCGGGGTCGCTACCCTGGGCAACATCGTCATGACAGGCCGACGATGGCACCATGCGAATCGAGGTCGATGCGCGGCCGCGGGCGAGCTGCAAGCCCCGGCATGGTCCGCATGTCGCCGCAGATCGGGTACACGAAACCCGCGCCGACCGAGGCCCGCACCTCGCGGACGGGCAGGCGCCAGCCGGTCGGCGCGCCCTTGAGCGCGGTGCGGAGGAGATCGATAGGTGGGTCTTGGCGATACATACCGGGAGGTCGCCGCGAAGCCCGCCCGCTCGTAGGTGTCGAGCTGGCTCAGCGGCCTGGGCGAGTAGCCACCCCGTCCGCGCCGTAGACCTGAGTCGCCACCGTCTCTATCTTGTCCCGCAGGCTGGCCTGGTCGGGGTGAGGAAGTGGAAGCCGCTGGGCTCCTCGGCGGCCTCGGCCACCGCCTCGGCCAGCGCCGCCGCGCCCCGGCCGCCGTCCGCGAAGTGGGTGCACACCGTGGACCGGGCCCCCAGCTCTGCGGCGATCTGCTGGATCGCCTCGTGCTCGGAGGCGAAGTCGCCCGGGAAGGCGTTGATCGCAACCACCGGCGGGACACCGTGTACCCGGATGTTCTCGATCTGCTTGCGCAGGTTGGCAGCGCCTGCCGCGACGTCGTCCGGGTTCTCACGGAGCAGTTCGGGTGGCAGCGGCTTGCCCCGCCACGATCCGGTACTTGCCGGAATGCGCCTTGAGCGCGCGCACCGTGGCCACCACCACCGCGGCGTTGGGGGTCAGCCCGGACGCCCGGCACTTGATGTTGAAGAACCGCTCCGCGCCCATGTCGGCCCCGAACCCGGCCTAGGTGACCAGGAAGTCGCCGCAATGGATGGCGCTGTATGCCTGGCTAGCGGCGCGTGTGGAGATGCGAGCGGCGAGTTAACGTGGCCTATTCACACGACGTGCAGTTCTGGAAGCTTACCCGCCTGCATAAAGACAACGGCCGCAAGCGCTCGCACGGCGTGAGGTGGGTGGTGGCGGGCAAGTCCTTCTCGAAGTGGTTCGAGTACGACGCCCAAGCCGATAACTACTGGTCCCAGCTAATTCAGGCTGCACGGAAAGGGGAGGGTTTCCACACCGAGACGGGCCTTCCCGAGTCCGCCGGGCGCGAGCATCAGGCCATCACTGGGTTTGACCTGGCCTGCCGGTATGCAGACCTGAAATGGCCGCACGCTGCGGCCAAGACCCGCACCTCGATTGCCGACGCGCTCGCTACGGTAACACCGGTCTTGCACCTAGCGCGGAAAGCCGGAGGCCAAGCGACTGCGGGCCGTGCTGTACGGATGGCCCTTTCACAAGACTCACCGGGAGACAGTGACGCTGCGCAGTGATGAAGCGTCCGCGCTGGCCTGGGTCCGCCAGCATTCGCTGACGGTGGTGGCGCTCGATGAGAAAGAACGGCGGTCGCAGTTGATCCGTAGAGCGCTGGACTTTATCGCGCTCACCATGGATGGCACGCCCGCGGCTGCGACCACGATCGCGCGCAACCGGGCGGTCTTCTACGGGGTGCTGAACAGCGCCGGTTTGAACTGGACATCCTGCCCGCCAACCCGCTGGGCAAGGTCACCTGGAAGGCACCTGAGGTGGCTGAGAGATGTAAGACCGC
>CAVQPP010000136.1:0-8637 GCA_963714445.1 uncultured Actinomycetota bacterium
CTCGATCGTCTCCACGGGCGATGCGCCTCCTTAGGCGTCAAACATTGGGTCGAACTGTGGGCCGAAACTCTGCGCGGTCAGCGTTGATCGGAACCGTACCCGAGTCGTGCACGGGCTATACGAGGCGTTCTATACCAGCCGGGCCTCACGGTCCGCGAACGCGAGAATCGACGCTGTGTAGCCGTGCAGATGATTCCGTCCGCCGACCGGTCCGATCTCTCCGGCGCCGAAGAACCCGGACACCGCGTTGGTGCCGAGCCCCGCCCGAACGGCCAGGATGTCGTGCCCAGCGCCGAGTGGCGGCGGGAACAGGTCGTTCGCGCGGCCGTTGCACGAGACGACGATCGCGCCGCCGATCGTGCCGTAGCCGGGACGTTCGCGGCAGGCGGTGAGCACGGTCTCCAGTTCGCGGCCCGCACTCGCGGCGTCGCGCAGCTGGAAGCGGACCGTGCGTCCGACGCCGATCACGTCCCCGACGGCCACGCCGCCGCGCTCCGGATCGGTGCCGAGCACGCCGCGGATGAGGAAGTCGCCGCTCTCGTGCTGGTCGGCGTATTCGTCCATGGCGACGCCGAGGTGCAGTCCGGTCGCGACGGACTCGCGCTCCTGTGGGTCGAGCAGGTCGAGGATCTCGCGCAGTTTTTCGAGGGCTGGCACTCCGGCTAGGCCGAGGAGGAGATTTCCGTCGGCGGCGGTGACGGTCATCGTCGGGCCGATTGGCCGGCAGCCTTGGCTGACCGCTATCGCAGCCTCGACCGGGCCGCCGAGCATCACGCCGACGGCACCTTCGTCGTATGTCGTGCCGCCGCGGATTAGGCGGGCTGAGCCGCGTCCGGATGCGCCGGGTACTAGGCCGCCGATGAAGGGGAGGCCGGGCAGCGCCTCGTTCGAGCGCTCGACGAATCCGTCGGCCGGGAAGCTGAGTGGATCGGCGAGTACGAGCACGGCGCGGTCGTCCGGCCAGGGTTCAGGTAGGCCGCCGACCGCTATTGATTCGCCTTCGCGGGTGGCACGCAGGTGGAACGGCCTTACGCGTACGCCGGGCAGGCGTCCTGCCCAGACCGCGACTGCGGGTTCGCCGCCGAGTAGTGGGCCGACCGCGCGTGCGTCACCCATCACGCCGGGGGTTAACGCGCCGACTACTGTGCAGCGTTCGTTGCCCGTGGCCATCACCATGGCGTGCACGGAGGCGGCGATTCGGTCGGCCTCGTCCGGGTCGACGACTCCGGCGAAGACGGTGACCAGATCAGGCGCGCCGTCCACCATCGAGAGCGCACCGTAGGTAGCACGCCGCGCGGCCCGCTCGACGTCCGTGTCTACCGCCAGGCCCTCTCCGAAACGCGACATGCAGTCCATGATTCCATCACCGGGCGTATCAGTACGTACCGCGTGGCAGCCAACGGCTTGTGCACATCACGACTGTGTACCCGGTTTCTTCACCCACACCTGGTAGGCGACGTTTCCGTACGCCGTCGGCTCGTTGATCCAGGTCGCGAGGCGATACGGACTGATCGGCGAGTGCAGCCCCTTGAGGATCGCCTGGTCGACGTCCGGGGTGGTCGCTCCGTTGACCACGACGACCTGGAAGAAGCCCTGCTCCACCGCGGTCTCGTAGGCCTGGTTGCCGGTGAGCCATTGGCCCTGCCAGTCCAGGTAGAGGAAGGCGAAAGTAGAGGTGAACTGGCTCGGCTCGGCGGAGGTGTCGCTGCGAAGGTAGTAGATCGGCACCTCATCGACCTCGACGAGGTAGTGCGCGCCGGGCTGCTGGTACTGCTTGATCGCGGCGACCATCTTGTCGGCGTTCGACCAGCCGCGGAACATGATGTGCGACTGCGACATGCCGAACGCGAAGGCCACCACCGTGACGCCGATGCCCAGCTGTATTCGGCCCCAGTGGCTGCCGACGAGCCGGATCAGGCCGTAGCCGGCCAGCGGCGCGGCGAACGCGAGGCCGAAGCCGATGTGCTTCTGCAGCGCGACGTCGGTGTGCAGGCGCAGCTGGTTGGCCGGGGCGAGCAACGCGGTGCCGAGTAGCAGCACGGCGAGCGCGGCGCGGCCCCACTTGCCGAGGCGCAGGCGGGAATCCACGTCGGGCCGGTGGCGGAAGACGTAGTAGTACGCGCCGATGCAGGCCGCGATGAAGACCGGCGCGCCCCACTTGCCGATCTCGGTCAGCATGGTCTGCGTCGAGGTGCCGCCCTGCGCGCGAGCGGTGGTGGTCTGCTCGATGCCGTGCACGTACGTCGGTCCGGCCAGCTTCAGCGCGCCGTATGCCATCGAGGCGATCAGCGCGGTCAGCGCCACCGGTCGCAGCAGCGACCACCGCCAGCCGTGATAGGGCAGAGCGCTGATACAGGCGAGCACGACGATCGTGGGCACGAACAGCAGCGACGCGTACTTCGTGCCCACCGCCAGGATCATCGGCAGCACGGCGACCACGTAATACGGCCAACTGGAACTCGCGCCGCGCACGACGATCCACCCGGCCAGCGTGAGCAGGAAAACCGACGGCGCGTCGTAGGTGGCGAATCCGCCCATGAAGATCGCCGACGCGGTGGTGGCGAACAGCCCGGCGCCGCACAGCGCCGATCGCACGCCGAAGAGCCGCCGACCGGTGAGGTAGACCAGGCCGGTCGCGCCGAGCATGAACGCGAGGCTCAGCAGCCGCGCCGCGAACACGCCGCCGATCTGATCCGCGATGGCGCCGAGGACCGGATACAGGACCGGCGCCCCGGAGAAGTAGGCCGCGAAGTTGTCGATCGGCTGGTGGTAGATCAGGTGTGCGAGTTCGAGGTGGCCGGAGTAGAGGTAGAGCGCTTCGTCTTCGAACGCTGTGTTGTTGTCGCGCAGGGACAGGAACGCCTGGACGAACATGATCCCGAGCAGGAAGCCGCGACGCGGCGTCGGTATCAGCCGTCTGATCCCGGTGCGGCGAGGGCCGGAGAGTTGCTCGTCCTCGTCGCGTAGTTGTTCGCGCAGCGAACCGACGTTGATCAGCGCCGTCTCGATGCGGTCGGTGGACCAGTCGGCCGGGCGTATCAGGACGCCGGTTTCCTCGTACGGCGCAGTGTCGCGCCAGGTGGCGTTCGCGCTCGGCCCGGAGTTCGGCGCTGCCGTGGACCCAGGGTTCGATGCGGAGGTTCGCGGCGGCGCGTGCTTGAACGGCTCCAGGTCTATATCAGGTACTGGCTGCTCGACCGGCGTGACAGGCGGCGCGATCGTCTCGGCCGGCTTGAACCTCCCAGTGGGTTCGAACATCTCCGTGGGCCTGAAGAGTTCATACAAGAGCTCTGGCGCCACGTCGTGCTGCCGGTGGCCTTCCGGCTCTGGCATCTCGGCTGAGGGCGTCGCCCCTCCCTCGTCGATCGTGCTGCTCATCGCACCGCGCTCACGTCGAAGCCGAACGTCTTCGAAGACGCGGCGGACTTGAACGCGGACTGCACGTCCGGCCGGTTCTCCAGCCGCCAGTCGCCTTGCCGGTCGTAGTCGTACCAGACGAAGCCGAGTATGTCGTCATGCGTCTTGACCGCGTTGAACAGCGCGTTCACCGACGAGACCTGATTCGCTCCGGGCTCGACACCGGTCTCGGCGATGATGAACGGCTTGTTGGTGAACTCGCGTATGTCAAGCAATGTGGGCAGGAACAGGTCCCCATACGTGTGCGGGCCGAGGGGCGTCCAGTATCCGGTGACGCCGATCCAGTCGACGTACTTGTCGCCGGGGTACAGCGGTTGCAGTTTCACGTCCGGGACCGGGTACATGTCGTTCGGGTCCCAGATCCAGATCACGTTGGTCGCGCCCGCCTTGGCGAACAGGTCGTGGATGTGGCGCCATGCGGCAACGAAGTCGGCGGCCGAGGTGGCCTGCGTGCCCCACGGGTACCAGTTGCCGTTCATCTCGTGCCCGAAGCTCAGCGCGATCGGCAGGTTCAGCGTGCGCACGGAGAAGGCGAAGCGCTCGATGTAGGCGTCCGAGGCGCCCGACGCGATCTGCTTGACCGTGGTGCCGTACGGCTCCCAGACCTGGAAGTAGAGCGCGCCGTACGACCACGCGTTCTTCACCGCCTGCGTATCAAGGCCCGTGCCCCAGCCGATGTACTCGCCGAGCAGGTTCGGCTTCTTACCGGTCCAGCCGGCGAACTGCTGCACCGGGGCGATCGAGGCCGGCGCGTTCGGCATCTCCAGACCCAGATACTTCCTGGCCGGCTTGAGCAGCGGTGTGACGTTGAACGCGGGCCCCATCGGGCTCGGCGTGGACGTCGCGCCCGAGCCCGCCGCTGCGCCGCCGCCATTGCCGCCGGCACCGTTGTTTCCGGCGGCCGCGGCAGGCGTCTTCCACACCGCCGCGTCGCGCACGACGGAGCAGCCGGAGACGCCGGCGATCGCGGCGAAGACGAGACCGAGCGCGACAGGCGCGGTGAGCAGGCGGCGCAGCGGCTCCCTCATACTGCGCCTCATCCTGCGGCGGTCCTGGGTCGGACGAGCACGAGCGCGGCGGTCGCGGCGTAGAACAAGCCGGAGGCGAGCAGGACCATGAAGTTGAACGGGTCGCCGGTGTACATCCGGTACAGGCACAGGCCGACCCACAGCCCGGCGGTCACCGCTGTCCAGCCGATCATGCCGATCCAGAACCGGCGGTGGCGTCCCTGCTTCTTCGACGAGGCGCCCGAGGACACCCAACCCATCCGCTTGTTGCGTAGCACGTCCCAGATGGTGAAGACGTGCGCCCAGCCGTAGATCATCCGGCAGGCGAAGGCCTCGAGCCGGTACGGAGCCTTGTGCCACATCGGGAAGACGACGCCCGCGTAGATCAGGCCCGGCAGGACGTAGATCAGATTGTCCAACCGCAGATCGCTGGGCACGCCGATGAGCAGCGCGATCGGGATCAGCGGCAGCAGGAACGTCATCAGCGCGGTGTGCACGTAGTAGAAGAACCCGGACAGATAACTCAGCCGCACCCGGAACGGCAGCTTGGCGCGCCAGAACTTGCTGCTGCCGAGCATGCTCATGTTGCCGGAGCACCAGCGGTACTGCTGGTTGACGTACGCGGACACGTTGTCCGGGCACACGCCGGTGGACAGCGCGACCGGCACGTATTGCAGCCGCCAGCCGCGTAGGTAAAGGTCGAAGCCGGTGTGCACGTCCTCTGAGTGCTCTATCAGGGTCATGCCGCCGTTGTCGTCCAGCGCGGCGCGGCGGTAGACCGCGCACGTGCCCACGCAGATCGCACCGTCGTAACGCGCCAGCGAGGTCTGTACCGAGCGGTAGAACAGCTCCTGCACCGCGCCCGCGCCGCGCTCTAGCCAGTTCTGCGTCTCCAGCACGCGGAAGAACTGCGGCGTCTGCACGATGCCGACGCTCTCGTCGTCCATGTACGGCAGCGTCTCGTCGAGCATGTCGACCCGAGGCGCGAAGTCGGCGTCGAGCAGCAGGATGAACTCGCCGCGCGATATCCGGTACCCGTAGAGCAGGTTGCCGGCCTTCTTGTACCAGCCACGATTGGAACGTCCGGCGTATACGTACCCGAACTCCTGCGCCATCCGGCGCAGCTGCGGACTGTTCGCGTCGTCGAGGATGTAGACGTTGACCTCGCCGCGGTAGTGCGCTGCCATCATCGCGACGTGCGTCCACGTGTTGCGCAGCACGTCAATCGGCTCGCCGCAGACCGGCAATAGGACGTCGACCGAGGGGTACCTGTCCGGGCGCCAGTCACGCACCAGCCTCTCGTGCCCGTCGACGTCGAAGTCGTTGCTGATCGCCGTGACGGTCAAGGCGACAGCGAAGTAAAGAATTGTGAAAATCAGGAATGGCAGGTAGCTCCAGAACCACGGCGAGACCTGGATCATCCGCAACTGGCTGTACACGAGGAAGCCGAAACTCACCAGCGAGCAGCCGACCAGCAGCCAGGCGTTGCGCTTGACGTAGAGGTGCTTCTCCGCGTCGGTAGGGGGCTGCGGAAGCGCCGGATCAGCCGCGATGGGCAGCGGCGCCGGACGTGCGCGGCGGCCATTTGCCCAGGCCGCAGCGGTGGCGGCGGCCGACGCGGGATCCTGCTCCGGGTAGAGGCGTGAGCCCTCGACGACGTCGGTCACGTCGAGTGATCCCTCCCCTGACTTCGTGATCGTGCAAGCCGAGCGCGGCAATGTTATCCCCCTTTCCCGGGTGCGGAACAGGTCGGGAATTTTTCGGCGTACCGCTTGAAACACGCGCCGGGGCCGTGGATAGAATCCCCAACCATCCACACGCTTCGGGTAAACCGGTAAGCGGCGTCGAGCCGTGCGATTGTCGGGAGATGTCCGACAGGGTGCGGATTCAGCACGGTTGCACAACCGTGACGCGGCTATTGCACAACGTGCACACAAAGAACAGTGAACAGCACAGTGAAACAAGAGGTTCCATTGGAGAGCGCCGCAGGCATCCTGGCGGATTTGCGCGCGGCGGTCCCGCAGGGGCGGGGAGAACTGAGCGGGGACGAGGTGCGCCTGCTCGCCGACCTGACCCGCCGCCTGGTGGCCGCCCGGCCCGAGGCGGCCGAGGAGTATCAGCGCTTCCAGGCGGTGCGGGAACGCGCGCTGAACCTGCCGCGCGAACTGTCCCTGCAATGGCTGGCCGGTCGCAGGGTGCTGGTCACCGGTGGCACCGGCTGCATCGGCTCGATGCTCATGGAACAGCTGGCCGCACTCGGCCCGAAGCGGCTGGTCAGCGTCACGAGAGGCGTAACGGCACCCTGGCGTCTGCTGCCCACCGCCGAATACGCGAACGCGGACGTCCGCGATAAGAGCCGAATATCAGAGCTGTTCGCCGACGTCAGACCCGAGATCGTTTTCCACGTGGCGGCCCAGCGTGAGCCGGCCCGCGCCGAGATCGAAGTGCACCGCACGGTCACCACGAACGTCTTCGGCACCCGCAACATCCTCGAAGCAGCAGCCGAATACGGTGCACGCCAGGTCGTGTGCGCGTCGACCGGCAAGGCACTGCGACCCTACTCGCCCGACATTTACGCCGCCTCGAAGCGCGCGGCGGAATGGCTGATGGCGCGAACAGCCACCAACTCAGACCTGCTGGTCAGCGGCGCGCGCTTCACCCACGTCGTGGACAACTCGATCGTCGCCGACCGGCTGCGCCGCTGGTGCAAGACCGGCGTGATCCGCCTGCACAGCGCGGAGATCGACTTCTACGTGCAATCAGCACTCGAATCCGCCCAGCTCCTGCTCGGCTCCGGACCAGGCGCCCGACCCGACGCAGTACTCATGCACGCGATCCGCGACCTCGACTGGCCGGTCAACCTGCTCGATCTCGCGGTGGGCATGATCGCCGAGACCCGGTCCAGCTCGCCGATCTACATATCAGGATACGAAAACGGCTACGAATCAGAAGCCTTCGCCGGCCTCTACGACCCGAGGACGTCCGGCGGCATAAGTCCGTTGATAAACGCCTTCGAGGCGGCCACGATCGTGCCCGACGCGTGCACCGAAGTCGACGCATTCGCGCTGCGTCCGCCGACCGACGACGCCAAGGCGTTGGCCGCACTCTCAGTCCTCGAAGACGCCTGCGCCACGACCAGTGACGCAGCCCTGCGTATCCCGTTCGAGGCACTGTCCGTCGCACTGCTTGACACGACGCTGCGCGACGTCCCGGAGCCCATGCTCAGCCGCGCGATCGAGTTGGCCACCGCCCGGCCGACCGCGCCAAACCGTGCACACGACCTGTTGCTGAGCGCCCTACGCCGCTGGTCCACCGCCTAACACGCACGAGCGCCCCAGCCGCCGAACTCCTAGCTGGAGCGCCCGCCTCGCCTCGCCGCTTAGCTCCCCTGGTGCGACACCAGGTACGGAACCAACTCGTTGATCTGCGTCACAAACCCGGCCGGCACGCCACTCGCGTGTATCGCACTCTGCAGCGCGTTCATCCCTTTCTGCACCGAGATGCCGCTGCCAATCTCCTCCTGCAACTGGCTGACCGCCTGGTTGATCGGCCCCTGCGCCTGCTGCGGTATCTGCCCGGCGGCCTCGGCCTGGGAGACAGTCTGCTGAATCTGCTGCACCGCCTGGCCCGGCGTCGCCGGAACGGTCGCCAGCGGCGTCGCGGTATACCCCGGCACGGCACCGCCGCTCGCCGGACTGCTCACTTGCGCCCCAGCCGACGCGGTAGCCCCACTACTCGGCGAGGCGACAGGCGCGCTGGCACTGGTGCTCGCACCCGGCGTAACGCCCGCACCGGCGCTCTGACCGGCCGAAGCACTCGGAGACGCACTCGTGCCCGATTGGCCACCCGACGTCTGCGTACCGGTCGGCGTGCCGGAAGATCCCGCCGCCGGCTTGTTAGAACTCGGTGATCCGCTGGCCGCGCATCCCCAGGCGACCCCGCCGACCACCAGCACAACTATCCCGAGCGCGACGTAAAACGCTGATCGCGGCCGACGCGGCGGCGACCCGTGCCGTCCGCTCGGCGAACTCGTCGGAATGATCGGCGCCGACGCGACCGCCGTAGCCGTTCCCCCCGAGCCGCCACTCGCCCGACCGCCACGCCCACCAACACTCAGTGCCTCAGCGCCGATTCCCATGCCGACGCCGACGCCCGCGCCCACGAACGCCGAAGTCCGCGACGCCTCAGTCTCAAGTTCCGTCTCAACGACTTC
>CAVQPP010000137.1:0-34565 GCA_963714445.1 uncultured Actinomycetota bacterium
GACGCGCGGACGAACGGACGAACGGGTGCTCATCAACGTCGCTGGTCGTGATGCCGGCAACGATGAATCGCGTGCCGCGCGGGATGAACTCGATCCGTTCGACCGGTCGTTCCGGATGAGGATTTTCCCAGCACCACAGGTAGTCGCCGGCGGGCTCTCCCATGGTGTGCTCCACCAGGCGAATCCCGGCCTCGCCCCAGCTGCCCTCGAAGCGCGGCAGGTTGTGGTCGCTGGTGTCGGTGACGGCGAGGAACGGCTGACGGCCCCACGTCGGCGGCACCACCTGGATTTCGAACCGCTCCCGGATGGGCGCGGTGACGACCTCACCGCCGGCAAGGTGAAAAACGTACTCTCCGACGGTCTGCCCGGCGGCGTGGCCGGCTGGCGCGCCCGGCTCGAGCAGCCGATGCGCGACGATCACCCGCCGCGCCAGCCGGCCGATCCCGACTGGCATCGGGGCGCCGGGCAGCAGGAAGCACCGCTCCGCAGACGGCGGCTCCGACCCGATCAGGAACGGCAGGCCGCGCAACTCCACCCTTCCGAGCGGAACGTCGCCCGGCTCATCGCCAAGAACCTCCACACCCGCGTTGCATGCAGCGGACAAGTCCACTGGCTCATAACTCGGCATGCGCCCGATCGTAGGGCGCGCGGCAGGTCTGACCCCAGTCGATTTCGGCCACGCGTCATCTCCAGCATGCCTCCGGATCGGGCTCACGCGCTCGCCGTGCTGGCCCCGCCGACGCTGCTGGTCTCCATCGACGTGTACACCCTGCTCCTCGCGCTACCCCACCACGGCGGACCTGGGCGCAAGCAGCGTCGAGCAACTGTGGATCAGTTCACCCCGCCCGATGCGGTTCCGGCCCACGCCACCGATGCCGCGCGGGACGGCCTCACTGACGCGGTGGTCGCTGCCCGCACTCTGGACCGCGATCGCGCTGCGGCACTGGCGGCGACAATCCCCGCCGCGCGCTACGACGCGGTCGAGGTGCGGCCGGTAATGCTGGCGGCCGGGATGGAGATGTGACGTGAGCGCCGAGGACCTCGGTCGCCTGCTGCGGGAGCTAGCACCGCAGGTCCTCGGCGCGCTCCTTCGCGAGCACCACGACTTCGACACCTGCGAGGACGCGCTCCAGGAAGCCATGCTGGCGGCGACGGTCCAGTGGCCGGTCAACGGAGTGCCGGACCACGCACGCGGCTGGTTGATCACGGTCGCGTCCCGAAGGGTCATCGACCAGATCCGGAGCGAGCGGGCCCGCCGTGACCGGGAAACGTCCAGCGCGAGCAAGGAACCCCTGGAGACGATGGTCGCCCCTGGCCCCGGCGAGCGGGTTCCGCGCGACCACGACGACACCCTGACGCTGCTGTTCATGTCTGAGGGGCGGGCACACGTCGAGCGGCTGGGCGCCGTCCTGCACGTGCTCTACCTGATCTTCAACGAGGGCTACACCGCGAGCTCCGGCCCGGACCTGCAGCGACCCGACCTGGCCACCGAGGCCGTCCGGCTGACCCGGGCCATCCACCGTTCGCTACCCGACGATGGCGAGGTTGCCGGCCTGCTCGCGCTGATGTTGCTGACCGACGCCCGCCGCGCAGCCCGCACGGACGCCGAGGGCGGTCTGATCCCGCTGGCCGAGCAGGGCAGGACCCGGTGGGACAGCGGCATGATCGAGGAAGGCACTCGGCTGGTCACCGATGCGATGCTGCGCTCGCCGCTCGGCCGGTACCAACTGCAAGCGGCGATCGCATCACCCTCCCGACCGGCTCACGGAGGGGGACCCGATCATGAACTGCTGGTTCCGAGCGCCGCTGTGATCTCCTGTATCGCCTCGGCCTCGGCGGGGCTCACGCTCTGCCCTTCCTCCTTGTGCGCTGCGGCGACTTTGCTCGCGAGGGTGAGGACGAAGCGCCGGTACTCGTCGAGTTCGTCGGCCGTGGCCTTGGTCTCGAGTAGTGCCACCGCCTCACGGACGTGCTTCAGTCCGTTCTCCCTGAGTTCCGCGGCGGAGTGATACCTTGTGTGATCCGTCTCGGGCTTCGCCGCGACGATCTCGTCGAGGAGTTCGCTCTCGCCGTGCTGGGCGCGCGCTTCGACATAGGCCTTCGACATCGCGATTGACTCGCGGATCATTCCCCCGCGGGTAGCGGTGACCACGATCATGCCGGCGCTCGGTGGGCCCTCGAGCACAACTTTCCACTCCTCGGGTGAGAAAGCCGCTCTTGACGTCATTCGATGCTCCTTCGGTTCGATGCGAATTCAGGAACTGCTTACGCGCGGGAGAAGAAAACGTGCGATCGCGATCATCCCCGGACCGGAGCCCGCCGACACCAGGCCTGGGCGACAGATGTGCTCAGGTCCGGCAGCCCGCCCGGCTGGCGGCACAGCGAAGCGGGCTTGACCATGGCCGTACGCTGCTGGCTAAGCTAAGGCGGAGCCGTTGGCTAAGGCGGAGCCGTCCGAAGCCGCAGTGCCCAGGGGCCGCGTGCGCCGCGCCGGTCGCGGCAACGGTCAGGAGATGGCGGCCTTCACCAGCTCGATGACCTTTTTCTCCACCACCGGGCTCCACTCTTGGAGGGCATACGACACCGGCCACATGTCGCCGTCGTCGAGGTTCGCCGCCTCCTGGAAGCCCAGGGTCGAGTACCGGTAGTTGAACTTGCCCGCATCCTGGAAGAAGACGACGATCTTGCCGTCCGCATTTGTGTAGGCGGGCATCCCGTACCAGGTCTTCGGCGACAACTCGGGGGCGGTCGCGGTCACCGTCACATGCACGCGCTCGGCGAGCGCACGATCCTCCGGCGCCATCTCCGCGATCCTGTCGAGGACCGCCTGCAGGCCGTCCGCCTTCTTCGCGCCCTTCTTGCCCTCGGCGCGCAGTTCGGCGGCGCGCTCCTTCATCGCGGCACGCTCTTCGGCGCTGAAGCCGTCGGACTCGGGCTTGGCATTCTTCCCGGGCATTAGCGGGCTTCCCTTCCTGACACGTGGGGGCTCGGCGTCATGCCGACCCTCCGTCGAAAGGCTAGACCCGACCACACCGTGGCGCTTCTCGATTCCTGATCGGATCGGGGGCCCCCAACCGGGGCGCCCAAGTGGCGGCCTCCTTCTCTTACGGAACGTCCGGATCTGCCGCCGAGAGCGCGATCCCCTGGAGCCTGCGCTCGGAGCTGTCCAGCGGCGGCCGGTGGTGGCGGGATGGCGTTCAGCGTGGTTATCTCGTGGCGATGACGGGAGCGCGATGAGCGGCGATGGGCCTGTGGAGGTTGTCTTTCCCACATCGGCGGACGGGCGCAGAAGCACGTCGGCCGTGGGCAGGGCGGTGGTTGCTGATGCGCTGCGGGAGGCCGACCCGGCCGGGGCAGGCGATGCGGAGCGGGATACGAACTGGCGTAAGGGCTATGTGGTGCACTTCCGCCGGCTAGTCGAAGCTGGGCTGGCATCGAAGGAGGACGCGATATCGGTCGCCCGGGACGGGCTGGAGTCGCTGCACGGGCGGATGCGCGTTGTGCATGCAGACGGCGAGGAGACTGGACTCGGCAGCTTGCTCTCGGCACCTGCGGACCGGCTTGTTACCACGGTCACGGTGCCGGGTGCCGGGCAGGCCGACGAGGGCCTGTCGCTGCCCTACCGCGGCGACAGACTACGCGGCGACGCCCTGCTGCGCAGGCTGGAGGCGTGGGTGGACAACGGCGTGATCGAGCCGTCGTGCGCAGCTGCGGTCCGGACGGTCGAGGCGCACCCGGAGTGGCTCCACCTGCCCGGCCGCACGGTCGCCGTGCTCGGGGCAGGCGCCGAGGTGGGTCCTCTTTCCCCGCTGCTGAGCTGGGGCGCCCGGGTGATCGCTGTTGACCTGCCGCGTCCCCCCATCTGGGAGCGCATCCTGGACACCGCACGGCGTAGCGCGGGGACACTTCTGGTTCCCGTCGCTGCGCAGACGCCCGGCCAGCACCAGCCCGGGGGCAGGACCGAAGACCTCGCGGAGCGCGCCGGCCTCGACCTGACCAGCAACGTCCCCGCCGTCGCCGACTGGCTCGCTACCTTCGACGGCCCGCTGGTGCTGGGCAACTACGTCTATGCTGACGGCGCGGCCAATGTCCGGCTGTCCGCTGCCGTCGACGCACTGACCATGCGCTTGCAGGCCGAGCGCGGCGATGTCGCCCTCGCATTCCTCGCGACGCCGACCGACGTGTTCGCCGTCCCGGCCGAAGCGGTCGCGCAGTCCGTCCACGCCTACGCGACCCGATCGACAGGGGTGAAACTCGCCAGCTGGCCCCTGCGGACGCTGTCTGGGGGCCGCCTGCTCCACCGCGCCTACCTGCCCGGTGCTGACCCCGGCATCAACGACAGCCTGGTGCCGCAGCAAGGACCTAACTATGCGCTGGCAAAGCGGCTGCAGCGCTGGCGCGCCACCCTTGCCCGTGAAGCCGGCGCGGCCGTGTCGATGAACGTCGCCCCACCGACACGCACCAGGTCGGTGATGAAGAACCGGATACTGGCGGCGGCATACGCCGGCGCGCAGCGGTTCGGCGTCGAGGTCTTCGAACCGGCCACAACCAAGGCGCTCATGGCCGCGCTCCTCGTCCATGACCTGCACACCGGCAGTGGCGCAGCGCACCCGCATCCCTGGCAGGACGAGGCGCACGCCGCCGCGCATGGCGGACTATGGCGCATCGCGTACACCCCCCGCAGCGCGCTCGCGCTCGCAGCGGCGCTGGGCTACCGCGGAGCCAGAAAATAACGCACCGACACGTAAGCCGCCATCAGCTCCCGGTCGCCTACCGACTAGGCGGAAGTGCATATCACCAGCTCGAAGAGCTCGTCACAGGGCGCGGCAGCAAACGGCACTCGATGAGGAGGCTGGGCGCGTGCGCAGGCTGGACATCCGCTGCACCGCCCGCCGGTGACCACGCGCTGTGTCCCACTGGCCGCCATGGCGCCGTTCCTGCTGGCCGGTAGTCGGGATTGGGTGCCTGCCGTGCAGACTCCGGGGACGTCTGGACGCGATCGTAAAGGAGTACGCCTCCGGGTTCGTGCCGGCCGCCGATGCGAGACTCCAGCCGGCACGAACGCGGACTAGCCCGAGGACCCTGCAAAACCGGAGGGGGACATGTGCGAACACCAGCCCCAGTGCCCAGACGGCACGGCACCCGATCACCTGGCCGCCCGGGTGGTGGCCTGCCACCCCGAGCAAGGGTGGAGCCTGCTGTGCAACGGCGTCATCTCGTTCGAAGACATGGGAGAACTGCTCCCTGACGGCCAAGCCGTTCCTTCTCCCCCGGCCTACGTCATGGCTACGGCGGCATGAGCCCCGAATAAATCGTTAGGGAAAGAAGGTGATCGCCATGGCCAACTGCAAGCAGGCCTGGGAGAACCGGGAGTACGTGCGCAGGCTGCTCAAGGAACGACAGCCCGAATTCGCCGCCGCATTGGAATTGGCGGAGCAGGAACTCAGCCTCGAAGACCGCCTTGAACTCCTACGATCCGGCCAGTGCAGTACCCATGGATGAGACGCTCCAGCTGGGAAGCTTGGACCGCTCACCGGGCCCGCGGATTGCGCGGCGGCTGGTGCGCGGCGCGACAGCCACCGGCAGTCCAGCCAGCGGCACGCGTCGAGCTCGGCGGCAAGACCCTCCTGCAACTGTCCGGCCAAGTCGCCATCGACGCGGACCGCAAAATCGTCGGCAACGACATGGCGACCCAGGCGGACTTCATCATGGACAACATCACCGCGATCCTGGCCGCCCATGGCGCCGCCCTTGCCGATGTGGTCAATATCCGCACGTACCTCACCGACATGAGCCAGCTTCCCGACTACGGCAAGGTACGAGCGGCGCGCGCTTCACCACAACCCCGCCGACCATCACAACTGTCGAGGTGTCCCGCTTGTGGGTTCCCGGCGCCCTCCTTGAGGTCGAGGCGCTTGCGATTACCTGAGCCTCTGGATCGCCATCGGCTCGCCGCCCTCGTCAGCGAGCTGGCTAGCTGGGTTCGCGCCACTGAAGGGCCGACCCCAGCCAAGGCAGGGGTGCAGCATAGAAGCACCCGCAACCTGCCTGGATCCCGGAGGAACAGGCAGGTACCGGTATCGCCCGGCTGACCGCGCAACAGGCGTCGGCGAGGTGCAGTGATGTTGCGGATACCGCGTCTGGGTCTGGTTTCGCAGGATGGGAGTAAGACCCGACGATGAAGGGATCACCGTGATGAATGCCCGACCGAACATCGTGCTTGTCCATGGCGCATGGGCCGACGGTTCCAGCTGGAGCGGCGTGATAGAGCGCCTGCAGGCCGATGGGTACCACGTTGCCGCGCCGCAGTTCCCGCTGACCGCGCTGGCCGATGACGTCGCCCGGCTGCGCCAGGTGCTCGGCCGCCAGGACGGCCCGGTCATTGTCGCCGGGCACTCCTACGGTGGCCAGGTCATGACCCAGCTCATCAAGACGGCGGCCGAAGCCGGGCAAGGGGCGCATCATGGCACGTGAGACAACGCTGACCTATCAGGTCTACGTGGCGCCGATCATCGCGATGGCGGGCAAGGACGTCCCGCCTGGCCAAAGCCGCTCAACCTGGAGCCCGATATCGGCCACCCTGATCTCCGGCCAGCATGACGCCGTTCTGGTCAACCCCCTCATGACGGTCGAGCAGGGCATGGCGGTGGCGGACTGGGTGTCGACCACGGGGAAGAACCTCACCACGGTGTATGTCACCCACGGGCACGGTGACCACTGGTTCGGGCTCGGCGCGGTCCGCGAGCGTTTCCCTGGCGTGCGGGCTATCGCAACGCCAGCCGTCGTCGAGGCCATGCGCAAGTGGTCCGCGCCCGGGGTACTCCAGACATTCTGGCAACCCAGGTTCCCCGGCCAGATCCCTGATAAAAACCCCGTGGCCGAACCGCTGGACGGGCCGTCCTTCGAACTCGAAGGCCATCAGCTGATCGCCGTCAACGCCGGGCACACCGACACCGACGACACCACGATCCTGCACGTACCAGACATAGGCCTGGTCGTCGCTGGCGACGCGGCATACAACGGCGTGCACCAGTACCTGGCGGAATCAGACGCTCAAGGCCGCCAGGACTGGCTGGCGGCCCTCGACATCATCGACGCCCTCGATCCGCGTGCCGTCGTTGCCGGACACAAACGCTACGGCAACGACGACAACCCGCGCATCATCGATAACACCCGCCACTACATCCGCGACTTCGACCGGCTCGACCAGCAAACCACCACAGCCGAGGAACTCTACTGGCAGATGCTGGCCATTCACCCGCACCGAGTCAACCCCGGCGCACTATGGCTCTCCGCCCAGTCGGCAAAGGCCTGAACACGCCAAAGACAAGAGAGCTCAACCCGGTGGCGGCTGCCCTCATCGACCAGGCCATCCCGCCGACGGCGGCGCCTGAAGCCGACAGCGTCTAGGAGGAACCCACGATGCCCCTGTCCGGCACCCAGACCAGCCGCGAACGTGCGAGCGGCAACGCCGAACGGCATCGCTGGCCCGGAATGAGGGCCACGGGGGAGCGTTCCCGGCGCACGGCGCCGCCGCGAGCAGCTGCGTTCTGGCTGGTAGCCGGGGTACTCTGCCTGTTGTTCTTCGCGGCGGGCGCCGTAGGCAGCGGGCTGACGCTCCTGGGCGTCAACCGCACCCTGATCGCCCTGGCCCCTCCCGGGCAGCGCGCCAGGCTCATCGCCGCCATCTTCATCATCTCCTTCCTCGGGCTCAGCATCCCGGCGCTGATCGCCGGGGTGGCAACCGCACACTTCGGCCTGCACCGCACGGCCCTGGCCTACTGCGTGGCGACGGCTGCGCTCGCCGCTGCCGCAGCCGGCAGCTTGATGCTCCGCAGGCACGGCCCCGGCCACCGGCCCAGAGCACTAGCCACGTCGGCTCTGCGCCGGGACCGGGCGGGTTGAACCGTCCAGCGGGATGGTTCCATGGCAAGGCCGCCGACCGTCAGACGGCGATCGTTCACAATGCGTCATCTGCCACGGAGATGAGCAAGGCGCAGTCCCGCCTTTCGGGACGTCGTGACAAAGCGTGCCTGTGACCGTGGCCGCCGCGCCGAACGGGATGATCTGAGCGCGCATACGCTGTCGCGGCATTTCCACCGACGAGCAATATTCGGCGTTATACAGGTGATGTTTAACCCTGAGCGGCTTCATGACCGGAACAGACGAATCTGCCAGGTTGCGGGAGCATCCAGCGTTGGCTATGAGCCGTATCTGTCGTGATGGCGAAGCCAGCCCATCAGAGGGCTGTCGCTGCGCCCGGGCGGCTGCTCCCAGTCTTCTTGGCGGCCTCGCGCGGTGAGATCGAGCCAGTTGTAGGTGCCATTGACCAGGTCGGTGCCGCGGGCGTAGCTGGAGTAGGTGTGGAAGACGCGATCGCCACGGCGGAGAAAGGCGCTGATGCCGTGCATCTCACCGGTCCACCCTTGCCACTCCGGTCCGAGCGCGGCAAAGTCCCTGTAGTTGTATTCGACCGGGGCCACAGCCTGATCGAGGGTGACGTGGAAGTCGTAGTTGAAGTCGCTGCCGAATGAGGAGTACCAGGGAACGGCCCAGCCCATCCGCTGCCGGAACGGCTCGATCCTGGCCAGCGGCGCGCGGCTGACCATGGCCAAGGTGGTGTCCCGGGCATCCAGATGGGCCAAGTTGCCGATGTTGTCGGCCAGGAACGAGCAGGACGGGCAGCCCTCGTCCCAGTCCGGGTCGAACATGAAGTGGTAGATCAGCAGTTGGCCGCGACCCTCGAATAGGTCGAGCAGGCTGGCTTTCCCGTTCCTGCCCTCGAACGCGTACTGCTTGCCGATCTCCGTCATCGGCAGCCTGCGCCGCTCGGCGTTCAGCGCGTCCCGCTGCCGGGTGAACTCCTTTTCTCTGGCCAGCAACTGCCGACTCGCAGCCAGCCACTCATCTCGTGAAACGACCTGCGGATCATCCATCCCGGCCTCCGATACGCCGACGAATCCGTCGCTTGTGCCTGTCATCACGACGACGAATGCCGACGCCGGGAATGGACATCAGGCGCGGGCCGCGAACCGGCGGACAGGTCAGCGGTCCCAGGGAGCATCCCAGAAGGGCCTCACCTCGACCTTGGCGGTTCGCGCGAGCGGATGCCCGGCAGCGACCCCGATGGCGGCGTCCAGTCCGGCGCACTCTACGACGTCATAGCCTCCGATCTGCTCCTTCGTCTCGGCGAACGGCCCGTCGGAGACCAGCAGCTCGCCGTCACGGACATGGACGATCTTGGCCTCGCCGGCCGAACGGAGCGGCCCGCCGTACAGCCTGACCCCGCGCTCGGTCATCTGCTCCACCCACGACTTGACGGCAATCATCATCGCCGCGTCGTCGTCCGCGGTCACCCCAGCGGACTCATCGACCCAGAACATCAGCATGTACTTCATGGTCTTCCATGCAACCAATCCCAGGGTGATCCTGCCACCGTAATACATGGCCCGGGGGTATAGGCCGAGAGTGCACCAACAGTGCACGCGGTCACGGCTACCCGGCATGCGGAGCCGCCCGGCCCTCCTGCGGCAAAGGCTGGAGATCCACGTCCTTGGGCCTGGAGCCGCGTAACACGGTTATGGCGCACAGCCGGGTCGTCGCGGGCGGTGCCGCCCAGTTCCTCCGCCAGGGCCGTGAACGCCTGGGCACCGACCTTCGTCCGTAGCCGAGTTCGCCATGATCTCCTCCGACACGTGTCACTGGCTGTGGTATTCGTCGTGGCGGCGCAGCCAGCTCATGGGCTGATCGCCTTCGTCGCGGCCCTTCGGCGCGCGGTCCAGGATCGCGTAGTAGCCCATCAGGAACTCCGTACCGCGGGCGTAGCTGCAGTAGCAGTGGTAGACGGTGCCGCCCTTGCGGGCGAACGTGCTGACGCCGTGTCCCTCGGAGAAATAGCCCTCGAGGTCCGTCCCGGTCGCGGTCGCGTTCTGCGCCGTGACGAGCGGCAGGTTCGCACGGACGGCCGGCTGCTCGTTCAGCAGCTTCAAAAGCGCGAGCTCGTTGGCTTCGGGCTGCGGCGCGGCTGGGTCGTGCGTCATCCCCTCCTTCGCCGATACGCCGTAGTCGACGTTGAAGTCGCTGTCGTGGCTGGAGGCCCAGTCGAAGCTCCAGCCCATGCGCTCGCGGTAGGCGAGCAGCTTCTCGAGCGGCGCGCGCGAGACGCAGATCATCGTCACGTCGCGGGCCTTGAGGTGGGCCAGTACGCCGTTGAAGCTGTCGGCGGTCGACGAGCAGGAGGGACATCCGGCCTGGTAGCCGGGGCCGAACATGAAGTGGTACACCACCAGCTGCGAGCGGCCGTTAAACAGCTCCGTCAGCGTCCTGGCCCCGTCTTCGGTCTGGAGCGTGTACTGCTTCTCGACCGGCACCCAGGGAAGCTCCCGGCGCTGCCGGGCGAGCTCATCGCCCATCCGGGTGAGCTCCTTCTCGCGTTCCAGCAGCTTGGCGCTCGCCGCGAGCCACTCCTCACGCGTCCCGATCCGGCGACTGCTCATTGTGCTGTCTCCTTTCTATTTCCCGCATAGTTCGAGATGGACGGACCCGCCGATGTGACCTCACATCGGCGGCGTCAGCCCGGGAACCCACGAGGGGTCCACGATGATCAGAAGCCCAAATGCGACGATCGTGAGTGCGAGCGGCACATCGAGGGCGGCCCTGGGGAGCAGGAGCTTCTGGGCGGTGACAAGGACGGCGATCACGGCCATCCAGCCGACGCTCATCACGCCCAGCACCACCAGCATCGCCATCAGCCCGGCACTGGAGCCCACGCAGCACAGCCCGAACGCGAAACCCGACCCGGCGGTCTCGCGGCAGCGGCGACGGAAGTGCCGCTTGAGCGGCGTGAACTCGTAAGCCCCGGCCGCGATCGTCACTACGCCGGCCGCTACCGTCCCGTGCGGCCGGTAGGCCGCAAACACGACAGCACCCGCCAGGGCCCAGACCGCCAGGTAAGGCCCGGCGAACAGCGGCACCGTGCGCGCACCACCGGCGCGGGCGGCTCGCGCCATGGCCGGAGCCGCGCCCGGGAGCATCATCGCCGCCATCATCGCCATCCACACCGCGGCGAAGAACGCGAACGAGCCGAGCCGGGTCGCCACCCCCATGTCCATCCCGGTCATCTGCCGGACCGAGACCACCCAGCACGCGGCGGCGAGCCCAAGCGTCACCGTCAGCGCGGCCGCCTCGGTCGTCCTAGCGGCCGTCATGGCCGGTGCCGAGGTCGTCAGAGCGTCCATCTTCGAGTCGCCTTCCCGGGTGTGCGCCTTCTCCCGAGCCCGCAGCCGGTCCAGTTCGGCCTGGAAGGTGGCCCGGTCGGCGGTCGCGGGCAGGTCCGGTGCGTTGGTGGCGTCGGCCGCCGGCCCGCCGAGGCTGGCTGATTCATGGCTCATGACGGTTCCTCCCTCTTGCTTTCCGCGTGCGCAGTTTCGGCGAGCCGTTTGATCGTGTCGAGTCGCCGGTCCCATTGGGCGGCGACCTCAGCCATCGCCCGGGTGGCCTGGTCGAGGCGGTCGCCTTCTACCTGGTAGAGAACTTCCCGGCCTTGTTTGCGCCGGGTGATCAGCCCGGCCCGTTCGAGCACGACCAGATGTTTGGAGACGGCTTGGCGGGAGAACGGCACCCGGCCGGCCAGCCAGCTGGCGCTTACTTCACCGTTGCTGACCAGGAGGTCGAGGACCCGGCGACGAGACGGGTCGGCGATGGCCGACCACAGCTGATCGTCGGCCTGCGCTGTCATCCCGATTGGCGTTTCGCGAGCAACGTAGTGAGGCGATCCAAGTACGTGCCCCAGCCGCCCTGGTGCTCGCCGGCATAACGTTCTTTCTCCGCGTCGGGCCAGCCGAGCAGTTCGTGGCCGCTTTCGACCACGCGCAGACGGGTCCGCTCGTCGCCCTCGGGTGTCAGCGTGAACTCGACGAGCATCGAGTTGCCGGCCACCGGCGCCTCCCCGCGGGGGTGGTTCCAGCGGAATGAGAAGCGAGTTGGTGGATCAACAGTCTCCACGACCACAGGGCCGCCTTGGTCCCCGAACTCCATGAAGCCGTGGGCGCCCGGTTCGACTACGAGCTCCACCCGGTCGGCGAACCACTGGCTTAGTTGATCGGGCTCGGTGATGGTGCGCCACACCACCTCCACCGGCGCCTGGATCAGAACCTCCCGATCGATCACGAGGCCTGGCATCAGCTTCAACTCCCTCACTGAGCGCGCTGGCGGCTTTCGCGGGACGCGGGTGTCGCCACTTGGCGTCGCATGTCGGTCACCGCTCGCTGCCACTCTGTATCTGCAACCGACGGTAGCATGTCAAGAGAGGACGTGCAACCGATGATTGCAGGTTGTGCCCGTGACCGGATCCGTTACCGGACCCGCCTCCGCCGGCACGCGCACATCAGCCAGTTCCGGTATGCCTTGACGGCCGCCTGGCAATTCGCGATCACTGAGCAGGCGGCATTGTGCGCGTTACTGCCCGGCGCGTCGGCTACTTTCTGTGACGCAATCGGCGCTACGGGGCTGCCCGAGGGAGCTTCCCGGACGGCCTGCAGCGGCGACCGACGCCGGACAACCCGAGCGCAGGCTCCAGGGGATCGCTCTGTTGGCGAGAAGCGGGCATTCACGCCCACGCTGGCGATGCATAAACATACAGCCCGGGCCGCCTACCTGCTCGGCCGGCTGGGTGAAGACGTGCCCGTCGGGGATCTCCTCGCCCGGGTGGCTGAGGTTGGCGCCGCGCTCGTAGGGCCGGGTCGTTGTCTCGCCTGCTGTCCGGGGCTGGTCAGATAAGAGCCATCGCGCGCCACATCAAGGCTGCGCGCCCCTGATCTCGCTGGGCAGCGCTTCGTCCAGACGATGGGTGAGGCCGGTGTGGCGGCGGCCCGCGCCTGCGGTCCGCACCGCGGTAGCCAGCGCGCGACGGGAGCCGACCAGGACGACCAGCTTCTTGGCCCGGGTGATCGCGGTGTAGAGCAGGTTGCGCCGGAGCATCATCCATGAGCCGGTGGTGAGCGGGATGACGACGGCCGGGTATTCACTGCCCTGCGAGCGGTGGATGGTGGCGGCGTAAGCGTGGGCCAGCTCGTCGAGTTCGTCGAAGGCGTAGTCCACGCTCTCGTCTTCGTCAGTAAGCATGGTGAGCTTGCTGTCTTCGAGAGACATCGCGGTGACCACGCCGACGGTGCCGTTGAAGATTCCGGCGGTGCCCTTGTCGTAGTTGTTCCGCAGCTGGGTCACCTTGTCGCCGACCCGGAATACGCGGCCGCCGTAGCGGCGCTCGGGCCGGCCTTCCTCATGCGGGGTAAGCATTTCCTGCAGCAACGTGTTGAGGTTGCCCGCCCCGGCCGGACCACGGTGCATCGGCGTCAGCACCTGGACGTCGCGGCGCGGGTCCAGGCTGAAGCGCTTGGGGATGCGGCGGGCCACGATATCCACCGTCAGCGCGGCCGTCTCGTCGGTGTCCTCGCTGGTGAACCAAAAGAAGTCAGGAAAGCCGCGCAACCGGGGCGGCGAGCCGGCGTTCACCCGGTGAGCGTTGACCACGATCCCGGATTCCTGGGCCTGCCGGAAAATCTTCGTCAGGCGGACCCTGGGGATCGTGCCGGAGGCAGCGAGCAGATCCCGCAGTACCTCGCCGGCGCCGACCGACGGGAGCTGGTCCACGTCTCCGACGAGCAGCAGATGGGCGCCCCGTGGCACCGCCTTGACGAGCTTGTTGGCCAGAATCAGGTCGATCATGGAGGACTCGTCCAGCACCACGAGATCGGCGTCGAGCGGGTTGTCCCGGTCATACTTCGCGTCCCCGCCCGGCTGGAGCTGGAGCAGCCGGTGCACGGTGGCCGCCTCGTGCCCAGTGAGCTCGGCCAGCCGCTTGGCGGCCCGCCCGGTCGGCGCCGCCAGCACGATTTTCGCCTTCCTGGCCCGGGCTAGCGCCACGATCGAGCGGACCGTGAAGCTCTTGCCGCAGCCGGGCCCCCCAGTCAGCACCGCGACCCGCTCGGTCAGCGCCAGCCGCACCGCCTGCTCCTGCTCCGGCGCGAGGTCAGTGCCGGTCCTGCCGCGCAGCCAGGACAGCGCCTGGTCCCAGTCCACCTGCTGGAACGCCGCCATCCGGTCCTCCTCGGCGTGCAGCAAACCCAGCAGGCCGGAGGCCAGGGTCCGCTCCGCGCGATGGAAGGGCACCAGATAGACAGCGGGCACCTCGTGGTCACCCAGCGGAACGGCCTCGCGGATCACTCCTTCATCGGCGGCAGCCAGTTCGTTGAGGCAAGGAATGATCAATTCGCGGCCGACGTCGAGTATCTTCGCCGCCTCAGTGAGCAGGTTCGGCACCGGAAGGAAACAATGGCCGTCGTCGGCCGCCTCCGACAGGGTGTACTGCAGGCCAGCCTTGATCCTTTCCGGGCTGTCATGCGGGATACCGACCGCCTGGGCGATCGTGTCTGCGGTCTTGAAGCCGATCCCCCACACATCCGCCGCCAGCCGGTACGGCTCGTCGCGGACCACGCCGATGGCGTCGTCGCGGTACTTCTTGAAGATGCGCACGGCCAGCGAGGTAGACACCCCCACCCCCTGCAGGAAGACCATCACTTCCTTGATCGCCTTCTGCTCCTCCCACGCGTCGGCGACGAGCTTGGTGCGCTTGGGCCCGACACCCGGCACCTCGACCAGACGCTCCGGCTCCTCCTCGATGACCCGCAAGATGTCCGTCCCGAAATGAGCCACCATCCGCTCGGCCATCACCGGACCGATACCCTTGATCATCCCGGAACCGAGGTAGCGGCGAATCCCCTGAATGGTGGCAGGCAGCACCGTCGTATAAGACCGGACCTCGAACTGCCGCCCGTAGCGGGGATGGGAGGTCCAGCGGCCGCTGAGCCGCAGGCTCTCGCCGACCTGAGCGCCCAGCAGTGGCCCTACCACAGTCAGCAGGTCAGGACCGGTGCGCTCCGTCGCTACCCGGACGATCGTGTAACCAGTCTCTTCGTTCGCGTACGTCACACGCTCCAGCACGGCCTCAAGTACCGACTCGGCCGGGGCACCCGGCGGGACCTGGCGCGCAGGAGTCACATCAGACATTCTGCCCGTGCCCGGACCACGACCGCACCGGCTTCGCTCGCCGCAGGCCGAGGTCACCAAGGCGGAGTTCGACCTGAAGGTTTGCGAACATGTGGATGAAGGTTGACGGGCTGTTCCACCGGTGGCAGCGAACGGACCTGGCGGGCGATCGTCACGGCGCTGCAGGCCTGCGCAGACGCGGCCCCACTGGTGGGACGTCCCGGCCGATTCGCACTCGTTACGCTAGGTACCGTCCGGGCGGCGGCCGGCCCGGACATGCCTCACTACGAAGTAGCAGAGGTCGGCCAGGCCCCATACCGCGATCGTTGAGGCAAGGGCCAAAGGTGTCAGCCAGCGCCCGGCGAGCACCCGGTACATAACGTCCATGACCAGGGACCCAGCCACCGCCCAGATTAGCCCCTCGCCGAACGCCCGCATCGACGCATTTCTCATGGAAGCCATTTTATCAACCATGGCTGGGAATAGTGATTATCGAGACGGATCAAAGCATACGGAAACGGGGACATCGTCAGCCTGCTCCACCAGGTTCATCCATGAGGACCTGGTGGGGGTGAAGTGCAGGTGCATTCCTCGCCGTGTGATGTCCGCAGCGCGAGGCCGGGAGCCCCCGCGGCCGAAGCTACGCCGCCCCGGGCGAGGTCGCGCCCGCGCGCAGCCAGGCCGCGGTGTCCGGCGGCAGCACGTCGTGGTCCAGCGGGCTGCTGCTGATCAGCACTTCGGCATCGGCTGGCAGCTCGGCCGGCTGGGCGGACAGGTTGACCAGCACGGTGATGCTGTCAGCGCGGCGGTAGCAGAGCACGCCCGCAGGAGATGGCAGCCAGGTCAGGTCACCGCCGGCCAGCGCGGGCTCGGCGCGGCGCAGCCGCAGTGCCGCCCGGTACAGCTGAAGCATCGAATCCGGGTCCGCCGCCTGCCGCTCCGCGGTGAGGTCCTTCCACTCCGCAGGCTGCGGCAGCCACGGCACGCACCCATCCGGCCCGAAGCCGAACGGCGGTTCTTCCCCCACCCAGGGCAGCGGGACCCGGCAGCCGTCCCGGCCCCGGTCGGTGTGCCCGGAGCGCTCCCAGAACGGATCCTGCAGCAGCTCATCGGGAATGTCCTCGACTTCCCACAGTCCCAGCTCGTCGCCCTGGTAGAGGTAGACGCAGCCAGGCAGGGAGAAAGTCAGCAGTGCAGCGGCCCGGGCCCGGCGCTGCCCGAGCTCACGATCAGCGGGCTCACCGATCCGCCGGTCGCTCATGCTGAAGGCCGTGTCGGCCCGTCCGTAACGGGTGACATGCCGCACCACGTCATGATTGCTCAGCACCCAGGTCGGCGTGGCGCCGACACGGGCGTGCGTGGCCAGCGTGACGTCAATCACCTCGCGCAGCCTGGCCGCGTCCCACGCGCAGCACAGGAAGTCGAAGTTGAACGCCGAATGCAGCTCATCGGCCCGCAGGTAGCGCGCGAGCCGTTCGGGGTCGGGCAGCCATACCTCACCGATGAGCACCCGCTCACCCGGGTAGGAGTCCGCGATCTTCCGCCATTCCCGGTAGATGCCGTGCACTCCGTCACGGTCCTCGAAGGGATGCGCGCCTGTGCCCTGCCCGGGCCGCAGGTCACCCAGTGCTGGGTCCTTGGCCAGCAGTGCCGCGGAGTCGAGGCGGAACCCGTCGACGCCGCGATCGAACCAGAACCGCAGCACGTCGGCGAACTCGGCCCGCACATCGGGATGCGCCCAGTTGAAGTCCGGCTGCCCGGGGCTGAACAGGTGCAGATACCACTCCCCTGCCGTCCCGTCCGCGTTCGTCGTGCGTGACCAGGCGGGCCCGCCGAACTCCGACGGCCAGTTGTTCGGCGGCAGGCTCCCCGCATCGCCCTGGCCGGGCCGGAAGTGGTATCGCGCGCGCTCCGCCGAGCCAGCCGGGGCGGCCATCGCATCGGTGAACCACTGCTGCTGGTCAGAGCCGTGATTGGGGACGATGTCGATGATGATGCGGATGCCGAGCGCATGCGCCTCGGCGATCAGCTTCTCCGCCTCGGCGAGACTGCCGAACAGCGGCTCGACCTCGCGGTAGTCGGCCACGTCGTAGCCGGCGTCCGCCATCGGCGACGGGTACCAGGGGGCGAACCAGATCGCGTCGATCCCCAGCTCGGCCAGGTACGGCAGGCGCGCGCGGACGCCGGCCAGATCGCCGATGCCGTCGCCGTTGCCGTCCGCGAAGCTGCGCACATACACCTCGTAGATGGCAGCCGTCCGCCACCATTCCTGCGCCACGGCGCGCTGGCCAGTGTGGGGCACGTTAACCTCCTGGGAAACCGGCGGCAGTCGGCCGGTTTCTGGTTGTGGGCGCGCTGCGCCCGCGATAACAGGTGATGCGAACCGCAGTGCCGTCAGCCTTTCAGGCTGCCCGCGGTCAGGCCGGACAGGATGTTGCGCTGGAAAATCAGGAAGAAAAGGATCGTGGGAATCGCGGCCATGGCGGAAGCGGCGATGATGAGGTTCTCGGGTGTAGTCGTCGCCCCGGTGATCCCGACATTGATCGTTTCCCTGGTTGGGGTGTAGCCACTCTCGACAAGTAGCGGCCAGAGGAAATCCTTCCAGACAGCGACGAACCCGAAGATCGTGACGACCCCCAGGATCGGCCTGGAAATCGGCAGGACTATCTTGCGCAGAGCCCGCAGCGGGGACGCACCATCGATCGCCGCGGCATCCATCAGCTCGGAGGGAATCGAATCGAAGAACCGCTTGAGCAGGAAGATGTTGAAGGCGTTCGCCACGGAAGGCAGCCAGATGGCCTCAGGTGTGCCGATCAGGCTCACATGCAGGATAGGCAGGCTGGCGACGGTAAGGTACTGCGGCACGATCAGTACGGTGGAGGGGATCATCAGAGTGATCAGCATCATGCCGAAGATGGCGTTACCCAGCACCGGCCGGAGCTTTGAGAATGCGTAGGCAGCGGCCACGTCGAAGATGAGCTGGAACGCGAGCGCACCGAACGCGTAATACAGGGTGTTGAACATCAGCCGGCCGACGCTAAGGGTATTCCAGGCGGTGACGTAGGTGCCCGGATGGATATGGGCGGGAAAAAGCGTCGGCGGCACCTGGCCCGCTTCTTGGGTGGACTTGAGCCCGTCGGTGAACAGGAAGTAAAGCGGGCCGATGAACACCAGCGTGAAGACGACGACGACCAGGGTCAGGATGATCCGGTAGGCGAGCTTGCTGCCCCGCCGGTTCAGCTGGGCGTTGGATATCAGTGTCCGCGACGATGTATTGCGCGGCGCCGTGCGGCGCTTCGACGTCCCGGCTCTGGCGGCGACCACTGACACGTGAGCTCCTGTCTCCTAGCCGCGGTCGCGGCTCAGCCAGAGGTAGGCGCCGGAGAAGGCGCCGAGCACCAGCATGAGCACCACGCCGAGCGCCGAGGCGCTGTTGTAGTTGCTTGAGCCACTCATGGAGAACGCGTACGTGTAGATGAGATCGACCACCGACAGCGTGTTGTTGTTCACGCCGGGCCCGCCGGTCAGGATGAATGCCTCGATGAACATCTGCATGGTGGCGACGATCTGCAGCAAGAGCAGCATCGAGAGGATCAGCCTGGTCTGCGGCACCGTGATGTGCCAGATCCGGCGGAACAGCCCGGCGCCGTCGAGTTCCGCGGCCTCGTATAGCTCGCCGGGGATGTTCTGCAGCGCGGCGAGGTAGATCAGCGTCGCAGCGCCCATGTTCATCCAGGTGGCCGCGATCACCACGGAGATCATCGCGATGGTCGGCATGGTGGTTCCTGGTGACTGCACCCACTGCGAGGTCGGCAGGTGCAGGAGCTGCAGGATGCGGTTGAACAATCCCGTGCTCGGGTCGTAGAAGTAGGCGAAGAGCAGCAGCGCCGAGGCCGGCGGCAGCATCACCGGCAGGTAGACCAGGACCCGGAGATAGCCCTTGGCGTGCCGCAGCTCGTTGAGCAGGATCGCGATGAAGAACGGCGCCGCGTAACCGAAGACCAGCGCGAGCCCGGTGAACTCCAGCGTGTTGGCCCAGGCCGTCCGGAACTCCGGATCGTGGAAGATCCGGATGTAGTTCGCCCACCCGGCCCAGGTGGTCACGCCCAGGTGGGTCTTCTGGAAGCTCATGGTGATCTCGCGCACCATCGGATACCAGGAGAAAAGCGCGAAGCACAGCACCGCACCGATGAGGAACCCGTGCGCGGAAAGGTTGCGCCGCAGCTGCCGGCTCCGCCTGCTGCGGACGGCCGGCCGCACGACCCGGCCAGGGCTGTCCTTGGCCTTGCGGAGCGGGACCGCGGTGTCCGTCATCGATTCTCCGGATTCTCCTGGGACGAGGCCAGCCAGCAAAGGCGCGATGACCCCGCAGGGGTGCGATCGGGCCGCGGCGACGCGCAATCAGGCGCGCCGGCGCCGGGACTCGCCGCGGGGGCCGGAAACCGGCCCCCGCGGCGGCCACTTACCCGCCGCTGTTGGCCAGGAGTGTGTTGACGTTGCCCGCTGCTGCTGAGAGCAGCTTGCTGTAATCCGGGTTGGGCTCGGTGAGCGCGTCGAGCATCGGCGTGTTCAGTGCCGCGTACAGCGCCTGGGCGTCGGGCGGCTCGCCCATCCCCTTCTCGTGCGCGGCGGCGAACGTCGAGTAGTAGGACGTGTGGATCGTGGCGCTGGCCTCCAGCAGCTTCTGGTTCTTCTGCTGGGTCGCCCCAGTGAACAGCTGCGGCTCGGGGAAGCCGACCGGGAACCCGTCGGCCTTCTGCCGCACGTAGTTGAACTGGCCCAGGCCGGGCGTCAGGTCCTCGAAGTTGAGCCACTTGATGCCGGCCCGGATCTGGGCGGGCGTGTCGCTCTTCGCGAACATGTAGCCGTTGCCACCCGACAGCGAGCCCGCGGGGGTACCGCTGGTACTGGGCAGCGGGCCCATGCCGTAGTCGTTCACGTTGCCGTGGTCGACCGGGACGATCGTGTTGTAGATGTCGTCAGGTGCGGCGATGTACATCCCGAGCTTGTTGGCGGCTATCTGCTGCTGCAGGGTGCCCCAGGCGAGCTGCTGAGTCGGGCTCATGCTGTGATCGACGAACCGCATCTGGTGCAGTGCCTGCAGGATCGCCGTGGCCTGCGGTGCGTTGGTGGAGCTGTTGAAGGCCGCCTGGCCGTTGGAGCCCACGATCTGGCCGCCCATCGCGTCCAGCTCGGAGGTGAAGTGCCAGCCGCCGACGGGGCTCGCACTGTAGTCGCCGTAGCCGTAGATGCCGTGGCCGAGAGCGGCGATCGCCTTGGCGTCCTTCTCCACGGCAGCCCAGGTGGTCGGGGGGGTGTTGGGGTCGAGCCCGGCCTGGGTGAACAGCGTCCTGTTGATGACCAGGCCCTGCGTGTAGTTGGACGTCGGCAGTCCGTAGAGCGTCTTGCCCGCGGTTTCCGCGGCCATCGCCGACGGGACGATGTCGTGCAGCGCCGGGACCGTCTTGGTGTTCACGTAGGAGGTGATGTCCGCGGCCTGGCCTGCGTCGAGGACCTGGTTGAGGTCGGTGAAGTAGGCGTAGAAGAGGTTGGTCTCGGTGCCGGCCTTGAGCGTGGCGGTGAACTGGGCCGGGACCTCACACTGGCCGGTGTAGGTGACGCTCTTGATGGTGATGTTGGGGTTGGCCTTCTCGAAGGCGGCGACGTCCTCGTTCCACTCCTTGTGCTGAGCCGTCGCGGTGGCTGGCGGTGAGCAGTTGACGCTGATGGTCACGTGGCCATCGCCCGAGGCGCCGGAGGAGCCGCTGCTTGAGCACGCGGCGGCGGTCAGGCCCAGAGCCGCCACGGCGGCGACCCCGGCGATCGTCCGGTGGCCGGGCCGCCGGCAGAGCTGTCTGTTCGTGGTGCCAAATCTCTTCATGACGACCTCGATGTCGGGTGGAGCGGTGAGTTGGGCCAGGGGTGATGTGAGCTCCGTCACCAGGTACCGCAGACGGTATATGTCCTTCCATTTACTTGCAAGACTCGAACGATTTTTTAAATGATAACGACTTCACAACGCACGACATGGACAGTCCTAGATCGCAGGTGGTACCGCCGTGGTTCGCCCTGACCTGCGGGAGGCGGTCGGGCCTCAGGCCCGAACTGCGGTCCGAGTCTGGGATGCCCGATGCAGAGCAGGCGATCGGATATCGAGCAGAAAAGGTCTTACTCAATGCTGCAAGTTCTTGCAAATACTTGCGGCAACCGCCGTATAATTACGTCATGACACGGCGGCTTGCGGATGTGGCGAAGAAGGTCGGGGTCAGCGAGGCGACGGTCAGCAGGGTGCTGAACGGGAAGCCGGGCGTCTCCCAGACAACCCGGGACACCGTGCTGACCGCGCTGGACGTGCTCGGCTACGAGCGGCCCACCCAGCTGCGCGGCGAGCGCGCCCGGCTGGTCGGGCTCGTCCTGCCCGAGCTGCAGAACCCGATCTTCCCCGCCCTCGCCGAGGTGGTCGGCGGCGGCCTCGCCCAGCGGGGGTTCACCCCCGTGCTCTGCGTCCGCGGGGCCGGTGGCCTGTCTGAGGACAGTTACGTCCGGATGCTGCTCGACCAGCACGTAGCCGGGATGGTGTTCGCGGGGGGCAACTTCGCCGAGGCCGATTCGCCGCATGATCACTACAAGCTGCTGCTGGAGCGGGGCGTGCCCGCCGTGCTCGTCAACGCGGCAGCGGAGCACCTTGGCTACCCGCGCGTCTGCGTGGATGACGCCGCCGCCGTCGAGCAGGCCCTCGGCCACCTGCTGTCGCTGGGCCACCGCCGGGTCGGGCTGGTGATCGGGCCGGACGACCACATGCCGTCCCGGCGGAAGCTGGCCGCCTTCACGGCCCTGGCGCAGCGGGCGGGCATCGACACCGCCGATGCGGTCGTGCACACCATGTTCTCCGTGGAGGCCGGCCACGCGGCCGCGGCCCGCCTGGTGCAGGCCGGCATCACCGGCATCGTGTGCGGCAACGACCCGCTTGCACTGGGCGCCATCCGGGCAGTGCGCCGCCTGGGCATGTCCGTGCCCGGCGATGTCTCCGTGGTGGGGTACGACGACTCGGCCCTGATGACCTGCACCGACCCCCCACTGACCACCGTGCGCCAGCCCATCGACGCGATGGGCCGGGCGGTGGTGAGCACGCTGGCCCAGCAGGTCGAAGGCAGCACCGTCGCCTCGGCGGAACTGCTCTTCGAGCCCGAGCTGGTGGTCCGGGGCTCCACGGCCCAAGCTGCCGCAAAGCACTAGCTCCCGGCCGGGTCTCTATCACCGGCACGGCAGCGTCGTGCTCAGGTGCACCCGGCCTGCCCGTTGTCGGCCACGTGACGTGCTCTGGCCGCACGCACTCCCTGACGGGACATCCCTCGGGGAGTCTTCGCGAATGGCGGCGGCGTACCGGGGCGGGTCAGCGTCCGCCGAGCCTGGTTTTCCCGTCGAGCAGTTCGCGTGCGATCTCCAGGTGACCGGAGTGCGCGGCTGTCTCCTCGATCACGTGCAGGACGATCCAGCGGACATTCGTGATCTGCTTGGTGTACTCCGGGTCAGGGTGAAAGTCGAGCCCGCGCGGGGCCGCGGACAACGGGGTGACGGCGAGGACCTCATTGGATCGCCTGCACTCGTCACGGTAGTTGGCGATGAGGTCAGCGCTCGGCCAGTCGCACGTGAAGGCGGCCTCGGGATCGTACGTGCCTTCTTCCTCATCTCCCGCTTCGGCCGCCGGCGGTTCCTCCATGACGCCCGTGGTCACGTGCTGGAGCCAGTGGTGCTCGACGCCGCCGAGGTGCCTGAGCATCCCGGCCACCGTCCAGCCGGAGGACACGACCGGCGTCTGCCAGGCATCCTCAGGCAGCCCGTTGACGATCTTCAGCACCGAGTCGCGCTGGTACTGCAGGAAGCCCAGGAGCATGCGCGAGTCATCGTCTTGGTTCACATCACTCACCGCTGGTGACGCCGTCAGTCGAGTGGTCTCAGAATCCGCCATTGTGCCCGTCTTTCGAGTCGCTCCGTCGCATCTTTCGACGGTGGAGGCACCCGAAACTCATCGCGGGAACGCGGCGTACCGACTGCTGGTGCGGGGCGAATTGCTCTGGCCAGGCCGGTGCGATGCTGTGCGGTCCCGCCCACCGCCGGGAGAGGCAAGAACCTGCCCGGCGAGGTGTGACCACAAGGCGAGCCGGCCGGACGCCGGGCACGGCACGTCTGGCCCTCCGCTTAACGATCTTGCCCCCTGGTTTGCACCCAACGGCGCTGGACGCCGGATGGCGGCCGCTCACGAGCGAGGGCAAAAGAGCCGGCCAGAGAGGCAACCGTCGAGATCTTTCCGCCCGACAGGAACCGTCCCGCATCTGCCAGGTAACGACACACCGGCTCTGACCTGGTCTTTTGCTTCCGAGTTGAACTCCGGACCTTCTCCCTGCATCGGAAGCGGTCCTCGGATAGGCAGGCGAAAAACCCGCCTGACCTGCGGAGCCCCCTTACGGAATCGAACCGTAGACCTTCTCCTTACCATGGACCGCCAAGCCGTCCCTGTAATCGCCACACAGGCTCTGGGCAGGCACGACGCAAGCGCACGCTAGCAGAGACAAGCTCAAACTAGCCCGCCCTGGCGGCATTCTGCCCCCCAGACTGCCCCTCAAGATGATCTTCTGAAGGCTGCCAGCGGTCCGATTGCGGTCCGATTGACAGATTCTCGAATGCGAGTTCGTTTTCGGGACACCCTGAAGCCAACGTGACTGTTTTCAGACTGAACGCCGTGCGACGCTGGCACCGCGCTGACCTACCACTTTGCCCCGCCACCGATTAGGACCACAGAAGCGTTCCGCCCAGGTTTCCGTGAGCCGCCAGCCAGCGACCAGGCCCGATGCTTCAGGCCACATCGCTGACGGCTGCCAGGCGGCGCAGTCGTTCGGCGTCGGCGGCCAGGTGCTCGATTGCATCGCGCAGCGAGGTTCCCCGCTCGGCGGCCAGCCCGGCCAGCACCCAGCCGCGGATCAGCGCCCCCACCGGCACCCCGGCCCGGGCGGCGATCTGCTCGATCTCGGCGAACTGGCCGGCGGGCAGCCGCACCGACTGCACCACCGACCGGCCCCGCCGCTCCCCCCGCACGTCCTCGGGCAGCGACTCGTCGCGCGTGGCCTCCGACTCGGCCTGCGCGACCTCCACCTCACGCCTGGCGTCCATCACTCGCCCCTCTCATACCGCCACCGATCCGATGCGTTCGACTCCCAGCCGTTCGCGCCCCCAGTACCCGCCCTCATCCCGGCGCACCAAGATCACGGTGAGCACGGCCCAGCGGCTGTGGCTGTAGCCGATCACCCGGACGCTGCGCCCCGACCTGCCGTGCGGATCCGGATCAAACCACACCGCGTCGATGTCGCCGACCGCCTCATCGGCTTCGGCCACGGTGACCTTGTGGTTTGCGGTCATGTGCGCCGCGCCGTGAGTCCAGTCCACATCGACCGTCACGACTACAAATCTACTACAATCTCGTGCGGTGCGCGAGGCCCTCACCTATAGGAGGTCGATATGCCATACCGCCCGCAAGCAAGGCGTGCAAGCGCTGTCATCTCCTCGATGCCTGCCGTGGTGACGTTGTCGAGGGCTTACACCCCCGCCCTTCTCACGACAACTCGGCCAAGACAAGCGCTGCCATCGGCTACCTCATGTTTCCCGATAGGGCGGAGCATCCCTCCGCTACGTGAGACTCAAGGCTAAATTGCTAGACCTTTCACGCAATGGGCCGATGGGCCTTGCCATACGCGGGTCGAGGACTCGCGCGTCGACCCGATCAGGGCGCCACGGCTAGCCCCTGGAAGCGGCTGGCGGCCATGGTGCCGCCGTCGCCACGTAGCCCGAAGGCGTAGTGGTACTGGGCGAGGGTCGCCGGGTCCGACAGGTCGACGAACGGGCTGATCGACGTGGTCTCCAGCTGCTGCCAGGTGTCCGAGCCGGTGTGCTGTACATACGACGTGACCGTTGCCCCGTCAACGGCGAGGGCGAAGCGGTCACCGGGCTGCAGGGTGACGCTGGCGCAGCACGGCACCTGGTAGCCGGGCGGGTTGAGCTGGCCGCCTTGGACCAGGTCGATCCCGGACGTGTGGTACACGTTGTTGTACCAGGCCATCACGTAGTCGCCGGCGTCCTTCACGAACCCGGCGAACAAGCTGTCCTGGCTCGTGGCGGCGCCCAGGAACTGCTTGGCGTCGAGGACCGAGACTGCCTTGTCCGACGCGGGCGCCGCGCCCGACTGCAGTACGCCGAAGAACGGCGTGGGCAGCGAGGCCTGCACCTGCCCGCCGCCGGCGGTGAAGGCCGGGAGCTGCTCGCCGGTCAACGAGGTCACCGCCGGCAGGACCTGGGTGTAGGCGGACAGATCGCTCGTGGTAAAGCTGTCGGACACCTGCTGGTCGGTGTAGGGCTGCAGCGAGAAGGCGACTGACGTTGCGACCCGCCCGTAGAAGATGCCGGAGCTCCCGGGCTGGGAGTCGATGGCGTAGGCGTACAGCGCCGCGCTGTCGCCTGCGGAGCCAGCCGGCGGGGTGACGGTCCACGTGGTGGTGGGGGTGGCCTGGGCTGGGCCGACCCGCTGGACGACCCAGCCGGCGGGTGCGACCAGCTTGGTGATCAGGCCCTGCCCCCCGGCCGCGGCGGCGCCGGAGAGGGTGGTGGTGATGGTGTTGGGCTGGTCCGGCTTCAGCGGCACGGTGACCGCCTTCGGCCCGTCGATCCAGATCCCGCCGGCCCCGGGCGATGCCCCGCCTGCCTCGAGTTCGCTGACACCAACGGCGTAGCCGGGCTGGCGGGTGAACACCACCCGGATCTGGCTGGTGGTGATGGCCGGGAACGTCACCCGGTTGAGGTCGTCGCCGGCTGGCACGGACGGGGCCTGGATCTGACCGGGGACGTCGGCCCAGGCGGACCCGGTCCAGTACTGCACGGTATACGCAGCCGGGGCCTTCACGTCGCCGCCGTTTGCCGTGTCGTCGTAGGTATAGATCCGCACCTCGTCGAGGGGCACGACGGCCCCGAAGTTGACGCCGAGATCGTCGGTCGCATTGGGCGAACCGTAGTCGGTCCACCGGGAGTCGAGCGGGGAGTCGTCGTAGATGATCTGCCCATCGGTGGCGTTGGCTGTGCTGTCGTACTGCCACGTGTAGGAGGCGAACGGGCTCGGCGACCCCTGGCCGTACACGTTGGCTGCTAGGTCGGTGAAGCTCTCGGCCGGCACCGCCCCGGCGCCCCCGTCCGGCCGCAGATGGACGTTGAGCGCCCGTAGCGTGGCGGACGAGGCCAGCAGCCGGCCGTCCTCGTAGATGTGCAGGCCTTTCCCCTGGCTGTAACGGGTGCCATCCTTGTCCCACAGGACGGTGATGTTGTGGCCGTGGTACGGGGCGTTCTCGACGGCGAAATACGTCCAGCTCGGCGGGACCAGCGGACGGAAGCTCAGCAGGCTGGGCGCGGTCTGGGCGCGCAGGCCAAGCAGACCGGAGAGCACGAGGTCGTTGAACGACGAGTGGTTGTAGTCGGTGGCGTCGTAGATCCAGCTCGGCTGGGCGGGGTCGTGAGCCTGGCCGACGTGGGGCACGCCGTTCTCGTACTGGGTGGCCGCGTAGGTGTGCAGGAGCGCGTCGTAGTCGGCCGCCGTCACGTCGCTCTGGCGGTAGTTGTCGAGCAGGTTGGCCATTGCGGTGAGGGTCTGGGAGGTGGCGTACGGCCAGCTCGGGCCGTCCCAGTGGCAGCAGCCCTGGCTGGCCTGGTACATGAACCAGTTACTGCGCTGCTCCACGGTCGTCGGCCCGTAGGCGGCGGCGAATCCGCTGGGATCCAGCAACTGCTTCCACGCCACCGAATCGGAGCCGTTCGGCATATTAAACATCCAGGGGACGAACCCGATCTCCTCCCGGGCGGAAAGGAGTTGGTTGCCGGGGTTGCTGGCCGCCGGCATGTCGTAAAAGAACTGGCGTGCCGGGTCCCAGAGCCACTTCTGCATGTTGCGCCGGAGGGCCGCCGCCCGGGCGGAGAACGTGCTGGCTAGCTGCGTGTCGTGGGCCATCCCGGCGATGAGGCTGATGGCCTGGGCGTCGCCGTACTGGTAGGCGTTGAGCGTCGGCCGGTACCCGGCGCCGCCGTGATACGGGTCCGACGGGTCGGACTCGTAGGACGAGGCGGAGAGTTCCATCGCGTCCCACACCGGCACCTGCCAGTACAGCCCGAGCTTCGGGTTGAACTGGTTGTCCCACGTGTCGTACTGCTTGACCAGCTCTGGCAGCAGGCTGCGGGCCTGAGTCCAGTCGCCAGTGACTTCGGAGCGGGCCACGACGGCGCTCGCGAGCCAGAAGCTGTACTCGTGCGCCCAGTCGGTCTGGTTCGCGTTGACCGCGTCGGTGGCCGGCTTCGGACCGGACCCGGCGTTCTGCAGCCAGTAGTCAATGTAACTGTTGAGGTAGCTCTGGTCGCGCACCCAGCGGCCCTCGTCGATGTGGTGACCGGCAGCGGCGTCGATGGCGCCGTAGGGGGCGGCGTAGCCGGGATAGCCGAAGAACTCCGTGAGGATGTCGCCGTTGGCGGTTCCCGTCGGGCGGATGTGCTCCTTCCACACGTTCCATCGGTAGTAGTAGACCGACTGGATCGTCTGGTCCGGCAGGTCGACAAAGGGGATGTTGGCCTCGTACCAGGACTTCTCGTTGATCTTGCCGAGCAGGGCGGCGTCGTCGAGGAAGTGAGTGCCGGCCCCGACGCTGGGGTACGGCGAGCCCTGGGGCGCTGGCGGTAGCGCGGCCCCCAGCGGCGCGGTGGCGCGCGCCGGGCTGGCCGGGGCGGCGTAGGCGGCGGTCGTCGCTACGGCGGCCAGCGCCAGCAGGGCGGCGGCAAGGAGCCCGGTCAGGGACCGGCGAGCACCGCAGCGCGTCCGGTGGACATGGGGCATAGCGGCCCTAACCCAGCGCCAGCAGGGAGAAGATGCCACCTTGGACCGGGCGGGCCTGGAAGCCCACCTGGTTACCCGTGATCGTGTCGTACAAGTCGCTGAACGGGACGCGGCTCGGGGTCGTGTTGGCGTACAGGAACTCCCGGTCAATAAGCTCCTGCTTGATCGGGTAATCCGAGAGCCAGGCCGCTGTGAACAACTCCCAGTCCGACTTGGCGTAGCTGTGCGGCACCTGGAGGGGAAGGCCGAAGAGGTTGCTCACCTGGTGGTACCAGGCGGCCTGCTCAGCGGCGATCGACTTGGGAACCAGGTTCGTGCCCAGGAGGCGGTCGGCGTAGGCGCTGTAGGTGGTCCCCCACGTGCCGTCGCCCCCGTCGCTGCCGTTGTAGGTCAGGTCGAGGTGCGGGGCCGACGGGTCCTGGGCGTGGCTCGCCCAGTAGCCGATGTACTGGCGAGCCAGGCCCTGATAGTGGGTGGCGTCGGCGGCGTTGCCGACCGTGGTGGCGATCTGGCCCATGGCGGCCACCCCGATGATCCCCTTGAGGGCCAGGTTGACGCTGTGGGCGATGGGGCCGGCGAAGTCGTCAGTCTGGTTCTGGAACCCGGGGTCGGGGAGGTTGGCGGTCAGGTAGTCGGCCCATTGCTTGAGGATCTGATAGTGGGCCTGGGCGAAGGCCTTGCCCGCTGATCCCGGGGCCCGCTGGATGTAGGCGGCGGACATGATGAGCATGTTGCCGGACTCCTCCATCGGCATGTTCTCCCCGCCCCCGTCGTTGTGCCCGGTCGCATTGGGATAGGCGGCACCCAGGTCGTGCTCGGCAAAGGGCTGGGGCCAGTTGCCGCTTTCGGCGTAGGCCAGCAGGGGCTCCAGCAGCAGGCTGAGGTAGGAGGGATCGGCGTAGATCCACACCGGCGAGGCCGGGAACAAGACGTCGACCGTGGACACGTTCCCGTCGCTGGAGATCTCCTTGAGGAAGGCCCACGGCTGGCCGCTCGGGCCTACCACAAGCTCGGTCCCCCCGTAGGCCTGGCGCAGCGAGAGGGCGCAGAGCCCGGCGTAGTGCACTCCCCCCGCCGCCTGTGCGGCCTTGGTGAGGGTCGCGTCCAGCCGGTCGGCCCGCTGACCGGCAGCGGTCAGGTCGGCCTGGAAGAAGCCCAGCATGTCCTCCCAGCTGGTGAAGTAGCTGGTCCACAGGGGCTGGAGGTCCTGTCCCAGGTAGCTCACCGCTGGGGTCCGGACCTGGCCGATCGACACCGGGACGGTCACCGGCGAGCCGCCGACCTGGCCCAGGTCCGCGCAGAAGGCGAACACCGGCCAGTTGTCGCTGATCGGCCGGTAGTTCGTGTCGTTGGTGTCGCTCAGCTTGCCGTTGACGACGAACTGGCCCCGGACGACCACGTCCTGGCCCGACTGGTAGGTGAGGCCGGACTGCTGCGGGGTGGCCCACACCACGGTGCCCCAGGCGGCCAGCTGGTTCTGCTCGGTGAGCGGCTGCTGGTTTTGCAGCTGGACGGTCCAGGCCTGGAGCGTGCCGCTGGAATAGGTCACCTGGGCGGGGGCCCAGGTGATGGGCTGGCTGACGTCACCGCTGGTCCACTCCCCCGAGATGTCCAGATAGACCTGTACGTCGTGGCCCTGGCCGTCGATGCTGCTCGCCGTGACCATGACATAGCTCATGGGGATGGACTGGCGCCGCAGGTCGCCCGCCTCCACCGGAGACAGGAACTCAACCACCAGGCTGACGCCACCTGCCTGCAGATGGAAGCGGGAGCGGGTGGGGGTCACCTCCAGCAGGGTCTGATCCAGGGCCTGCTCGAACCCCTGCAGGGTCGAGGGCGGCCCGTTGTTGCCGTTGGGGATGTCGAGGACGATGGCGGGATCGCCGAGAAACATGTACGAACGCCCATCGATCCGGGTGATGCCCCCCATGGCCGTCACGTGACCGGTCCAGAACGCCTCCCAGGTTCCGGGCAGGGTGGTGTCGGATAGCCACGTGCTCAGGTAGGGCTGGCGCACAGCGAGGGGAGCGGCCGGCGGCCGGATGGGATCGGTGGCCGGGCTTCCCGGCACCGGGGAGCCGCCGGCCAGGCCCGAGGCGCGTCGCCGGGGCACATGGCCATGGAGCGCCTGGGCCTCGGCCGGCGGGGCGGTGAGGACGCCGCCCGCTGCAACGGTGCCTGCCAGTCCCCCTGCGCCCGCTAAGGCGCCTGAGTAGCGGAGAAACTGCCGTCGGCCCAGCGTCCGCCGCCCATCGTTCAGGCTGGCTTCGACCGCCGGTTCCTTGCTGCTGGCCTGCGGATCGCCTGCAGGCGCGTGGTCACGATCAAGCACGTCAAGGTCTCCTCTGGTCTTCGGTTCACATGTACGGCCTGGCCGGTCAGGGCGTCAGCGTGTGGCCTTCAGCGTGAGAACTGGAAGATCGTCGTCGAGTTGAACTGCTGCCCGGGCTTCAGCTCGGTGGAGGGGAAGTTGGGCTGATTCGGGGAGTTCGGGAAGTGCTGGGTCTCGAACGTGTACCCGTCGGTCTGCCGGTAGATGTGGTTGCTGATACCGACCAAGGTCCCGGTCAGGAAGTTCCCGGTGTAGAACTGCACGCCCGGCTGGTCCTCCGCGCTCGCCGGGGGGCGGCTGCGACCGTGGCGGACACTGCGGCGACCAGGACTAACGGCGCCGCCGTCCGTCCCGCCATCAGAGCCCGGAACATTCTCTTCATCGAGACTCCCTCGCCATCCGGCGCCACTTTCCTCCAGTGCGGCGGCTCCTTCCTCAGTCCTAATACGCCGTGCACATCCCGTCAATAACCCCCGCAATCGAACATGGCAGCACATAAACGATCATCAAATCAGGCCTGGTAGTCGCTCGACGCCGCTGACGACGTCTTCGACCAAGCCGACGTAGTCTCCTGCACCGTAGGCGCGATCACGTATCACCCGCCCGGGCGGTCGCTCGGTCGCGTCGATGGCACGGTCGCTGCTGATCACCATCCTGGGAGATGTCCGATCTTCCCCACGCATGCATCCTCGACTCCATTTCGCCGACGGGCAGTTCGAGCCAACGCGAACGCGTAGCGGCTCGCCTACGCAGCAGGTCTGATCATTCGGTTGCACCTCGACGGCCAGCCAGCAGACCGAGGCTGGCGCCACACAGGCGGCTACGGAGCCCCCGTCAGTGGCGATTCGTGCCATGCCTTACCGCTCGGGCAGATCAGCTCGCCTACGTGCCTGCCCGAGCAGGTAGCAGCTGATGCCCGTAAAGAGGGCCATCGCTGAGACCTTGCCCCCGATTTCCCAACGGCAGCATGTCACGCGACAGTCAAATACGGCCGGTGACCTGCAGGGACTCTTACGAACCGAACTGCGGACCCTCTCCCGCCACGGGAAGCGGTCAGCGGATAAACCAGCGAAAAAGGCCCGTGACCTGCGGAGTCCCCTTACGGAATCGAACCGTAGACCTTCTCCTTACCATGAACACCTAGCAGGTCCCCCGTGGCGGCCGTATGGGTTTGACCAGCCCCGACACTGGCTGCCGCCAACAGATACTGGCCTCCGCTAGCCAACGCAGGCGACCTTCTGCCCCCTGAACTGCCCCCCGGAATGATCTTTCCACCACCAGGGGTCAGCCACGCTCCAGCGCTCCGAGCAGGCTCCGACTGCCGACCGTAACTCCCGGCCGAACCGGTCATAGGACCTGTTGATCTCGTCTCCACCGTCGCATGCCACGGCGAACGCCGGAGCCACCAAGGCCGGTTCCGCCGAGAGTCGGGAACGGGGCACTCCGCACTGCTCGGCGGCCCCAAGGAACTTGCCGACTCCAAGCCTCCCCCGGGGAAGGCTAAAGCTGCCGACAGCTCACCGGCCCCCGGCAGAACCTGGCCACATAACGCCCGTTCCAGCGCCGGCTCGAGCAGCCAGTCAAACGACCAAGCTGACAGCCGTATCGGCGGTTATCTTAAGTCCCCTCTGAGAGAAGCCCTGGTGAGGAGGGTGTTCTGTGTCGTAGATATGTCGCAATGCTCCATCTGAGTTTCGACCGTGATAGCCAGTACCCAACCGGAATCTCTGGCGCTCCGTTTTTGTTGTTGGAATCGGGATGAAGCGCTTGCCATGCGTTGGCGCGTGAATTGCGGCAGGTCAAGGGCGTGGCTGAGGTGCTGCGGAGTCGGCCCCATCGCAGATAGACGCCTAACTGGTCATCCCTTGATCCCGATGCCTTGCAGGCACCACATTCCTATTGGAGCACTGAGTTCAAAGTGGCTGACCGTCTCGTCGTCCGCGGTGCGCGCGAGCACAACCTGAAGGATGTATCGCTGGACCTGCCGCGTGATGCCTTGATCGTCTTTACCGGGCTGTCGGGGTCCGGCAAGTCGAGCCTGGCTTTTGACACGATCTTTGCCGAGGGGCAGCGCAGGTACGTCGAGTCGCTGTCGGCCTACGCCCGGCAGTTCCTCGGGCAGATGGACCAGCCCGACGTCGACTTCATCGATGGGCTGTCGCCGGCGGTCTCGATCGACCAGAAGGCGGCGGGCCGCAACCCGCGCTCGACCGTCGGCACGATCACCGAGGTGTATGACTACCTGCGGCTGCTGTATGCCAGGGTCGGGAAGCCGCACTGCCCGATCTGCGGCCGGCCGATCGCGCGGCAGAGCCCGCAGCAGATCGTCGACCGGGTGATGGAGCTTGAGGAGGGCACCAGATTCCAGGTCTTGGCGCCTGTAGTCCGCGGCCGCAAGGGCGAGTACGTGGAGATGTTCCGCGAGCTGCAGGCCAAGGGCTACTCCCGGGCCAGGGTCGACGGCGTCGTGATCCGGCTGGACAGCGTTGCCCCGGCGGGTCCGGCTGGCGAGCCGCCGGCACTGAAGAAGCACGAGAAGCACGACATCGAGGTGGTCGTTAACCGGCTGGCCGTGAAGGAGTCGGCCCGGCGCAGGCTGACGGACTCGGTGGAGACCGCGCTTGACCTGGCCGCCGGAATGGTCGTGCTCGACTTCGTCGACCTGCCCGAGGACGACCCCCATCGGGAGCGGATGTTCTCCGAGCACCTGGCGTGCCTGTACGACGACCTGTCATTCGACGAGCTTGAGCCTCGGTCGTTCTCGTTCAACTCCCCCTGGGGCGCCTGTCCCGACTGCACCGGCCTGGGCACGCGGATGGAGGTCGACCCCGAGCTGGTGGTGCCGGATCCCGGCAAGACACTGGCCGAGGGCGCGATCGACGTGTGGAGCGGCGGGCACGTCAACGACTACTTCATGAGACTGATCGAGGCGCTCGGCGACGCGCTCGGGTTCAGCATCGACGCGCCCTGGGCCAGGCTGCCCGCCGCCGCTCAGCATGCGCTGCTGCACGGATATGACCAGCAGGTTCATGTTCAGTACACGACCAGGACCGGGAGGGAGCGGTCCTACAACGCCCGCTTCGAGGGCGCGATCCCCTACATCGAGCGACAGCATGACGACGGCAAGGATGAGGCAAGCCGCGACTGGTTCGCGGGTTTCATGCGCGAGGTGCCCTGCCCGTCCTGCGGCGGGGCCCGGCTGAAGCCGGTATCCCTCGCGGTGACCGTCGACGGCCGGTCCGTCGGGGACCTGTGCGCGCTGCCGATCGGGGAGCTGGCCACGACTCTGCCAGCACTAAGGCTATCCCAGCAGGATCAGCAGATCTCGGGCCCCATCCTGGCTGAGGTAGCCACCCGGCTGGGCTTCCTCCTGGATGTGGGCCTGGATTACCTGTCGCTGGACCGGGCGTCGGCGACGCTGGCGGGGGGTGAGGCGCAGCGGATCCGGCTGGCCACCCAGATCGGGTCGGGGCTGGTCGGTGTGCTGTATGTGCTGGACGAGCCGTCGATCGGGTTGCATCAGCGGGACAATCACCGGCTGCTGGAGACCCTGGTCCGGCTGCGTGATCTGGGTAACACGCTGATCGTGGTGGAGCACGATGAGGACACCATCCGGGCCGCGGACTGGGTGGTGGACATCGGCCCGGGTGCGGGCGAGCATGGCGGCAGCATTGTGGTGTCCGGGCCGGTGTCTGAGCTGATGGCCAGCTCCGAGTCGCTGACCGGGGCGTACCTGACCGGGCGGATGGCCATCGCGGTGCCGGCCGGGCGGCGGAAGCGGTCGCGGTCCCGGGAGGTGGTGGTCCGGGGGGCCGGTGAGCACAACCTGAAGAACGTGGACGTGGCGTTCCCGCTGGGCTGCCTGATCGCGGTCACCGGGGTGTCCGGGTCGGGGAAGTTGACGCTGGTCAACGACATCTTGTACAAGGCGCTGGCCCGGGAGCTGCACGGCGCGCGGACGGTGCCCGGCCGGCACGTCCGGGTCAGCGGGATGAACCAGCTGGACAAGGTGGTGCACGTGGATCAGGGGCCGATCGGGCGGACCCCGCGGTCCAACCCGGCCACCTACACCGGCGTGTTCGACCACGTCCGGAAGCTGTTCGCGGCGACCACCGAGGCGAAGGTCCGCGGCTACCAGCCCGGCCGGTTCTCGTTCAACGTCAAGGGCGGCCGGTGTGAGGCGTGCGCCGGGGACGGCACCATCAAGATCGAGATGCAGTTCCTGCCCGACGTGTACGTGCCCTGCGAGGTGTGCCACGGCGCCCGGTACAACAC
>CAVQPP010000138.1:0-13854 GCA_963714445.1 uncultured Actinomycetota bacterium
AACTCGTCCGCCGCGCCCCGCTGAATCCCCAATTCCTCGGCATTCCGCTTCACCGACGACATCCGCGCGTGCGCGTACTGCACATAAAACACCGGATTATCGTTCGACTTACTGGTCAGAACATCAATATCCAGCGTGATGTTCGAGTCCGTGGACTGCCGAGTCAACGCGTACCGCGCCGCGTCGACCCCGATCCACTCCACAACATCATCAATCGTGATGATGTTGCCGGCCCGCTTGGACATCCGAACTTCCTGGCCGTCCTTCAACATCTTCACGAACTGGCCGATCTCGACCTCGATGTCCCGCTCCGGGTCATCCCCCGCGCACGCCACGATCGCCTTAAGCCGTCCGACGTACCCATGATGATCCGCGCCGAGCATATAAATGAGCGGCGCGAAGCCCCGATCCCGCTTGTTCAGGTAGTACGCAGCGTCAGACGCGAAGTACGTCGTCTCGCCATCGGCCTTGACCAGCACCCGATCCTTGTCGTCGCCGAAGTCAGTCGTCCGCAGCCAGATCGCGTTGTCCTGCTCGAACACGTGCCCCTGCGCCCGCAGCCGCGAAAGCGCTGACTCAACCGCGCCCGAGTCGTACAGCGACTTCTCGGAGAACCACACATCGAAGTGCGTGCCGAAGTCCTCGGTCGACTCCTTGATCTGCGTGATCATCAGATCAAGCCCCTCGCTCCGAAACACCCCCAACTGCTCATCCGCCGGCAACGCCAGCACGTCAGGCCGCCGAGCAACCACCTGCGCAGCAATGTCGTTCATGTACGCGCCGACGTACCCGTCCTCAGGCACCGGCTTCCCGTTCGCAAGCGCAGCCAGCGACTCCGCGAACCGGTCAATCTGCACACCCGCGTCGTTGATGTAGTACTCGGTAACGACCCGAGCCCCCGAAGCCCGCAAAATCCGTGCCAGCGCGTCCCCAACAGCCGCCCACCGCACGCCGCCAATGTGAATCGGCCCGGTCGGATTAGCAGACACGAACTCCAAGTTGATGTTCTGCCCAACCAACGCCGACCCGGTCCCATACGAAGCCCCAGCCAGCACCACGCTCCGCGCCAGCTCCCCAGCCGCCGCCGCATCAAGCGTGATGTTAAGGAACCCCGGCCCCGCGATGTCGACCTGCTTAATCCCCTCAGCCGCCGCCAACCGCGTAGCGAGCACAGAAGCCACCTCGCGCGGCGGCTTCCCCGCCGCCTTAGCCAGCTGCAACGCGACGTTCGTGGCGTAGTCGCCGTGCTCCCGGTTCTTCGGCCGCTCCACCGTCACGGCAGAGAGCACAGGCACGGAAACGGCAAGGTCGCCGGCATCCACAGCAGACTGGAGCGCGGCGACCACGGCGGCGGAAAGCTCGGCTGGGGTCACGCGTCAAGCGTAAGGGAACGCCCGTTCCCTACCCCAATCAGTTATCCATCCCCCCGCCGCCCGCCATCCCCTCATGCACTTCCCCGCCCCGCTCCCACGCTCCCCACACTCACGTCCGCCAAGCCCACCCATCCCTCTCACACTCCGCCACCCTTCTATCTCCTTATCTCCACATCCTCCCGCCCGCTCCACCTCCCCCTCACCTCGTCCCCGCTCGTCGCCGACATCCATCTATCCCCATCGGCCCTCCGTCGGCGCCCCCACATCGCGCGCCGACCTCGCCCGCCTTCGGCCCTCCCCCGCGCCCACCTTGCCGCCGCTCCCCTCCCGTCCGCTCCCCCGCCCATCCCCACGTCCTCCGGATCTCACCCCCGCCGACAATCCGCTCCGCTCCTCTCCCGTCGCCCGCTCCCCTTCCCATCTACCTCCTACCTCGCCCTCGGTCGCCGCAACGGCAACGGCTCCTCCCCCTCATCCAGCAACTCCAACAAACGCCGCAACTCCCCCTGCTCCCCCGCCGACAACTTCGCGAACAGCTGCTCCGCCGCCTCCGCACGCATCCGTCCCACCTGCCGCAACACCTCGGTCCCCGCCGACGTCAGCTCCACGATCGTCGCGCGCCGATCCGTCGGATCAGGCTTCCGAGCCACAAACCCCGCAGACTCAAGCGTGTCCACCATCGACGTGATCGATCGCGGCACGACCTCCAACGCCTGAGCCAAGTCAGCCATCCGCGGCTGCTCATACCGCGAGATCACCCGAAGCGCCCGCGCCTGCGCCTCCGTAAGCCCGAACCGGTCATACGAAGGAGCGGACCGCCGCCGGATCCGGTGCGCCGTGCGCAGGTACAACTCGGCCAGGCCCGGCGCGGCGCCGGCGGACTGCGCAGGCGGCAGAGGCGGCGAAGCGTCGCCGCCGGGCTCCACCGAGTCAGACAGGGTCGTCATAGGGCAGCAGTGTATTTCGCGCACGCCACGAAACCTGAAGGTCTTGCCCTCAACCACACAACAGGCCGCCCAAATCCCCCGCACCCCTACCGCGCCCACACCCACGCGTCCCGAGTCCCGCGTCCGCCCCGAGCCCCATACGGCAACGTCTACGCCCACACCCACCCAACAGTCGCAAAACGCCGCCAGCGAACCGCCCCGCTCACTCACACAAGCGACGGCGCACGATCACTACTGCTGCCACCTACTACGACTACCTACAACCGCCATCACCACTACTACTGCTCGAGCCCCGCCGCGCACCGAACCACCCGCACCAACTCCTCCGGCTCGAACGGCTTCGTCAGATACGCCTCAACGCCCAACTCCCGACCCCGCGCCAGATCGCTCTCCTGCGCGCACGCGGTCACCATCACGATCGGCAACCCCTCGCGTCGCGCGCCCCGATCGCAGCCGCGCAGCAGTCGAGAACCCGTCAAGCCGCGGCATCACCACGTCCAGCGTGATCACGTCCGGCGCGACAGCCTCAACAACGTCCAGACACTCCTGCCCGTCCTCGGCCAAGAACACCTCGAACCCTTCCAGCTCAAGGTTCACCGCGATCAGACGCCGGATAACCTCGCTGTCGTCCACCACCAGCACCCGCTGTGCCCGCGCACGCACCTCCACGCCTTCGCGCAGCTCAGAGCGGTCCTCCACGACCTCAGTCACGCCCCTCAGCCTAGCCGCGCCCCAAACCGTGCGCGGGCACAACGCCGGAACTGGTATCGTTCGTGCCGTTGCCGCCCCCGTAGCTCAGGGGATAGAGCACCGCCCTCCGGAGGCGGGTGCGCGCGTTCGAATCGCGCCGGGGGCACACAGCTTCAGAAGCCAAAACGGCCCCCCACCTGCGTGGAGGGCCGTTTTCGTATCCACCTCTGTATGACACGTTGCGTCACGCGGAGACGCTGTGCGACGCAATCCGTGTCTGAGGCGTGTCTGAGCGATCTAAGTGCAATGGCTGGGGACGTTAGACACTGCGGAGCCGACGGGTTCGAAGAGCAACCGAGAACTAATGTGGCTGCCGCTCTGCTGCGATGCGGTGTACCACCCGGTGGTCGCCGACCGTGCCAGGGAACAACTGGCTCCACCTGATCGTCGCCGGTCATGACGTGCAATCACGGATCGGAAAGCGAACGACGGAGGGCCGGGATTCACCTGGTCGAAGAATTCCCGAAAAGCGTTGAAGCGAAGGCCGACGTCACAATCTCCGTAAAGAGCGTGACGCCACGCCTTCGGTTCAGAGCTGAGCTAAGTCCATGGCCTGGAGTATGGCCAGCGCGTTTTTGACGGCAGTCACTCGTAAATTCGCCATCTTCAAAATACCGACGCCTCCGGCAGGCCGGGCTCCGAGGGGGCGGGGAAGGTTGTCGGCCTGTGGTCGAGTCTGGCGGCTGTAACGGCGGGCCGGTTCGGTTCCCTCGTCTGCCCCGTCATCCCCGTGGGGTGCCAGACGCCGGTCGACGGGTCAGGGCGACGCAATGCCTCGTAGTTAGGGTTCGTGGGCTTGTGTCAAGCCGGCGGGGTTGGGTGTTCTGAACTGCGCGCATAGAGAACGAGACCTCTGCTATACCGGGGCGATCCGCCAAGATCAGCCTTCGATGTAGACGAGGTCTCGTTGTCCGCGCAGTTTGTCATGAGCGATGCCGCCTCGACCACCGGGTCGCGCGTTGACCCATACGCACCCGGCCACCTTGGGGAGTTGACCCGGTTCGTTCCGGTCGAGCTCGTCGACGCTGTGTTGCGCGAGACCTCGACGGTGCAGCGCCGGCTGCGCGCGTTGCCTTCCCGGGTCGGGGTGTACCTGTTGCTGGGGATGGCGTTGTTCGAGCAGGTGGGTTTGTCCGGCGTGTGGCGCAAGCTGACCTTCGCCCTGCCCGGCGGCGCGGCCTCGTTCCCGCCGGAGTGCACGTTACGGGCGCTGCGCCGCAGGATCGGCGCGGAACCGTTGCGCCTGTTGTTCGACACGCTCGCGGTCCCGTTGGCCGCCCCGACGCTCGCGGGTACGTGCTACCGGCGTTGGCGCACGGTCGCGTTCGATGGATGTGCCTCGATTAAAGCGCCCGACCACCCGCGCAATCGCGCCTGGCTCGGCACGCAGCAGCACCCCTCCGGACCGGCCGGATATCCCGCGCTGATGCTGATGGCGCTGGTGGAGACCGGCACCCGTGGTCTGCTCGGCGCGGTGTTCGGCCCGGCGCTGCGCGGGGAATACGGCTACGCCACACGCCTGCTGCATCGGCTCGACGCGGGGATGCTGGTCCTGCTCGACCGCGGGTTCGACGGCGATGAGTTCCTGCGCGCGATCCACACCACCGGCGCACAGTTCCTGGTGCGCGCCAAGGCCAACCGCCGACCTGTAAGCGCGGCGTTCCTGCCCGACGGCTCGTACCTGACCCGCATCGCCGGGATGACGCTGCGCGTGATCGAAGTGCAGATCACCGTCACCGGCGCCGACGGGTCCCGGATCGGCGAGCTCTACCGGCTGATTACAACCCTGACCGACCACCGTACCGACCCCGCCTCGACCCTCGCGGGTCTCTACCATGAGCGCTGGGAGATCGAATCGGCGTTCTACGCACTGCGCCACACCCTGCTGGCCGCCCGCGTGCTGCGCTCACAAGATCCCTACGGCGTGGCCCAGGAACTGTGGTCCATCCTGACCTGCTACCAGCTACTGCGCATGGCGATCACGGAAGCAGCCGTGATCGGTGGCGCCGACCCCGACCGGCTCAGCTTTACCGTGGCGTTGCACGCCGCCCGCGACAGCGTCATCGCCGGCGCCGGGATCACTCCCACACCCGGCCACCCGCTCGGCACGCTGGGCCGCACCCTGCTGGCCGCTCTGATGCCCGCCCGGCGTCCGAGGTTCTCCGCCCGCAAGGTCAAATGCCCGGTTTCCCGCTACCACGTCCGCAAAGAACACGACCGCCCCAGCGCCAGTACCCGGATCCTGGCCATCGACATCCACGTCCTGCAAGCGGTCGCCCACACCAGATCCCCACGCCGATACGGGCCGCACCCCAATCGCTCGGCCGCCACGCCCGACAAGGTCCGCTCCGCGCGCGCCAACGCCATCCTCACGCTGCTCGCGCTCACCCCGGGCAGAGCGTGGCACGCCAAGCAGATCGCTCAGGCCATCGAGCACACCGGGCCGTACAAGAACCTCAACACCCAACTCGGCCAATGGGCCGAAAACGGGCTGATCCGCAAGACTGCACCCGCCACCTACTGCCTACCCGACACCCCTTGACACAAGCCCACGAACCCTAACTACGAGGCATTGCGTCTTGGCGGGGCCGTTCGTCGCCCGGCACGTCCGGGGCCGCTGAGGAGATGCCACGACCTCAGCCCCAGCTACGGGCGCGGTCCGGCTGGACGGCGCCAACGCCCGAGCCGATACAATGAACCGGGACACGATTCGATAACTACATGGCCAGGTACCTAGCGACATTCCGTTCTAGTACGCGCGCGGACACCCAGACGTCCGCGACGGCTATCGCTACTCGGTGTCGAGAGGCCATCCACCCAGGGCAAAAATAGATGTACCAAGAGGGCTTGACCGTCGCGATGCTGCTTACCCGCACCCTCGGCTTGGCTTTCCGAGGGGCGACCGTGCCCCGATCCGCCAGCGCACCCGCGCGGGCCTCGCGCTCAGCAGCTGGCGCGTAGGCAGGTGGGCAGGGTGCCAGGCGTATACCTCCTTGAGCGTGCCCTACTCGGCTTGGCTGAGTACTTCCGTCAAGGTACGCACGGCCTGCTCAGCATCGGGGCCGTCAGCGGTGACCGTGATGGTGCTCCCGGCAGTGGCCCCGAGACTCATCACCGCGAGCACGCCGACCGGATCGACCGACTTGCTCCCGTGCCGGATGCGAATCGTGCTGGTGAAGCGACCCGCCGCCTGAGCGAGCTTCCCCGCCGGCCGCGCATGCAAATTCGCCGGCAGCGTCACTGTCGATTCGAACACCGTTGATTCAAGCGCTGCCGGCTCCAACGCCACTGATTCCAGCACTTCTGATTCCGCGTCAGAGCTTGGGGACATCACGGGCCTCCTTGGCAGCGTGCGCGACGGCATCGAGATCCGCTCCCATCGCGGCGGTAACGGCGGCGGCGACCGCTCCCTCGACGAACGGAGCGTCAACCAGCACCACGTCAGGACGCGGATGGTCGTCCAGAACCGTGCGCGTGGTGAGCACCGAACTGCCGAGATCGGGCAGCACCAAGACGCCGGCCCCGCGATCCACCTCGCGTATCGCGCCGAGGACCAACTCGTAACTTGTGCCGATGCCGCCGTCCGGCGCGCCACCCGCCGCGGCGACCGGAACCGCGTCCGAGCCGATCTGGGTGAGCAGTTCGCGCAGGCCCGCGGCCAGTTGAGCGCTGTGCGAGACGAGTACGATGCCTACTGGTCGTTCCATGAACAGGGATACTAAATCGCGGAACCGTGTTCAGCAATACTGAAAGCTGGTCTGTCCATGGTGCAGTCGGTGCAGCGCGCGGTCCGGGTGTTGCGCGAGCTGGCCGCCGGGGGTCCCCGGCTCGGCGTTACCGAGCTGGCCGACCGCATCGGCGTGGCAAAGCCGACCATCCACGCCCTGCTGCGCACGCTCGAGGGCGAGGGCCTGGTCGTCCAGGACACGGAGACCGGCAAGTACCAACTCGGCCCCGGCCTGCTGATGCTCGGCAACGCCTATCTCGATACCCAGGAACTACGCGCCAGGTCGCTGACGTGGGCAGACAACCTCGCGAACCGCACCGGTGAGGCGGTCTGGGTCGCCGTGCTGACGGGAGATCACGTCTTCGTCGTGCACCACGCCTTCCGCCCCGAAGGCGCCGTGCAGATCCTCGAAGTCGGCGCGAGCATCCCGTGGAGCACCTGCGCGCTCGGCAAGGCGATCGTCGCGTTCCTGACGCCGAAGGAGCAGGCCGAGCTGCTGGCCGGCGAACTACCAGCGCTCACCGGCCGCAGCATCACCGACCCGGACGCCATCGCCGCGCAGCTCGATTCGGTACGCGGCAGCGGCTACGCCCTCGAAGACCAGGAATCGGCACTAGGCGACGCGGGCATCGCCGCCGCTGTCTTCAACCGGTCCGGCGGCGTCGCCGGGGCGATCGGCATCGTCGGGCCGGTCGAGCGACTATTCGACGAATCAGCACGTCAGGAGCACGTCGTTGCAGTGCGCGAGGTCGCCCGCCACCTCTCCCGCGAACTCGGCGCCGGCCGCGGCACCACGCGCGCCCGCCTGTAAGTCCCCCCGCTCCCTCGCACCGGGAAACGCCAATCTCGCCAGCTCCCTTGACACGAGCTGTGTCACGCCCTAATTTCCGAACAACGTTCAGCAGTCACGAACAATCTTCATTGAAGCGGTTCGCTCTTCCGTTTCTCCGATTCGCTGTCCCCTTCCCTTTTCGCAATGACGCGAAGGAGGTGAGTCGTCCTGGCCGCGTGCCTGGAGGACCCCCATGGCTGAGAACACAGTTGAGAACACATTCGCGCAGAAGCTCTTCGCGGAGCTGCTGGGCACGGCGGTGCTGGTCTTCATCGGCGTCGGTTCGGTGCCCGCGACCCTGATACTCGGCGGCACGGCCCCGTTCACCATGGCCGAGCTAGGCATCATCTCGTTCGCCTTCGCCATGGCCGTCATCGCCATGATCTACGCGATCGGGCACATCTCCGGCTGCCAGATCAACCCGGCGATGACCGTGATGCTCGCCGCTACCGGCAAGATGCCCTGGCGCGACGTGCCGGGCTACATCGCCGCGCAACTAGCCGGCGCGACGCTCGGAGCGCTCGCGATCGTCGGCGTGCTGGGCCACAAGGCGGTCGACGTCGGCCTCGGCATCGCCGCTTACGGCAACCACGTCGGCGCCGGACAGGCTTTCACCGCAGAGGCGATCGGCACCGGAATCCTGGCGTTCACCGTGCTCGGCGCGATCGACAAGCGCGCACCCGGCGGCTTCGCAGGCGTGGCGATCGGCTTGGCCGTCTTCGCGATCATCATTCCGGTCGCCCCGGCGACCGGAGCGGCGATCAACCCGGCGCGCACGTTCGGCCCGATGCTGATCGGTCAGCTCTACGGCGGCACGGTGCACTGGAGCCAGATCGGCATCTACCTCAGCGCCGAGTTCGTCGGCGCGGTGATCGCGGGCTTCGCCTACGTCGGACTCAACGCACGTCGTCGTACCGCAGCCGCACACGTGCCTGTCCATGCCCCCGTATCAGCGGGCACTGTGTCAGCCGAAGGAGTCTCCGCATGAAAAAGCTGATCAACACGCCGGAATCAGTCCTCGCCGACGCCCTCGCCGGTATCGCCGCAGCACACCCAAGCCTTCGCGTGGACAACGACGCGCGCATCATCGTGCGCGCTGACGCTCCGGTCGCGGGCAACGTCGCCCTCGTCTCGGGCGGCGGCAGCGGACACGAGCCGCTGCACGGCGGCTTCGTCGGCCACGGCATGCTCAGCGCCGCCTGCCCCGGTGAAGTGTTCACGTCCCCGGTGCCCGACCAAATGCTCGCGGCCGCCCGAGCAGTCGGCGGTGGAGCCGGTGTGGTCTTCATCGTGAAGAACTACACCGGCGACGTGATGAACTTTCAGATGGCCGCCGAGCTGGCCGCTGACGAGGGCATCGACGTCGCCACCGTCCTCGTGGACGATGACGTAGCCGTCAAGGACTCCACCTGGACCGCCGGACGGCGCGGCACCGGCGCCACCGTTCTCGTCGAGAAGATCGCGGGCGCGCTAGCGCAGGCCGGCGCCGACCTGGCTACCGTCGCTCAGGCGGGCACCGAGGTCAACAAGGCCTCGCGCAGCTTCGCCGTGGCGCTGACCGCCTGCACGACACCGGCAGCCGGCAAGCCGGGCTTCGATCTCGGTGAGAACGAAATCGAGATCGGCGTCGGCATCCACGGCGAGCCCGGCCGCAGTCGCGGCGCGATGCGCCCCGCACGCGAAATCGCCAACCTCGCCTTGGACGCGATCCTCGCCGACCACGACCTAGCCCCCGGCGACGACACGATCGTCATGGTCAACGGGCTAGGCGGAACGCCGCTGATCGAGCTTTACGTGGTCTTCGGCGAGGTCGCTGCCACACTTTCCGGCAAGGGCATCCGCATCGCGCGCAGCCTGGTCGGGAATTACGTCACCAGCCTCGACATGGCGGGCGTGTCGCTGACCGTGTGCAAGGCGGACGAGCGGATGCTCGCCTTGTGGGACGCGCCCGTGAACACCCCGGCCCTGCGCTGGGGTATCTGAAATAACAGATCTCCCGTGTGGGCCCGGGTGCCGCGCGCCCCGGGTCCACACGGGCTTCATACCGCTAAGGAGAACACCGGTGGACATCCCCCTGGCCCGGGCCTGGGTGCGAGCCGTCGCCGCGGCTATCGACGAGCACAAGGACCATCTCACCCAGTTGGACTCCGCCATCGGAGACGCCGACCACGGGGTGAACATGCAGCGCGGCTTCACCGCCGTGCTCGTCGCGCTGGACGCATACGAGCCCGCGACCGTCGGCGACGTGCTGGTCAAAACCGGCACGACGCTGATCTCCGTGGTCGGCGGCGCGGCCGGACCGCTGTACGGGACCTTCTTCCGCGCGGCCGGCAAGCAGCTGTCCGCGCCGTCCGCCGACGTCTCCCAACTAGCCGCCGCGCTGACCGCCGGCCTCGAGGGCGTCGAGAAGATGGGCGCAGCAGCGCCAGGCGACAAAACAATGGTCGACGCGCTTGCCCCGGGCCTCGCCGTATTCACCGAGCAGGCCGCCGCAGGAGCCGACCTCGGACCAGCAACCCACGCCGCCGCCGATGCCGCCGAGCAGGGCATGCGCGACACCGTCGCATTGCAGGCCCGCAAGGGCCGCGCGTCGTATCTCGGCGCACGCAGCATTGGCCACCAAGACCCCGGCGCGACCTCCACCGCGCTGATCCTGCGCGCGCTGGCCGACGTCGCTCAAGAAGCTGAACGGGGTACGGCAGCGTGACCGATCGTCAGATATTCGTAGGACGAGCCGCATCCACAGGCACCGCGCTAGGCGTCCTACACCGCATCGACCGCGACCCAGCCGCCGAACTCGAACACGCCCTAAGCCGCACCACCACCTCTTCGCTCCCACATCCATCCGAGACCGACGCCGCGACCCTCGTCCTCTCCGCCTTCGACGCCGTAGCCGAACAACTCCTCACCCTCGCCGGAACCCTGCGCGCCGGCGGCCAGACCGAACTCGCCGACATAGTCGAGGTCAACGGCTACATAGCCCAGGACCGAGACCTACGCGACGGAGCGATTCGCCGCCTAGCCGATGACATCCCTCCCGCACACGCCATCGCGCACTCGGTGCACGACTACGCCGAAGTCCTAGCGTCCATAGGCGATCCAACCCTCGCCGAGCGCGCCGCAGACGTACGCCAAGTCGGCCGACGCGTACTCGCGCACTTGGCCGGCTCCGCATCCTCCGCCCCAGACGGACCACTCGTCCTATGCGCCTGGGAAGTAGGCGCAGCCGACCTGCTGGAGCGCGACGAAATAGTCGTCGCCGCGGTATCAGTTCGTGGCGGCCCGAATTCGCATGCTTCGATCATCGCTCGCTCCCTCGGCATACCGTTGCTGCTAGGCGCAGACCCCTCACTACTCGACCTGCCCGACGGAGCGGAAATCCTGGTCGACTCCGGATCCGCGCGCGCCACCGTCTTCCCGGACCCGAATGAACGCGCGTCCGCCGTCCGCGCGATGGACGCCGCACGCCGCCGCCGCGACGCCCTGATGGCCGAACGCCTTCTCCCCTCGTGGACCGTCGACGGCCACCAGATCGCCCTACGTGCCAACGTCGCGACCGTCACCGACGCAAAGGCCGCCATCACCGTCGGCGCCGCAGGCGTCGGCCTACTGCGCACCGAAATACCGTTTCTCGAAGCGGACGCCTGGCCCACCGAGGCTCAGCACACAGCCGTCCTCGCGCCGATCCTGCGCAAGCTCACCGGTCAGCAGGTCACCGTGCGCACGCTCGACTTCGCCGACGACAAGCTGCCGCCCTTCCTATCCCGAGGCCGCACCGGCAACACCCGCCTCGGCCGCGGCCTCCCCCTCATGCTCGCCGAACCCGCCGCGTTCGCCGACCAGTTCCGCGCGATCCTCGCCGCGGGCGCGAACACGGACCTACGCATCATGATCCCCATGGTCGCCTCGGCCGCCGAACTGCGCGCCTGCAAGGAAATCCTCGCCAAGTGCGCAGCCGAACGAGGCGTAGCACCGCCACGGATCGGCGCCATGATCGAGCTGCCCGAAGCAGTCGCACGTGCCGACACGCTGGCTGTCGAATCAGACTTCTTCTCCATTGGCAGCAACGACCTGACCGGGCAAATCCTCGGCCTCGACCGCCGCGACCCGGCCATGGGGCCGGCGCTGGCCGCGCATCCGCGAGTCCTGCGTGCCGTCGCCGACACCGTGGACATGGCGCACGCGCACCGACGCCAAGTCTCCGTCTGCGGCGACGCAGCCGCGCACCCACTCGTCGTCCCACTGCTGATCGGTTTGCGCTGCGACGCGCTCTCCGTCGCCCCCGCCGCGCTAGACGAAGTTCGAGCCCGCATTCGCCGCCTCGACTACGGGGTCTGCGCCGAGGTCGCCCGAGAAGCCCTCGCCTGCACCACCCTCGACCAAGTAGCGCGCCTAGTCGAAGACCGCTGCTCGCCCCAACTGCCGTAACCGCCGCTACCTCGCCATCTACCAGCCTGTTTACCGGCCGCGCCGCGCGATCCAACCCCGTCTATGCGTAGCGCGGCCGGTTCGATACTGTCCCGGGCTATGTCCACACCGTCTCAGGAGCCGAGTTCCGGCGCGTCCGGTGATTGGCAGACGCCGCAAGACGCGCCGCCGCCATTGCAACCGCCGCCGGCTCAGCCAAACGCGGGTCACCCCGGCTACCCACAGCAGCCGGGATACGGCCAGCAGCCGCCGTACCCGCAACAGGGATATCCCCAGCAGGGCTATTCGCAGTATCCGCCGCAGGACTATCCCCAGCAGGGGTATCCGCCGCCGCCAGGTCCGTACAACCAATACGCGCCCTACGGCGGCGGTGCGTACGGCGTCCCCGGCAACGTGGCGACCTGGCTGCCACGCGTCGGCGCAGCGCTTCTCGACGCCGTGATCCTGCTCCCGTTCGAGATCATCGCGATCATCGTTCTCGCGGCGACGTCGAAGTCCGCCACTTACGACACGGCCTCCAGGCAGTACACCGGCGGCGGAATCTCGGGCGCCGGGGCGGGAATCGTCGCCGTGGTCTACATCGGCATGCTTGCCTTCGGTCTCTGGCAGCTTTACCGGCAGGGCACCACCGGCCAGACCATCGGCAAGAAGGTCGTCGGCATTCGCGTCGTGCGTGAACTCGACGGCCAGTACACCGGGTTCGGCATGGCGTTCGCACGCGCCCTCGCGCACATCCTCGACGTGCTGCCCTGCTACATCGGCTTCCTGTGGCCGCTCTGGGACTCCAAGAATCAGACCTTTGCCGACAAGGTCTGCGGCACCATCGTCCTCAAGGGCTAAAACAATCCCCGACGACTAAGACTCCGAAAACGCGCTGGGCGCGGAACGGATGGATCGCACCCTCCAGCGATCCATTCGTTCCGCGCCCAGCCGCTGTTGCGGGCATTCAGCAGGTCAGCACGTCAGGTTCGAGCCCGCCGGAACGCCCAGGATCTGCACGAAACTCTGGTAGTCGTTGACCCGGTTCTGCATCTCGGCGGTGTTGCCGCCGTTGCACTCGATGCTTCCGTTGATCGACCGGATCGTCTCGCCGAAGCCGGCGCCGTTGACCATCGCGTTGTGCCCGGTCATCGAGCCCGGTCCGGTCTGCGTGTTCCAGTACCAGAGGCCGGTCTTCCACGAGATGGACGCGTCCGTCTCCACCAGGCTCGGGTTGTCGAGCAGGTCGATGCCCAACGCGTCACCCGCGGCCTTGTAGTTGAAGTTCCAGCTCAGCTGGATCGGCCCGCGCCCGTAGTACATGTTCGAACCGGCCGGGCAGCCGTAAGGCTCGCTCGCGCAGTAGTTGCCCGACTTGTCGATCTCGGTGATGTAGACCAGACCACCGGTCTCGTGGTCCACGTTCGCCAGGAACGCCGCGGCCTCCTGCTTCTGCACCGTGCTGCTCCCGGTCGTTGCGAAACCCGGGTACGCGCTCAGCGCCGCGACCAGCCCGCTGTACGTGTAGAACGAGTTCCGGCTCGGGAACATCTGGTTGAACTGTGCCTCCGAGACGACGAATCCGCCGCCGCCACCACCGCCACCGGTGCCTCCGCCGCCGGACCCTCCCGAACCGGATCCGGATCCGGAGCACCCGCTGTACGGACTCCAGAACCACGTGCTGATAGTCGGGTCATAACCCGGATTGTCGTGCGTGGCCTGGTAGTACTGGCCGTTCGCGGGGTAGAGCACGATCGCGCCAGTGGTGTAATTGGTACCTGCGGTCCACGTCGTGTAGGTGCAGCTACCACCACCGCC
>CAVQPP010000139.1:0-5065 GCA_963714445.1 uncultured Actinomycetota bacterium
GTGTTGATTCACCGCGTGAGCACGCAAATCCTGGCGCGGTGTGTGAGCTGCTGGAACGGCATATCTGATGAATCAGTCACTGTAACAAGGTGAAACGTCGGATGAATTCTTGACCGGTTACGCAACAGAGGTGTAGACCTCTGACCCGAGTGCCGAAATCCGCCCGTAATCGGGCGTTTGCATTTGGCGCCTTCTCACCGCTCACTCAAGTCCCCCGCACCACACCCACCCCAGCAGGCAGGACACCATGAGCACTAAGCCCGAGTTCCCTGACGGGAGCTCAGACGAGGCAGGCCCCTCCGTTGCCGGTTCGTCCGATGGCGGTGTCAGTTCAGGCGATGATCGGTCCGCTCTAAGTCGGCGCGGGCTGCTTGCCGGAGGCGCGGCCGTGCTCGGCGCCGCGGCTGCGGCGTCGTTCATCGGCGCCGGCGGAGCACAGGCAGCCGGTCTAGGAGATCGGACCTCTGGCGCACGCGGTTCGAGTCGGCTGTTGGCCGGGAGCGTCACACAACTGCGTACGTCGGCGATTCCGACGCTGCCCTGGCCGGCGGCCAACGCGATCGTCGCGGCGACGAAGCTGCCCGCGTTCCCGTCGGCGACCTTCCCGGTGACGTCGTACGGAGCCAAGGGCGACGGCAGCACCGACAACACGGCCGCGTTCGCCAAGGCCATCGCGGCGTGCAACGCGGCGGGCGGCGGTCACGTGACCGTACCCGCAGGTACGTATGTAACCGGCGCGATCCGGCTGTTGAGCAACGTGGATCTCAACCTGGCGAGTGGCGCGACGCTGAAGTTCAGTGGCGACGCGAGCAAGTTCCCGCTCGTGCTCACGCGCTACGAGGGCATCGAGTGCATGAACCACTCGCCGATGATCTACGCGCACGGCGCGTCGAACATCGCGCTGACCGGCGCCGGCACGCTGGACGCTTCGGGCACGTCGAGCTGGAACGTCGGGTCGGATCGTGCGTACCTGGAAACGCTGGTAGCCAAGGGCACGCCGCCGGACAAGCGGATCGTGCCTGGCTCCGGGCACACGATGCGCTCCACGTTCGTCGAGCCCTACGCGTGCGACACGGTGCTGATCCAGGGCGTCACGCTGCATAACTCAAGGTTCTGGCAGCTGCACCCGACGCTGAGCACGAACGTGACCGTCGACTCGGTGACCACCTCGGCGACGAACTCGAACACTGACGGCTGCGACCCCGAGTGCTGCGATCACGTCGTGATCCAGAACTGCACGCTGGGCGCCGGTGACGACAACATCGCCATCAAGTCAGGGCGCGATGTGGATGGTCGTCGGATCAATACGCCGTCGCAGAACATCGTCATCGTGGGCTGCCACATGAGCGGCCCGTGGGGCGCGGTCACCTGCGGCAGCGAGCTGACCGGTGGCATCCGGAACGTGTACGCGTACAAGATCACGGCGAACCCGACCCGGTACGCGCTGTTCGTGAAGTCGAATACGCAGCGCGGCGGCTTCGCGACCAACATCAACCTCGACAGCATCTCCGCGTCGAACCAGAAGGGCGCCTTCGCCTTCGTCACGATGGCCTACAACGGTCAGACCGGTTCGTTCCCGCCGGACTTCGGCGGGTTCTCGATCACCAACTCGACCGGCCACACCGCGCCGTACGCGTTTGATGTCACTGGTTTGAGCAGCGACTCGGTGCATGGGATCACGGCGTCGAACTGCACGTTCACGAACATGTCGCATGGGACCGACGTGATGAGCCATGTCACCGGAATCTCGTTCAAGAACGTGACGATCAATGGCAAGACGGTGACGAAGTGAAGGGTATGAAAAAGAGATCTGTTAGAGCGCTGACGGCGCTGGCGGTTGTCGCGGGGGCGGTGACGGGAGTGGTCGCGCACGTGACGGCTGCAAGCGCGCTGGCCAATGGGCTCGCGCTGACGCCGCCGATGGGTTTCAACGACTGGAACGCGGTCGGTTGCGGCGTCAGCGAGTCGTTCATCAAGCAGACCGCGGACTTCATCCACGGTCACGTGCTCTCGGACGGCAAGACGCTGCAACAATCCGGATATCAGTACGTCAACATCGATGACTGTTGGGCGCAGCCGACCCGGGACTCGCACGGCAACCTGGTGCCCAATCCGTCGAAGTTCCCCGACGGGATCTCGGGCACGGCGACGTACGTGCACTCACTCGGGCTGAAGTTGGGGCTCTACAACGACTCCGGGACCATGACGTGCAGCTCGCACGGCTTCCCCGGCTCGTTCGGGCACGAGGCGCAGGACGCGCTCCAGTTCGCGAAGTGGGGCGTCGACTACCTCAAGGACGACAACTGCAAGCAGGCGGCCGGCCAGGACACTCGCGCGGCCACGATCCAGCGCTACACGGCGATGCGCGACGGGCTCGCCGCCGCGCAGCAGAAGACCGGACAGGCGATCGTCTTCAGCATCTGCCAGAAAGGCGACAACGGGATCAACACCGAGGACTGGTCGCCGCAGGTCGGCAACCTGTGGCGGACCACCAGCGACGTGCACCCGAACTGGACGCGCCTGGACTCGATCATCGACAAGAACATCCCGCTGGCCAAGTTCGCCGGTCCGGGCGCGTGGAACGACCCTGACATGCTGGAGATCGGCAACGCCGGGCTCAGCGCGACCGAGCAGCGGACGCAGTTCAGCATGTGGGCCGAGATGGCCGCGCCGCTGCTGATCGGCACCAAGCTGGCCTCCGCGACCACGCAGACCCTTGACATCCTCGGCAACTCCGACGTGATCGCGGTCGACCAGGACTCGCTTGGCGTGCAAGGCGTGCAGGTCAGCGACAAGAGCGGCCTGCGCGTGCTCGCGAAGAAGCTGTCCGGCGGCGACGTGGCCGTGGCCTTCTTCAACGAGACCGGATCGAGCGCGCAGATCTCGACTAGTGCGAGCGCGGTCGGACTTGGCTCGGCCAGTACCTACGCGCTGCGAGACCTGTGGGCGCATAAGACGACGAACACGACCAGCTCGTCGTGGACGGAAACCGTTCCCTCGCACGGCACGGTGCTGATCCGCGTCCACCCGGGGAGCGCCAAATGAGGGAGCGAACCGTGACGAAGACGTCGCCGGCTTCGGATCGAAGCGTGCCAAGTCGCAGAGCGCGAATGAGTAGGGGGAGGATCGGCTGGCTCGCCGTGGCCGCCCTCGGTGCGTCCGGCGCGCTCGCTGCGCTTCCGGCGCACAGTGCGTCGGCCGCGACAACGATCAACTTCTACGTCTCGCCGACCGGCAGCGACAGCAACTCGGGCACCAGTGCGAGCAGCCCGTTCGCCACGCTGCAGCACGCGCAGAGCGCCGTGCGTGGCGCGCTCGGCTCCGGCCCGGTCAACGTCAACCTGGCCGGCGGCGACTACCGGCTGAGCAGCCCCCTGACACTCACCGCGGCGGACTCCGGCAGCCCCGGCGCGCCGGTGACCTGGCAGGCCGAGTCCGGCGCTTCCCCGGTGATCAGCGGCGGCGTGCCGATCAGCGGCTGGCAGCAAGTTGACGCGAGCAAGAACATCTGGGCGGCGACCGCGCCGTCCTCGCTCGCGACTCGCCAGCTTTACATCAACGGCTCGCGCGCGCCGCGCGCATCGGGCAGCCTGCCGGTGTCGGTGAAGCAGACCTCTACCGGCTACACCACCTCTTCCACCGATCCGATGGCCAAGTGGCGCAATCCGTCAGGCATCGAATTCGTCTACAAGGGCGGCCTCGGCGCGTGGACCGAGCCGCGCTGCCCGGTCGCGTCGATCACCTCGACCACCATCACGATGGCGCAGCCCTGCTGGAACAACTCCACCAAGCGGGTCATGCGCACCGACGGCTCGGGCCGCACGTACGAGCTGGTCGGCCGTCAGTCGATCACTGAGTCGCCGACCTCGGTGGAGAACGCTTACGAGCTGCTGTCCACAGGGCACTGGTACCTCGACTCGAGCGCGCACAAGGTGTACTACATCCCGCGTTCCGGCGAGACCCTGTCCGGCGAGGACGTCGAGGCGGCATCGCTGTCGACGCTGCTGAGCGTGACCGGCAGCCAGACCGCCGCGGTGCACGACATCGCGTTCCACGGCATTCAGTTCTCATACGCGACCGACACCGACACCAGCTCGCCCGAGGGCTTCTCGGAGATTCAGGCCACGTACACGATCACCGGCACGCACGGCTACTCGACGCAGGGCCTGTGCACGTTCGTGTCCGGCGGGACCTGCCCATACGGCAACTGGACCAAGATGCCGGGCAACGTCTCGCTCGCCTACGACCACAACATCACCTTCGACCACGACTACTTCGTCCACCTCGGCGCGACAGGGCTCGACCTCGGTGACGGCTCGCAGAGCGACAGCGTCACCGGCTCCGTGTTCACCGACATCTCCGGCAATGGCCTGGACCTCGGCGGCGTGGACATCAACGAGCCGGCGAACGCCGCGCAGCACACCAGCGGCAACGCGATCTCCGACAACCACTTCTACAACACCTCGGTGGAATATCAGGGCGGCGTCGCGATCGACCTCGGATACACCGAGACCACGACGGTCGCGCACAACCAGCTCGACCACCTGCCGTACACCGGCATCTCAGTGGGCTGGGGCGGCTGGCCGGACAAGGTGAAGCTGCCGGCCGAGCCGAACTACTCCAATCACAACCTGTTCCAGGACAACCTGATCTTCAACCACATGTCAGTGCTCGCCGACGGCGGCGCGATCTACACCAACGGCATCACCGGCAGCTCGCTGTCCAACGGCGAGCACATCACCGGGACGCTCGTGCACGACCAGATCAGCGCCACCGGCCACGGCCTCTACACCGACAACGGCTCCAGCTACATCACCATCACCGGCAACGGCGAGTACAACATCGCCGCGAGCGTGTGGGGCAGCAAGCACACCAACTACACCCTCAACAACGGGACGTACGACCCGCTGGACATCGAGGGCAACTTCTGGACGAACGGCCCGGCGGCGTACAACCAGAAGGCCGTGCTGATCAAGAACAACACGAACATCACCAGCTCGAGCCAGATCCCGTCGAGCATCACCGCGAACGCGGGGCTCGAGTCCGGATTCCGCTCGACTCCAGC
>CAVQPP010000140.1:0-28242 GCA_963714445.1 uncultured Actinomycetota bacterium
AGGTTAAAACAATGAAAGACTGCATGCGCTGATAATACAACAACAAATGGAAGCAAGTGATACTTCCACTCCAGACGTTGTAACAAGAGACAAGTACCTACGCCGTACATTATGATCGCCACGCAGTTCATCAACGGATTCAATAATTTCAGAGGATCCAAAAGAGGATACACAAGAAGTCCTAGAAAAAGAAAAACAACTTCCATCAAGCAAATTCCCCACGTTCCCTGAAGATATAAGTAATCGTGTCTCTTCATTTGTTTCACTTGTTGATAAGTAACTTCTCTTCTTCTTCTTCTTCTCGATCCTTAGAATCCCTTTTGTAACAGCAACACCAAAAGATTCCAGAGCATAATAATGGCACATATAGCGCTAGCGCTAGCGCTATTGAGTGCAAAATTCTCATTAAAAACACGTGCAATAAAAAAGTATAAAGTTCTCCAGAGAACAATTGCTGAATATCGCGATAATCTCGATGCTTTTCTGAACGATATAATTCTGGTATAGGCAGGTAATATCCTTGATCTAGAAAGCGTGCCATGATTCCGGGGATAACGATTTTTTGCAAATTGGTAGTAATACTTTTGCAAAGCTTGCTAAGCCTGCTGAGCTTGTCACGCTCAAGGATGAAGAAGAAGAAAAAGACAAGTATTCAAGCCAAGAGAAAACTGAGAAATAATCTAAATGCACTCGATGAAAAGATAGAATTTAAAATTAAAGTATTTAATCTACCAGTAATTAGTTATACGGCTTAATCAGCCTGTAAAAAATTGTTCTTCAAGAAAATGTCAAAAGTACTGTAGATCTAAGTCCGTTCATCTTTTTCTTTCTCCTCTTTCTTTCTTTCTTTGTTCTTTTTTCTTTCTCCTCTTTTCTGTTTTTTCAAAAGACGAAAAATTTTTCGAAAACGTAAAAACAAAGAGAAAAAGAGAAAAAGAAGTTTTAATGAGTGGTTCAATACCAGTCATCCTATAGTCACGAAGAAGAAATTGAATCTATTGCATCCAATTTTATGCCGCTGAAAAAATCAAGACGTATACTCCAAAAAAACTACGTGATACTGTTGCAAGATATTTAGAGCATCAGCAACAGCAACAACATAGCAATAGCAATAGCAGTAGCAATGGTAGTGGCAGCAGCAGTCAACAGCAACAGCCACCAGGATATTATGATTCTTCTATTAATTCTTCTACTTCTTCTTCCTCTCACCTTCATGGATTTTTCATTACAGCAACAACAGCAGCATCAGCCGTTTCCTGATTTCTTGTCACAATCAAACTTCTTCACATCTATAAACAATAATAGTGAACTTGGAGACAACAACAGTCAGCAACAATCGTTACAAACGTCTCAAAGTTATATTTACCAGTTTGTGAAAAAAAGTACTAGTGACTTGATCCTAGTAGTAATTTACTATCAGTAAACAATACTAGCAGTAATCCTGCTGTTCGACCATCAAAAGCTAGTGCACTAGAACATGGTAGTAGTATTAGTCTTCACCTAATCAGCAGCAACAACAAATGGTTTCTTCCACTTCTTCACCTTCTTTCTCTCCTTCTCATTCTTCTAATAGCGGCAGCAGTGGCAACAGCAACATCAATAGCGTGGACATTCATAGTTACCCGACGCTATATCTTCCTGAAAAAATGCGCTCGCTTCAAAATTTACTTGAACAGCTCAATAAAGACTTTGGTGACTGCAATGAAAGAATCAAGGAAAGTATCAAACAATTAACTATTTTCGCCAACACATTAACCAATTCAAAAGATCTTTTTCAACGCCTACTCTCAAAAAGAACGAGAACATATCTATTCCTTATACCAAGCAAAACCATATGGAAAAATATCAGCAGATTTCTACTAAACAATTCCTGAAAATCATCGTGAACGTAGTTTGTTGACAAGTTCAGTTCATGGAATTTGATCCATCTCTAAAGCAGTGCATGACTACATGGAAGAACGACAACAGAAGCTTAGTAATTTGTACGCAAATATCGTTCCATCCTCGAGAGCAGAGGGTAAGAGGGGGCAGAAGGGGGCAGAAACTGCCCCCTTGACCCCCTTATTTTGCACCTTTGAGAAACAAGGATGAGTGAAGAGGGGATGGATGGAGTTGGTGAAGGAAGATGAGTGAAGTGAAGAAAAGAAGAAGAATTTTGAATAAAAATTTCATAGCTTGTTTTTACTTTGTCTTCCGTTTCTGTCTGTTCTTCATTACTTAATTTTAAGTTTCGCAGCGGCAAAAAATTACTGATGTTGTAGCAAGGAAAATTGAAAACAGAAGAAAACAGAAGAAAAGAAAGAACAAGAACAATTTTATTTTCCTTGGTTTCTGTTCTACTTTTCTTTCTTTTCCTTTTCCTTTTCAGAGAATTTATCTCGGGAAGACGAAAGCAGTGAGCGGTTGCTAAACATTAACCAAGGTCCGGTCGAAATTCTCGCTTTAGAAGTTGCTGATGTTATTGTCATTGTTGACAACGCTACCTGACTTTTGTTAACAATAAATAATTTTTGACCTTGTTATACCTTTTTCTTCAGAAATCAAGTTGATGGTTTTGACAGTTTTTCTCATCATTCATCTTTTTTCCAGGTTTCGCAGATGGCCTGCTCACAACAAGGCAAGCGGAAGGCGACTATCACTGGCAATTTGCTACAGATCGCACAACAAGAACTTGATAACGATATCATCTTGAGACAGTGAGCTGTTTCTCGTCTGTAACGCGTAACATTGATGGCTCCAAAGCAGGTAACATACCTGATGAGCTCAGCCTGAACGGGAGTGAGTGGAGCTGCCGCCATCGCGCGATATGAGCTTTCCTGGTCTGAGAGAGCTGGGCGGAAGGTTTATCTCATGATGAAAGAAAGGCTTTTGAAACTGGCACAGAATAAAGGCCCCTGACGTCGTGCTTGTCACACTCGCTGAGTGTGTTGAAGGCGACTGGGGCCAAGTGGCCGAATACCTGGGCGACGTCTCGGGCGTCGCCAGGCTGGCCGACTACATCAAGTCCAACTCGGCCAGCCTGTCGCCGGAACTGACGCACCATCCGCTGGTCGCGGCGACGCTCGTCATCAGCTTGGCCACCATTCTCGGCGCCCCGATCGCCGTCGACGTGGCGACCAGTCATCCGATCGACCCGAATGCGCCGCACCCCACCGGCGCCGGGGTGACCTCCGCGGTGGGCGAGCTGCTCAGCGGCAGCCACCTGGTCCAGATCGGCGGCCTCAAGGCGCTCAACCTGCTGCTGGACCGTCTCGGCACCCACATCTACATCGATGCCAAGTTCAACCCGGCCACGCTCCCCCAGCGCGACCCGATGAAAAACCCTGACGGTCCACGGCCGGGCACCCCCGGAGAGGTCGAAGGCACCATCGGCGTGAAATTCAAGTTTTGAGCTGCCATGAGGCCGCCCGATCAGCTTCGCGGTCCGGTCAGGACGCTGTGTATCCGCCTGTGCCGATATCGCCGATCAGGGTCGGCCCGGTGGGCGTCCAGCCCAGGAGTTCCTGGGTGACGGTGCTGGTCGCCGGCAGGTCCATCGCGAAGAACATGCCGATCCACCCGAAGTGGTCCTGGACTTGGTCGGCCGGGATCGAGGCGACGGGCACATTCAGCGCACGGCCGATCGCCTCCGCGATCTCGCGCGTCGGCACGCCTTCCTCACCTACGCCGTGCAGCCGCGCTCCTGCCGGAGCCTTCTGCAGGCCGAGCGCGACCATGCGCGCAGCGTCGCTGCGGTGCACGGCGGCCCACCGGTTGGTCCCGTCGCCGGGGTAGCCCGAGACGCCCTTTTCGCGGGCAACCGCGGTGAGTGTCGCGACGAAGCCGTGGTCACCGTGACCGTGCACGCTCGGGGCGAAGCGCAGGCTCACGCTGTGCACACCGCGCTCGACGAACTCGAGCGCGAGGTTCTCGCCTCCGGCGCGCGGCGATTCCAGGCCGTGGAAGGGCGAGGGGTCGGCCTCGGTGGCGGGCCGGTCGGACGCGAGGGCGCCGAGGCCGGCTGCGATCAGGAACGGCCGGCCGGAACCGGCGAGCGTGTCGCCGATGGTCTGAACGGCGCCGCGCTCGGCGGCGTTCGACACGGCCATGTTGACGAAGTCGTGCTTGTTCGCGAGGTGGATGACCGCCTCGGCGGCCTCGGCGCCGGCGCGGATGGACTCGAGGTCGTCGAGGTCCCCGCGGCGCACGATCACGCCCTTGGCCTCCAGCGCCGCGGCGGACGCGTCTGACCTGGCCAGTCCGCTGACCTGGTGACCTGCGGCGAGCAGTTCGTCGACGACGGCGGAGCCGATCCATCCGGAGGCTCCGGTGACGAATACGTTCATGTGATCTCCTTCAGCGCGCCGCCCCAAGCGGCGCTAGCGATCCCCGGAAGGCAGCGGCCTTGCGACTGACACTGCCCGACTGATGTCTGGGACTGACGTCAGCCACAGACATCACCATAGCTCTTTTGTCAGTCGCTGTCATCACTACACTTGAGGCATGGCACGTTGGGAACCGGGAACCGCGCAGCGCCTGCAGAAGGCGGCGCTCGACCTTTACGCGACCCAAGGATTCGAGCAGACGACCGCGGCGGAGATCGCTCAGTCCGTCGGCCTGACCGAGCGGACCTTCTTCCGGCACTTCAGCGACAAGCGCGAGGTCCTGTTCGCCGGGCAGTCGCTCCTGGTACAGGCGTTCCTCGACGGCGTGAAGTCCGCGCCGCCCGAGGCGTCACCAATCGACGTCGTCGAGAGCGCGCTGCGCAGTTCAGCGCAGTTCTTCGACGACGAGAACCGCCCCAACTCCCGCATGCGCCAACAGGTGATCGACCAGAACCCCGCGCTGCGGGAACGCGAGCGCAACAAGCTCGCCGACCTCGCCAAGACGCTCGCCGACGCCCTACGCGCCCGAGGCGTCACCGAACCCGCTGCGACCCTAGCGGGGCAATCGGGCTCGACGGTGTTCAGCATCGCGTTCGGCCAGTGGATCCGCGAGGGCGAACAGCGATCCTTCGCCGATCTCGCGGTCGATGTGCTGAATGAATTGCGCGCCGTGACCGCAAGAGCGAGCGCGCCGGAGGGTGTGGCTTAGGCAAGCGAACGGCGCCTGTACGTACCCGGTGTCGGGTTACGTACAGGCGCCGCGTTGTCGATGGCGTCAGCCGTTAGGCATCAGCCCTCAGCCCTCAGTCGAAGATGAGGTCGAACTTCTCCGTGTTCGTGATCGACGTGGCGCTGGCGATCAACGGGGACGCGCCGCCGTTGGGGGCGGTCACGTCCTTGTTGTTCGCGTGAGCAAGGAGGCTGACGCTCCCGTCGGCGTTCGAGATGAGGGTGAACTCCTCCCAGGGGCCGATCGCCGTGCGGTTCGCGATCAGCGGCGACGCGCCCGCGTTGTCGGCGGTGACGTAGTCGTTGTTCGCGTGCGAGCGCAGGCTCACGCTGCCGTCGCTGTTGCCGATCAGGTCGTAGGTCTCCCAGCCGCCGATCGCCGTACGGTTCGCGATCAACGACGACGCGCCCGCGTTGTCCGCGCAGACGTAGTCGTTGTTCGCGTGGGCGCGGAAGCTGACCGGAACCGTGACGTGGGCGAGGTCGAACTCCTCCCACGGGCCGATCGCCGTCCGGTTCGCGATCAGTGCCGAGGCGCCGGCGTTATCGGCGGTGACGATGTGCTGGTTGTTGTACGCCTTGAAGCTGACGCTGCCGTCGGGGTTGTGGATCAGATAGAACGTCTCCCACGGGCCGGGCCCGCCGCGGTTGGCGATCAGCGGCGAGGCGCCGTTGCTCTCGGCGGTGACCCACTGGTTGTCGGAACGCGCCTTCAGGTTCACCGTGCCGTTGTTGTTGGCGGTCATGTAGAAGGTCTCGTTCGTGCCGACCGAGGTCGCGTCCGCGATGAGCGAGGTGGTGCTGTTCGCCGCGTCGACGTACTTGCCGTTGGCGTGCGAGTGCAGGCTGATCACGGACTCGGTGGGCGGCGGGAACGTGGTGTTGTTGTTCGCGTAGCCGGCCGCGGTGATGTTCGCCTGCACGGAGTTCTCGGTGGCGTCGGTGGGGAAGCCGTTGGTGACGGCGCCCTCGAAGAACTCACCGGTGCCTTCCGGGCTGTTGTCGCCGCCGGTGCCCAGCTCGATGGAGGCCTGCACCTTCATCGGGTTGTAGCCGGGGCTGGGCAGCGCGCCGGAGTAGGCCTGCGTCAGGCCGCCGGACTGGCCGTTGCCGTATTTCAGGGTGAAGTTCGTCGTGCCGTTGTTCTTCTCCCACGCGGACAGGAACGAGCCGGTCTCGCTGGGGATGTTCGTGGGGTTCGTGCCCTGCGCGCTGAAGTACATGCCGTTCTCGAGGTCGCCGCCGACCCACGGGCCCGAGCCGGTGCAGCCGCCGACCCAGCAGGCGGAACCGTAGTAGATCGCGTTCATGGTGCCGTTGCCGTCGTCCGAGTTGTTCGTCTCGGCCGAGCCGAAGTCGAAGCAGCAGCTTCCACTGGTGAGGTTCGAGGACGTGAGCATGTACATGCCCTCAGGCTGCGAGCCGGTCGGCACGTTCTTCACGGCGTCGTTGCGGTATCCGGTGCCGATGTTGTCGACCACCACGCCGAAGGCCTGCTGCCCGGCGATGGTGATGGGCAGCGCCATCGCGTCCGCGCCGATGTCAGAGCCGTTCGGGCCGGGACCGTGGATGCTGGCCGAGCAGCCGGAGCAGGCACTGCCCTGCGAGATCGGCAGGTTGTTCCCGTTCGAGGTCTGGTCGTACAGCTGGGTGAGGATGCACGACGTGCCGGAGCAGAACGAGACCTGCGGCGCGGCGTTGACGACGCCCCCGGCGCTCTGCAGGCCGATGTTCAGGGTGCTGTTGTCCGACGCGCGCTGGATTTGGTACAGCGGGCCGTTGTAGGACGCGAACATCGCGCGCGTGGTGCTATACGCCGCCTCACACGGCGTGCCACCGGACGCGTATATATCGCACGGCCCCGACGTGGCCGCTGTGGCCTTTGTCGCGGTCGCGCCGAAGACCGGCACCGCGATCGCCACTGCCAGCAGGAACGCGATCAACAACCGTGTTCGCCGGCGCAAAGTGGATAGGACGAGCACGAATACCTCCATCGAAACACGTGGGCACGCGAAGACATCGCCTCTGGGCAGCACACATATTCTGCCGACTCTAGATATAAGTCAAGACTCCGTAACACCGGCGAAGCAAGGTTTCGAAAGATCTTCTGCTAAAAGCAGCTAGCTGAAGTCATGCTTATGCATAAAGTCGGCGCAACATCTGCCACATACGATGCGAGGGATGACGGCGCGGCCCGCCACGGTTGTTCGGACACGGCTATCCGGCCACAGCCGCACGGACCTGAAGGAGCGATGCGATGTGCACGACGGTGGTCAGCATCGATCCGAGCTCTGACGTGCCTGTCCTGCTCGTCGGTGTGCGCGACGAGTTCTCCGACCGGCCCTGGTTGCTGCCGGATCGGCATTGGCCCGATCAGCCGGAGCTCGTCGGCGGTCAGGATCTGCAGGCTCGCGGCACGTGGCTGGCCGTGCAGCCGACGGTGCCGCGCGTGGCGTGCGTGCTCAACGCGCATGGCGAAGCCGCACCGGACGACTCGCGACTGACGCGTGGCGTGCTGCCGCTGCGTCTCGCGGCTGATGGGCAATTCGGCGACCTCGAGCCCGCGAGCTTCGACCCGTTCCATCTCGTCTGCGCGACGCCCGATTCGACACGGCTGTGGAGTTGGAACGGGCACGTGCTCACCGCGCGCGCCCTCAGCGCCGGTCTGCACGTGATCGTCAACAGCGGACTTGAGGGCGTCGACGATCACGAGGGTCCGGGCGACGAGCAGATGCTGGCGCGGATCGAGTACTTCCGGCCGCTGCTGGAGAAGGCGGCGCGACCGCAGCCGCGAGTCGGCGGTGGTGGAGGCGATGCGCCTGCGGACTCAGACCTCGAGCACGCGTGGGGAGCGTGGCTCCCGCTCGTCACCGGAGCCGGTCTCGACCCGACCGACGAGCGTGCGCTCGTGCTGCGTCGCACCATCGAGGAGCGGCAGTGGGGCACGTCCAGCGTGAGCCTGGTCGCGCTTACCCGCACCGCCGCTCGCTACGACTTCTGCGCGAACCCCGCCGACCCGAAGCCGACGTGGTCACGCGTCCTGTGACGAGCGTTGGAGGATGCGAGCAGCGCTACGGCGTCGCGGCGGGGAAGTTCGCCATCGGGCAGTAGTTCGGCTGCGTCGCGTCGTACTGATGTAGGCCGAAGGCGATGCCCTGCACGGGATTCGTGACCGTCGGCGGCGCGTCCTGAACCAGGACGAGAGCGTGCCAACCGGTGGTCGTCGCGGTGTAGAGCGTGCAGTTGTTGACGACCTTCGTGTGTAGGCGCTGCGTCGCGGTGTAGCGGCTCTGCACGTACGTGGTCGGGTGTGTCGCGTCCGCTTCGAGCAGGTAGAGCTGGGCTGCGGCCGACGGGGTCGTCGCCCAGAACGACTGACCGGCGGTCAGGTAGATGTCTTCGATGGACACGACATTGTCGCTACTCAGCGAAATGAAGCCAATATCGGGGTCTGAGAAGCCGGTGGTTCCATGGTGGGTCGGCGTCGGCAGCGTGACGGTCCGCGCGCCGTACTGCGCCTGGACCCAGAACGAGCCGGCGGTGTACGTGTCGACGCTCGGGTAGTACGTCTGGAACGGACGCGTGCCGGTGTTGGAATCGACGGCCACGAAGTCGGTTCTGCCCTCGCCGTAGGTGCTGGAGGCGAGCGCGGCACCACCGGCGTCGTACACCGTCAGGTCGTAGTCGGATGTGGCGGTGGGCTGGACGGCCGTGACGGACCAGTAGTCGGTCGACGTCGTGTACTGGTACTGCGTCGTGGTCGTGCCGGTCACCAGGGAACCGCTGGGTAGGTTGGTGCCTGCGTACGCGCTGGTCGCACCAACGACGACCATAACCAGCGCGGCGGGCACCCCCAGGCGTGCGGACGCACGTATCCTCATCGCTCTCCCCCTCCTGCGAGCAACAGGTTTCTTATATATGTGGGTTTGTTGCGCGGAAGCGCGGGCTAATCCTAGCCGGGAACGCGCGCCAGCACGCCGTACGTCCGCAGGATCGCCGTGGGCGGCGTGTCGGGCCGGGGCCGCCACTCGTCGACGGTGACCAAGCCGGGCGGCTGGATCTCCAGGCCGTCGAGCCAGCCGGCGATGCGCTCGGGCTCGCGGTTGATGAACGGCACGCGCGTCGAACGCTGATAGTCATCGAGCATCGCGGTCTGCTCGCCGGGGTGCGCGAGGTCGGGCGCGGCGTGCGAGACGGCGATGTAGCTGCCGGGCACGACCGCGTCGATGTAGCCGGCGATGATCTGCTCGGGGTGCTCCTCGTCCGGGATGAAGTGCAGCACCGCGTTCATCAGCACCGCGACCGGCCGGGACATGTCAAGGGTCTGCTGAACCAGCGGGTGCGAGAGCACCGTCTGCGGCTTTCGCAGGTCGGCGAGGATCGCCTCGACGCCGGACACGTCGGCCAGCAGGTGGCGCGCGTGCGCGATGGCGATCTGGTCGATGTCGACGTAGACGACCTTCGACCCCGGATTCGCGAGCAGCGCGACCTCGTGGACGTTGCCGACGGTGGGCACGCCGGAACCCAGGTCCAGGAACTGGTCGATGCCCAGCGGCCCGGCGAGGTGACGCACGACGCGGCCGAGGAACGCGCGGTTGGCGCGGATCGCGGCGGTCAGGGTCGGCATCGCCTCAGCGGCGCGGCGCCCGACTTCGCGGTCGGCGGCGAAGTTCTGGCTGCCGCCGAGCCAGTAGTCGTAAATACGAGCAGGGCTGGGCCGCTCGGGGTCGACTTCAGGCAGGCGAAGCGCCAGCTCGGCGGCCTCGATCGAATCCATGGCCGACAGCGTAGGGCCGTGGGGGCCGGCCACGCCAGCGAAGCGCCAATCGGAGCGGCGCGTGAGAGGTGGGGTCGGATCAGGGCGTGGCGCATGGCGCGTGCGGCTGTTGACGCGCGGTGGCCGCGCCAATATGTTCGCAGCGAGTCATGCAGTTAGGGAACTTTCCTAATTAACGATCGAGGGTAGCGCGGGCCGGCTCGTCCGGCTTCTCGGGAGGAGAAATCGATGGTCAAAGTCCGATGGGCAGGCGCGGCCCTCGCGGCGTGCGCGCTTGTCGCGACGGGCACGATGGCGCATGCTTCGGCTTCGGGCAGCGGCGACAACCAGGGCAACGGTTTCGGCGGCAGCAGCTTTGGCAAGCACGCCGGACGTCCGCTGCCGCAACACATCTTCGCTCCCTACCTTGAGGGGTACACGCCGGACGACCCCGCGGTGATAGCGGCCGCATCCGCGTCGAAGTACCTCACGTTGGCATTCATCCAGACTCCTGCGCCTGGCTCATGTGAGATCGACTGGAACGGCAACGCCGCGACGCCGATCGCCTGGTCGACGTACGGCGCCGCGATCGCCAAGATGCGTGCGAACGGCGGCGACGTGATCCCGTCGTTCGGTGGCTTCGGCGCCGACAGCAGCGGTGAGGAGATCGCCGACAGCTGCACCGATGTCAACGCGATCGCCGCCGACTACGAGCAGGTCATCACGACGTACGGCGTCACGCGCCTCGACTTCGACGTCGAGGACATCTCGCTGAACAACTCCGCCGGGATCGATCGGCGCAACCAGGCGATCCATCTCGTCGAGCAGTGGGCCGCGTGCCACCACCGGCTGGTGCAGTTCGTCTACACGCTGCCGACGAACATGACCGGCCTCGACGATCCGGAGGGCGTCAGCGTCCTGCAGAGCGCGGTCAAGAACCACGCGCGGATCGACATCGTCAACATCATGACTTTCGACTACTACGACAATGCCCCGCACGAGATGGGCCAGGACACGGTCACCGCCGCCACGGCCGTGATCAAGCAGCTGCACACGGTTTACCCGCACCGCGGCGAGCGGGACCTCTGGCACATGCTCGGCATCACCGAGATGGTCGGCATCGACGACTTCGGCCCGCCGGAGATCTTCACCACGGCCGACGCGTCGTTCGTGGAGAAGTGGGCCGTCTCGACGGGTATCGCAGAGCTCTCGTTCTGGGCCATCGAGCGGGACAACGGCGGTTGCGTCGGTACGGCAGGCAGCGACAGTTGCTCTGGGATCGCGCAGAGCACCTGGGCGTTCAGCCACACCTTTGAGCCGTTCACGCGGCGATAGGTACGCGCAAGTACGGCCGAACGTTGGTTGTACGGCTATAGCGAGACGACCGCGGCGCTGTACGCGACCAGGGGAGCCGTGCATTCCCCGCCCGAGCAGGCATCCTGTTCGGGCGGGGGCACGGTGAACGTACCGTCAGCCGCGACTTCAGCACCCTGCAACGTGACGCCGGTGGTGGCAGTCAGGCTGGGGGCGGTTAGGCGCAGGACTCGCGCGGTCGTGGCGTGCGGGATCGGGGGTTGGATGTGGATCGTGGCCGGGTTCGGTCCGAGATTTTCGATCGCGAGGCGCCACGTTCCGTCGGGCGTCTTGACCGCGTGCGCGGTGATGGTTCCGCTGGGATCGGCCAGGCTGAGCGGCTGGAGCGTTCCGGTGCCGAGGAGCCGGACGGCTAGCAAGCCGTAGTACATCGGCTGGGGCGAGTACTGATCGGCGGCGTCGGCGGACGTCGGGCAAATCGCGCTGTACGCGGCACACGCGTGGTCGAGCGCGGTGTGGAAGTCGACGGCGGTCGCGTCGTGCTCGGCAGCGGCGAGCAGGTAGTCGACAACCCAGAGTGCCGACGCGAAGGTGTCGCTGACGCCGGGGATGCCGGAGCAGGACGCTGAGTTCGTCTCGGTGATCTGCCAAGGGAGGCGCGCGGCGTGGGCGATGGCGGCGGCGGTGGCCAAGTACGAGTCCTGCGCGTTGCGCATCGCTGGGGAGATCAGGTCGTCCGCCCTTCCCGACGGGCCGCCGCATTCGGACATCGGGTAGTAGTGGGCGTTTAGCTGCGTGAGTAGGCCGCGCTCGGCCAACGCGTCGCCGGCTTGCCAGAGGATCGGATCTGTATCGGGACCGCTCAGCGGCGTGGCGGACGTGGTCGCGTGCACCGTGCGCAGACACGCGTCGGCTTCGGGGAGGTATTGCGCGAGCCCCCAATCGGCGGGCCGGCGCTTAGCGCCTGGATAGAGGTTCGGCTCGTTACCGCAGGCGATTCCCGCGAGGCGCGGGCCGAGCGCCGTGGCGATCGCCGCCGCATCGCGACGTGTGATCGCCGCGTCGTAACGGCCCAGGTTTTCGCTGTAGAGCACCTGCCAGCCGGTCGAGTCGGCGAGGCGGCGCAGGCCCGCTAGCGCGGCGGGTGTCGCGCCGTTGTACTTCCCATCGACGGAGCTGCCGCCGAAACGCAAGGTACCGCCGACGCCGAGCGTGCGCAGGAGCGCGGGGAGATTGCCCTGATCGTCGAAGCGACCGCTGTTGATACCACCGCTCGACGCGTTGCTCTCAAATGACAATCCGATGAGTCCGCTCGGCAGCGGGGCGAGCCCGGGCGCATCGGCGTCCAGGGTGATGGCGGCGTCGACGATGGCAGCCGGTGCCGGTGGTGTTGTCGGCGCGGGTGCGGCGGCGGTCAGGCCGAGGCTGAGTCCGGTCGCCAAGCCAAGCCATGTGATTGTCTTAATAAGCGGTGCTTTCGTTCGCGTCGAGATCGGCAGCCTAAATCGGCGCGTAACGAGTGTCGGGAAGGCTCGCCGGGATCAGCCGGAGGTCGCCGACTGGGACGTCCGCCAGGCACGCGGCGACTGGCCGTGCGCGCGAGTGAACGCACGACTGAACGCGGCTTCGGATTCGTAGCCGATGATGGCCCCGATGCGTCCGACCGGCTCGTTCGTGGAGCGCAGCAGATGCGCGGCGTGCTCAAGACGCTGACGCAGAACGTACGTGCCTGGCGGCTGGCCGAGCAGCGCCGTGAACCGCGCGGCGAAGGCCGAGCGGGACAGGGCAGCCAGCTTCGCGAGCTCTTCGACGCTCCAGTCGCGCTCCGGTGAGCGGTGGATCGCGGTGAGCACCGGACCGAGCACGGGGTCCATCGCCGCCGTCAGCCAGCCGGGTTCGGCGCCGTCGCTGGACGCCGCCCAGGCACGCAACGCCCTGATGAACAGCAGCTCGATCAGGCGCGCGACCATCACGCGCGAGCCCGGGCCCGGCTTCGTGACCTCCTCGAGGATGAGGTCCAGGCTGAAGGGCAGCCACCTGGTTCCCTCGGCGTCGCCGCGAATGACGATGGCCGGCGTCAGGACGCTGAGCAGCGGATCGGCGATGAGCGGCTCGACCATGAATTCGCCGGTCACCCAGCTCGCCGCGTAGGTGGACGCGGCGCCGATGCTGTGTTCGTCGCCGCGAGCGAGCACGACCATATCGCCGCCGGACAGCTCTATGTGTTCGCCGGCTGACAGGCTCACCCGCACCCGGCCGGACTCCACCATGTGCAGCACGCGCACGCCGCTGGGGTAGAAGTGGCGGTCCGCGTCGCCGCCGTAGCTGACGTTGACGCTGACGCGGCTGACTTCGCCGCCGTGTAACCGGATCGTCTGCAGGACATCGGACAGCGCGTCGTATCGGCCGTACTCCGAATGGATCACCGGGGCTGCCGACCCTGACTGCCTTGGCGAGACTGGCGGAACGGCAAAGTTCCCCGGCTCTTCGGCCATGTTTTTTGCTCCATCGTCCACGTAGGGTTCAGGGGAAGTGTGCGGCGCGAACCGAAGGAGCACAAGCACTATGGCGTACGTCAAGGTCGGCTCGGAAAACGGCAACGACATCGAGTTGTACTACGAAGACCATGGCAGCGGACAGCCCGTCGTGCTGATCCACGGCTACCCGCTCGACGGACATTCGTGGGAAAAGCAGATTCCCGCACTGCTAGACGCCGGGTACCGAGTGATCGCTTATGACCGGCGCGGCTTCGGGCGGTCCAGCCAGCCCACCGTCGGCTACGACTACAACACCTTCGCCGGCGACCTCAACGAGCTGATGACCGCGCTCGACCTGAACAACGCGGTGCTGGTCGGCTTCTCCATGGGCACCGGCGAGGTCGGGCGCTACCTGGCCACGTACGGCTCCCGCCGCGTCGCGAAGGCCGCGTTCCTCGCGTCGCTCGAGCCGTTCCTGCTCAAGACCGAGGACAACCCGGAGGGCGTCGACGGCGCCGTGTTCGACGGCATCCTCGACGCGGTGCGCAAGGACCGGTACGCCTACTTCACCGACTTCTACACGAACTTCTACAACCTCGACGAGAACCTGGGCACCAGGATCAGCGAGGAGGCGGTGCGCGCGAGCTGGAACGTCGCGGCCGGCGCGTCATTCTTCGCCTCGGCGGCCTGCGTGCCCAGCTGGCTGACCGACTTCCGCAACGACGTGCTGAAGATCGACGTGCCCTCGCTGATCCTGCACGGCACCGGCGACCGCATCCTGCCGATCGACGCCACCGGCCGCAGGTTCCACGCGCTGGTGCCGTCGGCCGAGTACGTCGAGATCGAAGGCGCGCCGCACGGTCTGCTGTGGACACACGCGGAGGAAGTCACCCAGGCGCTGCTGGCCTTCCTCGCGAAGTAGCGATGTAGCGCGGTCGCGGTAGCAGCAACTAGAGACCATCACCACCCGCACGCGCTCGTGGCGCTCGGCAACCCCTGGCCGGGCGCCACGAGCGTTTGACGTCTTCGTGTATGTCGTAGCGTTACCCGCTCAGCGTTGGCCGCGGGCCCATCTCCAGACCTTGGCCGGCGTCACCCGTGCGCTGCGCTGCTGAGGTAACGGCCTGCCGCTGTACGGATCGAAGCGTTCCGGCCCCCGGCGAGATCGCTCCGGACGCCGCCGATACGCGGCGGGGAGCGTAGGGCGTGGCGGGGGTGGGGGCGCCGTGGGTTGCTGATACCTCGGCGTCCAGAAGGTCGCGATGGCGATGATCGCCGCGATGAGGCCGAGGGCGTACACGGTCTGGTGCGGATACGCGGTCTTGTTGATGCGGTAACCGAACTCAACCAGCGCGACCGCGAGCACCGTTCGCAGGAACGGCACTCGTTGAACCGTGAACACCATGACCGCGAGACATCCGATCGATATCACCCAGATGTTCTCCGACCAGTACCGGTCCTTCATCACCCAATACGCCCAGAACGTCGCCATCAGGCCGAGGTAGGCGAGCGAGCCGATCGGGCCGCGAAGCGCTTTGAGCAGCCCGAACAGTGCCGCCACGACCACGGCCGCGATAGCGGCCAATACCAACAGCGTGACCGGATGCGCCCACAAAACCCGATCAACTCCCCGTCCCGCGCGCCGGCACCTGACGGTCCGTCACTCTATCGTCGTACGCGACAGTCAGGGTTCTCCCATAGGTGGTTTATCCACGTATGCGCGGGGCCACACCCGACTCGATTGCCCTTAGTGGCTCAGCACGGTGGTTGGTCAGATGGCGGTGCGGCCACCGTCGACGGGCAGGATCGCGCCGTGCACGAAGGTGGCGCCCTCGCCGACGAGGTACACGATCGCCTGAGCGATCTCGTCGGGACCGGCCGACCGCCCGGCCGGGGCCATCGCGCCCAGCTTCTCGACTGAGTCGCTCATGGCGGCGGTGCCCTCGGTGCGCGTCGGGCCGACCAGGACCGCGTTGACGCGCACGCCGTGCGGGCCGTACTCGGCCGCCCAAACCTTGGTGAGCAGATTGAGCGCCGCCTTGCTGGCTCCGTATGCCGACAAGCCCGGGAAGCCGAACTCGCCGACCATGCTGCTGACATTCACGATCGCGCCGTGACCGCGCTCGGTCATCGCCGGGGCGAGCCGCGCCACGAGCGCGAAGGGCGCCTTCACGTTGAGCGCGAAGACCGCGTCGAAGACGCGCTCGCTCGTCGCGTGGGTCGCTGCGGCGGGGTAGATGGCGGCGTTGTTGACGAGGATGTCGACGTGGCCGCCGCCGAGTTGCGTCGCGTCGTGCGCGAGGCGGTGGGCCGATTGGTAATCGGTCAGGTCGGCGGCCACGAAGTCGGCCTTGCCGCCTTGCGCGCGGACCTCGCCGACTACGCTCTCGCCACGGGTCTGATCCCGTCCGGCGACCAGGACGTGCGCGCCCCGCTCGGCGAGCGCGATCGCCGTCGCCGCGCCGATGCCGCTGGTCGCGCCGGTGACCAGCGCGACGCGGCCGGAGAGGTTGCGTGACGTCATCGTCTCAGCTTTCTGATTTCCACCCTTGTCCGCAAGGTTCTCACACGGTTGGGTGGTCGTCCAGAAGTGCGCGGAGGCTGAATTGCCAGGCCTTGTTAGAGGTCTGAGGTCGCCGGGGCCGGGGTGAAAGCCAGCACGGTGTTGTGTCCGCCGAATCCGGCCGAGTTGCTGAGCGCGAGCGCGATGCGCTGCCGGCGCGCGCGCTGGCGGACGACGTCGATCGGCGCGGTGTCCGCGTCGGGCGTGGCGAATCCCGCGGTCGCCGGGACGACTTGGTGCTCGACGCTGAGCGCCGTGACGGCTGCCTCGATCGCGCCGGCGGCTCCCATCGTGTGGCCGAGTACGCCCTTGACGGACGTGACGGATGGCGGGTGGGCCGTGAAGTGGGTCGACAGGAATCGGGCCTCGGCGCGGTCGTTGAGCTGCGTGCTCGTGCCATGCGCGTTGACGTGGTCGACGTCGTCGGGGTGCGCGTCGGCGGCGGCGAGTACGTGACGTGTCGCGTCGGCGAGCCCGCGCGATTCGGGGTGCGGGGCGGTGGGATGGTGCGCGTCGGTGGCCGTGCCGTAGCCGGCCAGCAGCGCATGGATCGGGGCGCGCCGGGCGATGGCGTCGGCGGCGCGTTCCAGGACGAGCAGTCCGGCGCCTTCGCCGATGACGAAACCGTCGCGCGCGGCGTCGAACGGACGTGATGCGGTGCTCGGATCAGGGTTGCGCGATAGCGCGCCCGTCTGCGAGAAGCCGACGACGCAGACCGGCGTGATCATCGCGTCTGAGCCTCCTGCGATGGCGACATCACATGCTCTGCTACTCAGGAGCATCGCGGCGGTGATCAGGGCACTGGCTCCGGATGCGCAAGCCGTCGCGGTGTGCATGACCGGTCCGCGAATGCCGAGGTCGATGGCGAGCTGAGCGGCGGCCATGTTCGGGAGGAAGGCGGGAAGCGTGAGCGCGGAGACGGCGGACGGTCCGGTGCGCGCCAGCGTTTCGGCGGCACGTTCGTAGGCTGCGACGCCGCCGGCGGCCGACCCGAGAACGACGGCGACGCGGGCGTCGTCCCAGTCGGCGGTCGACAGCTTCGCGTCGGATACGGCTTCGCGTGCGGCGGTAAGGGCCAGTTGCGTGTATCGGTCGAGGCGCCACGGCTGGCGGCCACCGACGTGGACGCGCGGGTCGAAGCCGGGGACCCGGCACGACAGCTGGATCGGCAGCTCGGCGAGGTCGGGATCGGGCGCGGCGGTTGGAGCGCCGCGCAGCAGGCCTTGCCACGTCGCGGCGGTGCCGATGCCGGCGGGTGTCACGAGGCCGATTCCGGTGATGGCGAGTGGGTCGAGGATGTCGAAGGGTTCGAAGGCTGGCATCAGGCGGATGGTCCTGGCGCGGAGGGTTCGGGGGATGCGGGCGCCGAAGGGTCGGGATCGGCGAGGCGTTCGGCGGCTAGGGTTTCGACTCGTTTGACGAGTTGGGCGACGGTAATCGCGGCGGCCGTGTCGTCGCCGCCGTCCTCGTCGAACGTGATGCCCCAGCGTTCTTCCAGGGTGATGAAGAGCTCGACTCTGGCGAGCGAGTCGAGGTCGAGATCGCCGAGCGTGGCGTCCTGCTGGACCGCCGCGGCCGGTACGTCGAACTTGCCCACCAGCAGGGCGTTGAGGTGTTCCTCGATGTCGTTCACGGCGCGTCCTGCCCCTCAGAGTTTTGATGGTTTTGGTGATTCGCGCTCGGCTCCGCCTCCGTCTGGCAGACGGTCGCGTCGGGCCAGTGCAGGGTGACCGAGGCCCAAGTGAGGCCGCCGCCGAACGCGGTCAGCAGCGTTGGCGCGCTGGGATGGCACGCACCGCGCGAGACGGCGTCGGCGAGCGCGAGCGGGATGGAGGCGGCGGCGGTGTTGCCGACGTCGCGGATGTTGCCGAGGTTGTGGCGGGCCTCGATGCCGAGCCGGTCCGCGACCGAGTCGAGGATGCGCTGGTTGGCCTGGTGCCCGATGAACGCCTCGACGTCTTGCGGCTTCCAGCCGGTCGACGCCAGCGCGGCGCGAGCGGACTGCGTCATACGGCGGACGGCGTGCGCGTAGACCTGGCCGCCGCGCATGCGGAAGTAGAAGTCTTCGGGCGCGGGCGCGGGGATGGTCGTCGCGGGTCTGCGCGAACCGCCGGCGGCGATGGCGACCAGGTCGCTGCCGCCGCCGTCACTCCCCCAGTCGACGGCGAGGACGGCACCGGGTTCGGATGGTCGGCCGCCGCGTAGCAGCACGGCGGCCGCGCCGTCGGCGAATATCGGCGCGGTGCCACGATCGCAAGGGTCGATGATGGACGAGTATTTCTCGGCCGCTACCACCAGGGGGCGGCTTGCGAGTCCTGCGCGTACGAACGCGGCTGCGGTGGCGAGGGCGTACAGGAATCCGGAGCAGACAGCAGAGATGTCGAAGGCCGGGATGCTGCCGAGGCCGAGCCGGTGGGCCACTTCGGGAGCGGTGGCCGGGCACGGCCGGTCGGGTGTGGTGGTGGCGAGGAGCAGCACGTCGGGCACGAGAGCGTCGGCTGACGTAGGGGGCGACATGGCGGCCGAACGGAGGGCGGCGTGCGCGGCGGCGGTTGCCAGGTCGCTGGTGCTGACGTCGGGGGCTGCGTATCGGCGACGCTCGATGCCGGTGCGCGTGGTGATCCAGTCGTTGGTCGTGTCCAGGTGACCGCGCGCGATGATCTGGTCGTTGGTCAGGACGCGCGGCGGTAGGCACGTGCCGATTCCGCAGATCACCGCGGTGTGACTGGTCCACCTCGAATCGTGACCGGTGCTCATGGCGCGACGAATGGGGAGGGCGGCTTTGGAATCCCGGCGAGCCCGCCGTCGGCGACGGACAGGCCGCCGTCGAGGATGAGCGCTTGGCCGGTCAGGTATGCCGACGCGGGAGAGGCCAGGAACAGCGCCGCGGCTGCGACTTCGCGTGGCTCGGCCCATCTGCCGATCGGGACGTGCGCGATCAGCCAGTCGCTGATCGGCTGGGTCGTGTACGCGAACGCGGTCATGTCGGTACGCGTCCATCCGGGACACAGAGCATTGACGCGGACGCCGGTGCGAGCCCAGCCGACCGCGAGACTGCGAGCGAGCGATATCTCAGCGGCCTTCGACGCTGCGTATGCCTCCATCAGCGGTGTGCCGACGACTCCGGCGACCGAGGACATCAGCACGAGGCTGCCCGCACGTGACGCGGCGAGGTGCGGGTACGCGCGGCGGCAGAGCGCGGCGGTGGCGTTGAGGTTGACGCTGATGACCTGCTCCCAGTCCTGCTGCGGGAGCGCTTGGAGCGGGAGCATGCGCGGCGTGCCGTCGGGCTCGGTGGGCAGGATGCCGGCGCAGTGCACGACGATGTCCAGACCGCCGAGCTCGGATGCGGCCTGATCGACCAGGTCGGGAGCGGTCGAGTCGGCGAGGTCCGCCGGGACCAGGACCGGCGGGTGGCCGTGAGCGGCGACGCGGTCGGCGGTGTCCTTGAGGCCCGGCTCGGTGCGTGCGGAGAGCGCGAGGCGGGCGCCGGCTTCGGCGAGGGCGACGGCCACGGCTTGACCGATGCCTCGGGAGGCGCCGGTGACCAGGGCACGGGCACCGTCGACGCGGAAGGCGTCGGTGATCTTGGCCGTCTCCGTCGCCGTTGTCGCAGTTGCCGTCGTTGTGGTCGCTGCCGGGTCGGTGATCGTCATGCGTGTGCTCCTACGGCGAGGACTGGAACAGGGTTCCTACGTATGGGAGCTGCCACGGTTGACGCTCCGGTCCAGACCATCAGGGTGCTGCCCCACGTCAGGCCCGCGCCGAAAACGCAGACCAGGACGCGCGATTGTTCGCGCAGTGTGCCGCGCCGGACCGCATCGGCGAGGGCGAATGGCGCGGACGCCGCGCCGATGTTGCCGGTGCGATCGCCGACGATGTGCAGTCGATCGGCTGGGATGCCGAGCCTCGAGCCCAGATCGCGCAGCAGGACCGGATTGGGCTGATGACAGATGAACGCATCGATATCGAGCAGATCGAGGCGGTACCGGGTGAGCGCTCGGTCGACCATGCGCGGGAAGATGTCGACGATGAAGTCGCGCACGACGCGGCCGTCCATGTAGATGTGGTGGCCGCCGCTGGCGACGGTGCGCGTGCTGGCCGGGTCGCGGCTGCCGCCGGAGCGGATGCCGACGTGGTGCGCGAAGCGGCCGTCGGAGCGCAGGTCGAAGTCGGCGAATCCGGCGCCGTCGGCGACCGGCCCGAGCACCGCGGCAGCGGCGCCGTCGCCGAACAGCACGGCGGTGCCGCGTCCGTGCGGATCGATGAACTTCGAGTACGCCTCGACGCCGACGACCGCCGCGCGACGTGCGCCCGGCGTTACGCGCAACCAGTCGTGCGCGACTTTCGCGGCGAACAGCCAGCCGGAGCAGGCGGCGGTGACGTCGAGGGCCGTCGCGCCCCACGCGCCGATCTGCGCTTGGATGCGGCAGGCCGTCGCCGGACCGAGTTCGTCGGGCGTGGAGGTGGCGGTGACGAGAAGGTCGAGGTCATCCGGCCCGATCCCGGCCGCGTCGCAGGCGGCGCGCACGGCAGCGGCGCCCATGTCGGAGGACGCTTCGTCGGTGGCGGCTACGTGGCGCTCGACGATGCCGGTGCGCTCGGTGATCCATTGCGGGGACACGTGCACGCCGGGGGCGATTTCCTCGTTCGTGCGCACGCGATCGGGCAGGTAGGTGCCCATGCCGAGGATGCCGATCGCGGCCGGATTCACGGTAGCTGTCAGTGTGTCGGCTATTGGTGTGTTGGTTGTCGGTGCGGTGTTCATTGAGGATTCCCACTGATCGGCGTGGACGCGAACTCGAGGGCCGCTGCGAGCGCGTCGGCGTAGTCGGGTGCGTCCATTGGCGACGGCGCGAGTAACGCGCCGGTGTTCAGCAGCTCGGCGATGTCGGGCAGACGCGGCGCGAGCTGATCGCAGAGCTCGTCGGCGACGCCGGGGAGACGCAGTACGGTCGCCGGATCGAGTACGCCGTTCGCGAGTAGGTGCCCAGCGATGCGACGTGCCTGGATCACGCCGTCGAGGGCGGCGAGCGCGTCGGCGAGGTGGGGGTCGAGTGTCGGCCAGAGTCGGCGTGCGTGGTCGGTGACGGCGTCGGCGGCGAGGCGAAGGGCGTGGACGGAGCCGAGCAGGCGTGTCTGGTCGAGTAGCGGGTTCCACAGGTCCAGGTCGTCTGTCGCTCCGGCGGACCGCTGCGTCAGACGAGCGCGCAGACGTGTCGCGAGGCGTTGTCGCAGTGCGGCGGTGACTGCGGGCCACCAGTGCGCGGACATCAGATCGGCGAGCTGGGAGGCGGCCGGCGCGGGTCCGGCGTCATCGGCCGTGCGTTGCACGAGGGCACGGCCAGCGTCGATGTAGGTGAGAGTGTTGTCGCCGCCGGCGTTGTCGAAGGCGCGCGCGAATCCGAGGTATCCGGACAGGTGATTGAGCGCGAAGAAGCCTGATACGCCGCATCGGTGCTGGAGCCGGTCTATCAGGCGCGCGGTGGTCTGCGTCGTGTGCGCCTTGTAGAGCGCGAGCGAACGGTCTACGGCGGCCCAAGGCGCGAAAGTCATCGAGCCCGGATTCGGCGGCATCGGGTTCGCCGTCATCGAAGTCGGCGGGCTCGATCGCGCTCGGCGAATTCGCTCCCAGGTGACCAGGGCACCTTCGGCCGCGCAGCGCAACGCGAACGCCGTGGCGAGGCCGCCGATGATCGCGTGCTGCTGTGGCCGGTACACGAGAACGGAACTGCCCGGCGCCAGCCGACCGTGCGAGCGTCGGCGGGAGTTGTAGCGCCACGCGAGCACGGCGGCGCGAGCGGACATGCCGGCCAGCGCGGACGGTAGCGTGGCCCACAATCCCTGACCGCAGCTGAGCGTCCGTTGCAGCCGGGCATCCGGGCTGCCGAGCGGGTCGTGCAGGTCGCCGTCCTCGGTGATTCGGGCGCCGTTGCTCAACCAGCGATCGAAGGGTACGGATACGTTGTCGAACCGGACCAGGCCGTACGGCAAGGGCACCGCGTCGAGCAATATCGGCGCGGACAAGTGCACGCCCGCGTACGGCGTTCCGTCGTCGCCGGTGATGTCGACGAGGAACGAGAACACGCCGCGGTCCCGGTCCGCCACGATCAACCGCGCGCAAACGACGGCCTTCTGCGGCAGCCCGGTCGCGGCGACGCTGGAGAACTTCGCGGCGTGGGCATCGGGCGTGTGCAGGATGAATTGGCGAGTACGCGGGTTGTACGTCGCTCGGGTGCCGGTTCCGAGGTGGCTGCTCGCGTCGCCGATCTCGGTGACCATGAAGGAGCCCTTGGCGTGCGCGTGCGCCAATTCCTGCTCGCCGTCTATCGCGCCGGCCGCGAGGTCGGCGACGGACCCGACGCAGAGCACGTAGTGCGAGAGAAATGTCTGATACAGCGCGGGATCGGCGACCGCGACTGCCTCGCTGATGGCGGCGAGCAGGCGTGAGTCGCGGTAGACCTGCGTGGCTGGCGGCAGGACCGCGGCTAGGCGCCGGAGCTTGAGATGCGCGGTGGTGTCGTCCATCAAGGCGTGGCCGCGCGTACGTGGTCCGTCGTCGGCCAGCGCCTGGACAAGGGTCAAGCCATTATCGGCGGCTGCTGGGCGGTCTACGGGCTCGTGGATCGTCTCGCGGATAGTCATGAGGCCGTCGGCTCCTTTGCGGTGAGCCCTGCGCGTGCCAGACCGGTAGGCGCGGGAACAGCGTCTGCGTCGCCTGCCGCTCGAAACCGGGGAAAGGCTCGCTCCGCGACTGGCGCCCGCACGGTCAACGCGGGGATCGACCGTCTGACGCTGCGCGTAAGCGCGTCGCCAGTGCCGACTTCGAATACGACCAGAGTTTCCGCCATCGCCCGATTCAGAATTGACGGCAACAACGCCGGATGCACGAGGCACGCGCCGAGGGCCCGGGGTAAGTCAGTGCCCGAGGTCGTCGTGTACGCGCGTCCCGCGACGGCTGAGTAGACGGGGATACGCGGCGCGGTCAGCGGCAACGAGCGTGCGAAGTGCGCGAATTCGCCGGCTTCGCGCCACAGCATCGGATGGTGCGCCGGGAACGGGAGACGCAATCGCGCAGCCGCGATTCCCATGCGGGAGGCCAGTTCCTCGACACGGGAGAGTTCGTGGGAGGGCCCTGAGATGACTGTCTCGTCGTCGTCGTTCACGCACGCGATTACCGTCGAGCCCACGACTCCGATTCCGACGTCGACACTGTCATCCAGAGCATCGACGTCCGCGAGTGCCGTGCCGAGCAGCGCCCGAGTGCCCCGCTCGCCGGTGCGCAGCAAGGTCAGTCCGCCTTGCCGCCGCACGAGTAATTGACCGAGCCTGCACGCGAGACGTGCGCCGTCCTCGACCGAACACGCTCCGGCGGCGGCGAGCGCGGGAATTTCGCCGAAACTCACCGCGAGAATTCGCCGCGCCGGAAATCCGACCGCGGCGAGGGTTCGGTGCACCGCGAGGCAGGTGCCGAACAGCGCGAGCTGCAGCGTTCCCGGATTCTCCGCGGCGAGCGCGCCGGTGCTCACCTCGTCCGATCCGGCGGCGGCGAGCAGCCGCGGTCCGATCGCGCGCAGGCTGAATTCCGCGCCGACCGGATCGATGAGTTCGAATATGCTCGCGACCTCGTCGCGCAGCAGCTGATTGGACCAGATCTCCGGCAGCAGCGGGCTGAGGGTGAAATCACCCTGACCTGGGAAGAGATGGACGACCACCGCTCGCGCTCCTTCCTCGCTACCGAGCGAGTCTGGCGTTGACCGGTGCAAACCGGACAGGGAGCGCCACCCGGCGGCCAGAGTGCCCAGCCGCGACCCGGCGCTACCAATTCACTCGCGCGAGGTCTATCGCAGAACAGTGACGGGTCGCGAGCGCGCCTGCGAGCGGTCCCGAATTTCGCGCCTGCACGGCGCGCGATGGACCGTGTGCGCCGGGTAGCTTGAGATCAGCCGCTGGCCATGCCCCGTTAGTTCAAGGTATTGCCGGCATCGGCCAGCACGGCGGCTAACGTGCTGCGGCCAATCGCGTGAAGTCGCGGGTTGTCCGCCGAATGGGCCAGAAACACCAACGAGAAATTCAGCGCCCAGCCTCGGGCGCGCGTCCACAGCGGATCGACGGCGCCCGTCGAATTCGGTGCGTCGCCGAGGGCTTCCCGGTATCCGGCGCGAAATGTGCCGTGGCATTCGGCGGGCAGCATCATCCACGCCAACGACAGATCCGTGGCGGGATCACCGGCGGTGATATCGCCGAAATCGATGACCGCGCTGACCCGGCCGTCGCGCACGAGGATGTTCGCGGGATGCGGATCACCGTGCAGCCAGACCGGAGGACCGCCCCACTCTGGTGCCGTGAGCGCGCCCTGCCACGTGCGCGTGATAGCCGCGTGCATCGCGGCGTCGAACTCGGCTGCGGCGATCTGAAGGTTCTGCGAGAACGTCTCGGACCGCCACGCCAGCGGCACGCCGCGGACGGGATTGGCCGGTGCGTCCGCCGCAGCGGGTGTGTGCAGAGCGCCGAAGAAAGCGCCGATGACGGCCGCTGCTTCACGCAGGTCGGTTGGCGGCGTGTCCGATGCGGGAGTGCCAGGCAGGAAGCGGCACGATGCTCCACGGCCACGGGTATCCGGACCCTGGTTCCCCAGTGCGAACCGGCTCCGGCACGGGCAACGGGAGCCCGGGCGCGAGTACGGGCAACCAGCGCTGCTCGTTGCGCAGAATCGTGGCTGCCGCGCCGCGCCTGGGCATCCGCACCGCGAGCTCATCGCCGAGCCGGAACACGACGTTGTCCCAGCCGTTGGCCAGCAATTCGACCCGCAGACCGGCGAGGTCCGGGTGCTGCTCGCGCAGCAGGCGACGGACCAGCTTCGGCGTGACGTCCAACTCGGCGGCGGGCATTGGTCGTGATCCCACGAGCAGGAAGGCTAACCGCTGCCGAGGTTGGCTGCTGCGGTCAGAGGGCGGCGACCGCGCTGACCAGCCAGCCTTGCGAGGTGTGCGTGAGCGTGAGCAGCACGCGGTTCTGGTCGACCCGAGTTCCGTTGACGCGCGTGCTCGTGGTCGATTGGTCGATGAACGCGAGCACGACGACCTGGTCCGGCGTCGCGGAGACGACGGAGACGGCCGGCGCGCTGCCATCGGCCGGCTTCGCGACGACTGCTTGGACGACGCCGTGGTACTGAAGCGCCGTGGGCTTCACGACCGTCTGCGTCGTCTTCGAGTACTGGTCGCGGAACCCGCCGGTGAGGTAGGCCTGCGCCTTACTGAAGTCTTGGTCCAGATGGCGGTAGTCGTAGGAGAAGATGACCGGCGCCGCGCGCTCGGCGGCAGCCATCGCGGCGGTCCGGGCGTGGTCGGTACGGATTACGTTGCGGTACTGCACGGTGAAGACCGCGCCGATCGCGATCGCGGCGATGAGAGCGACGGCGAGTACGGCCGTGACGATGGCCCGGCGGCGCGTTGACGTACGGGGGCGCGGCGAGCGCTTGCGCTTCGGCTTGGGCGCGCGCTTAACCCCTTCGGCTTCCTCGACGGCCTCAGATTCGGCAACGGCTGCTGGCTCGACGACCTCGGATTCGACCGTCTCGACAGGCTCACGTGGTTCAGGGAGCGTCGGCTCGACGATTGGGGCGGTGTCAGTCGAAACGGTGTCAACAGCCGGCGTCGCGGCACGCTTCGCCGCGGCGCGCTGGCCGGCGACCGGGCGCGGACGGCGCGAGGTCTGGCCGTCGGTGACGATCCGGCTACGCGCGCGCTGCTGTTGCGCTTGCTGCTGCGGGGTCTGGGGCTGGGCTTGCTGCTGTCGGGGCTGAGACTCGTTCACGGTCATTGTTCTCCTTCCGTGCGCGTCAGCCGACGAATTCGATGCCGGACGTCAACCACTGGCCGTTCTGCTGGACCAGGTCCATCTGCAGCCGGTAGTTGCGGACCTGGCCGGACGGCGACGCCGTGTTGGCGACCGTGGCGTCCGCGACGACCAGGACGCGGGCCGAGCTGCCGCTCGAGGTGACCACGCCGGCCTGCAGCACCTGGCCGGTGGAGACCGCCTTGTTCGAGGTGACCAGGCTCTGCAGCGTCTTCGACTGGTCGCTGAACTGCTGCTTGAAGTCGCCGGTCGCGCCGGACAGGACGTTCTTGCTGTCCTGGTCGAAGTTGCGGTAGTCGATGGAGATGAAGTTCAGCGCTTCCTGCCGCGCGGCGGCCAGGACGTCCTGCGAGCCCTGATTCGCCTGGTTCTCCTGGTTCACGCGGACGCCGAGAAACGCGACGCCTGCCGCGACGAGGATGAGGGCCGCCGCCAGGATCCAGGGCAGCATTCTGAATCGGGTCAGCGCGCGGCCGACTGGACGAGCTATGGCTCGTACTCTTTCACCCGCGCTCAGGCCGGTGTTCGGCTTGTCTGGCGTGTCCGCGCTTTCGCGTTCTTTCGTCGTCAGGCCATCGGGCCGAGGAGCATCCACTGCCACGACTCCTTCCCGAGTAGTGTCGCCTCGCCGCCGTTCGCGGCGATCTGAACCGGCTTGCCGTCAGGGCCGAGCGCCGCACCGGACGACGGATCGGTTCCGGTCAGGTACGACGACAGTCCGTTTGATGCGCCGGAGGTGCCCGGCGCCGGGACGTTCTGCGCACCGCGTACGTCAGTGCCGCTGCTTGGCGGCGCGGTGCACTGGACGCTGGTGTTCGCGGCGCGCGGGCTGGTGTCCTGCGGGACGCGCTGCGTGGTGTCGTAGTGGCAGGACTCTGGATTGTTCAGGTTGAGCACGAGGCCGAAGTGTGCGGTGCCGTCGCCGGGGACTGTCGTGAAGCCCTGCGCGACGACGACCGGGTACGTGACCAGCAGCTGCTCGACGCCGGGCAGGCGCGCCTCGACGATCTGGCCGGTGGTGATCAGGTTGCCGAGCAGGACGCCTAGCGTCGGCTGCGTCGTCTGGAGCAGGTCTCGCAGCTCGGCCGCGGCGCCGACGCCGTTGTCGAGGACCTTGCGCAGGTCTGGGTCGCTGGTCCGAACCTGGCCGGTCAGCGCCGCGAGGTCGCGCGAGAAGCTGGTGAGCGAGGAGCCCTCGTCGACCTGCGTGCGCAGGACCGTGTTCGCCTGCTGGATCAGCGCGGTGGTCTGCGGGAGGTTGTCGCTGGCGGTCTTGATCAGGGCGTTGCCGGAGTCGATCAGCCGTTGCAGGTCCGGGCCGGTGCCGTTGAACGCGTTGCCGAGTTCGTCGATGGTGATGGTCAGGTCCTGCTTGTTCACCGAGTTGACCAGGCGGTCCAGGTTGACCATCAGGGTCGTGGTCGGCAGCGGCGTGCGGGTTTCGGCACGCTGGATCGTGCTGCCGCCGGTGAGGTACGGACCGCTGTTCGATCGCGGTTGCAGGTCTACGTACTGCTCGCCGACCGCCGAGCGGTCCGCGACGACGGCGATCGTGTCGGCGGGGATCTGCGTGCCGTGGTCGATGTTCAGGTCCACGAGCACGCCGGTGCCGTCCAGGTGAATCCCGCCGACGCGGCCGACCGGCACGCCGCGATACGTGACCTCGGCGTTGGTGAAGATGCCGCCGGTCTGCGCGAAGTCCGCCTGCACGGTGTATCCGGGGTCGACGATCGACTTGCCGAGTCCGACATAGTCCGCGCCTGTGTACGCGACGCCGATGACGGTGATCGTGCCGAAGGCGAGCAGTTGCAGGCGGACGGTGCGACTGATCCTCATGCGCTCATCCCCTCGGTCATCAGGGCGGCGAGATTCGGGTCGACCTGGCCGAACTGCTCAGCGGACTGCTGTTGGCCAAGGCAGACGAGCAGGCAGAATCCGCTGCTCGGGCTGGGGCTCGCTCCCGGCTTCGGCGTGGCCGAGGGGTGGCCGCCGCCTCCGCACAGCAGCAGGCAGGTCGGCAGCGGGATCGGCAGCGGCAGGGATGGCAGCGGGAGCGGGAGGGACGGCAGCGGCAGGATCGGCGGCGGGGTCGTCTGGCCCGGCTTCGGCGTCGGGCCGGTCGTCGGGCCCTTGCCGAGGACGCCGCTGAGCAGGTCGTGGTAGATGTCGAAGAATTTGAAT
>CAVQPP010000141.1:0-22941 GCA_963714445.1 uncultured Actinomycetota bacterium
GGTGCGGATAGCCGTCGACGCAGCGCCGCGTCGACAGCCGCGAACCGCTCGGGCCAAGTCGCCGCCTCACGCATACGTTCCCTGATGCGCTCGGTCTCGCGGCCGAAGACGTCGTCCGCGTGCACGTCGATCCACGCCAATTCCCCAGCCGGCACGCCGAAAAGGGCGCGCGAGGCGAGCGGGCTGACTGCGACCTGGATGCCGGACTGCCGGCCAGAATGCGTGATCAACGCAGGGCGCGCATGCAGGCCGCCGAGTAACGCGTCATACGACTCGGCGGCCTGCGACAGGTCTGCGTGCTGCGCGACATTGAGTTGATCATCGAGTGTGAAGATCAGTGTCATGTATGGCGAGGGCAGTCCGCGATGGACCGCCGGGGCTACATCCGCCTGCCGGTAGCCCGAGTAGAAGGCCACGTGCGCACGCATAGGATCGCTGGGTGCGGCGCGCGTCGATTCGTCCACGCCTCCAGTATGCGGCTGATCAGGCGGCCTCGCTGGTCAGTCGGCTTCGCAGATCAGGCCGGCTCGCTGGCCAGCGGGGGACGTACGCGGCTTGCCGTACGCCGCCGAGCCCGCGCCGCGCTCAGCCCGAGGATCGCGTCCAGCGCCTTGGTGCGCCGGTCCTCGATCCCGCTGGTGCGCAGCAGCGACAGCAGCAGCCACAAGCGCAGCTCGCCGAGGTGCGCGGGGGAGCCGTGCACGTCGTCGAACTCCATGAAGCCGACGTCGGGCAGGTTTTCGGCGAGCAGAGTCCGCTCGCTGCCGGGAATGATCTCGTCGCGGGAGCTGACCACGTAGCGGACCGGGATGCGGACCGCGCGCAGCTCCTCGGCGCTCAGGGCCCAGCCGCCGAGCCGGAACGACCTGGTCAGCGCGTCCTCGTTCGGCAGGCCGGTGAGCGTGACCAGCGTGTCCTTGGTGATCTGCGGCACGCGCGGCCACCACGCCTCGTCGGTGAAGAAGTTCGAGATCGGGGCGCCGACCGTCAGGATCCTGCCGATCCGGTCGTCGCGGCCGGCCGCGCGCAGCGCCATGTGGCCACTGAAGCTGAGCGTCAGGAGCGAAACGTTCTGGTCGAGTGCGCGGCCTTTGAGCTGGTCGAGCAGGAAGCCGATCAGCTGCCACGAATCCCGGCCGTAGGGCAGCGTGTTCTCGCCGACGCCAGGCATCTCGGCGACGACGGTCGCGTATCCGAGCTTTGCGAAGCGCGGGAGAAGCTGCGCCCACTGCTCCTTCACGCTGACGATGCCGCCCATGATCAGCAGCAGCGGACGCGGCTGCGGCGCGTCGAGGCCGGCGGCCCAGGCGTATACGGTTCCGTCGCCGTGCGTGAATTCGAGCTTTTCGATGCCGCGTGCCTTTCGCGTGCGCCAGGCGTCGAAGGACTCGACGACGCCGCGCTGAGCGGCGATCCGGTCCGGGTCACTGTGATGCGGGAAGCGGGCGATCGCGTAGTGGCGCGCGGCCTCGACCGACTTGCCACGCGCGGCCAGCCGCTGCGCTTGCGTGGACCACACCCGCGCCCAGGAGCGCGCCATGCCCGGCTCGTCGTTGTCGATTCGCGCCAGCAGCCGCTTGACCTGGCGGGATTTGATGCCCTGGCCCTTGGCGTGCAGCCGGGCGAATTCCTTGAGTTCGTCGAGGTGATTCATGGCGTGTGCTCAGACCTTCGCCGCGCTGCGCGACGGAATCGGGGCGGAGACGACGTCGCCGCCGCGCTCCTGCAGCTGCCAGTACGCGGGCGCCAGCATCCGGCGCTTGAGCGCGTTGGAGCTGTTCACCAGCCGGTACACGGCGCGCCGCGCCAGCACGCCGGCCGGCTTCGAGATCGCGAACATCCGCTCCTGGCGCAGCTGGAGGTTGCGCGACTGGACGATCGAGGGCTCGCGCACGCGCTGGAAGTCGCGCAGCACCGCGAACAGGTGCTCGGAGTCCGGCTTCGGGTAGTCCAGCGCGGCGGTCAGCATCGGGGCCAGCGTGATCGCGTCGATGATCGCGTGGTTCACGCCCTGGCCGAGCACGGGGGAGAGGGTGTGCGCCGAGTCGCCGATCAGCACCAGGCCGGGTACCGACCACTGCGGCACGATCGCGGTGAAGATCTCCAGCATCGATGTGTCCGAATAGCTCTTGATCTCCGCGCGCACCGAGTCGGAAAGCTCGGGGACCAGGTCGTCCAACCGCCGGTGCAGCGCGCCGATGCCCTCTGCTCGTAGTGCCTTCAGGCCGCCCTTGGCGATGTAGACGCCGGCCCGCAGGTCGTCCGGGTAGGTCGGGATGAACAGGCCGTGGTTGCCGCCGTTGAGCCGGACGCGCAGTGTGCCGTCGTCCCAGACCTTCGGGAAGGGCAGCTTGAGCCAGAGGAAGTCGCGTTCCATCGGGATCTTCGTGTACTGCAAGCCGGCCATGTCGCGCACCTTGCTGAACCGGCCGTCGGCGGCGACGGTGACGTGCGCGCGCACGTCGAACTGGCCGTCCGGACCGGAGACCTTCACGCCGGTGACGGCGAAGCCTTCCTTGATCAGCTCGACCGCATTGGCGCGGCGCAGCAGGTGGAAGTTCTCATACTGCGACGCTTCCTCCGACAGGGCATTGAGCAGCGTCGGCTGCGGCAGTTCGACAGGGTACGGATACCGGTACGGGAACTGGGAGAAGTCCACCTTGAAGACGGTCTGGCCCCGGTCGTCGATCTGCATGTAGCGCGTCTCGTGGAAGGCGCCGCGCAGCCGCTCGAGCATGCCGAGCCGGTCGAGCATCCAGACTGAGTCGGGCGAGATCGACTCGCCGCGGAACGAGCGGTTGAAGTGCCCGCTCTGCTCCAGGACGGCGACCCGCACGCCGCGGCGGGCCAGTTCAAGGCCCAGCGTCATGCCGGCGGGACCGCCGCCTACCACGCACACTTGAACGGTCAGTTCGTCGGCCATCGCGGACCCTTTCCACGGGAGACTGCACTGCTCAGGCTGCCCGGCCTGGCTAAAGGCCGGGTTGGGGTCGATCACAATGCTTCGATCAGGATCAGGGCTCGATCCGGGCTCGATCATGGCTGGATCAATGCTCGATCAAGGCTGGGTCAGGGTGCTGTTTGCGGGTGCGGGGCCGCGCATACCAGACGCCTATCAGGCATCTACCAGGCGCCGAAGCCGCCCTCGGCACCCGCCGCGGGCTCGTCCTCGCCGAGCACTTCGGTGAGCGCGTCCACGAAGCTCGACTCGAGCATCGTCACCGCCGCGGTGTCCGCGGTGCCGCCGAAGCCCCGGTCGCCGACCGCGACGCTGACCACGTAGTCGCCGCCGTCCACGTCGTACGTGCGGAACGTCCACTCCGAGCCGGTGCCCGGCTGGCCGTCCGGCAGGTTGACGGACGACGGGGCGACGGAACCGAAACCGAAGTCGGTGAACCGGAACTGCATGCCCTGGCCGATCGCCTTGCTGTACGCCTCCTTCAGAGTCCACAGCCGCACCAGCGCGTCGTTGCGCTCGGCCTCCGGGAATTCGTCCAGCAGTTCCAGTTCGTGCGGGGTGCACAGGTGCTTGCCGAGCCCGGGGCCGTACAGACGCCGGTCCGCGCGCTCCGCGTCCACGCCGATGACGCCGCGCGTGGTCATGCCGACCAGGAGCAGGTCATCGGTGTGGCTCAGGCTGATGTCCACGGCGTCGTACCCGCGCAGGTACGGCCGCCCGGTTGGCCCGTACGTCAGCTCGACCACGTGCGCCGGAACCTGGAGCACGGCCGCCGCGGCGAACTTGAGCAGCACCCGGGATGCGGCGAACCGTACCCGCACCTCCGGGTGTGTCAGCTCCAGATACCGTGCCCAGTCCCTGCCCAGCAGCGCGCGCAGCCGCGGCCCGCCGGCCCGGTCCGGCCGCCAGTCCGCGAGCAGCGCGTAGAGCAGCGTCACGCCGTGCGTGCCGAGATCCGCGCGCACCTCTTCCCACGCGCCGTCGGGTCCGGAGATCCGGATCAGTTCGCCGAAACCGGCGGGCGCGTTCACGGACGCACCGTGCGGGGAGTGGGCACTGCGCTCAGCGGCTGTGCGGTCACGGCATGATCCGATCTTGAGTCTGTATGGACCTAGTTGATGATGTATGCGGTCGTTGATGTATCGCTTGTGTCAGACCATCTCGAGGGCGAAGCCGCCCTTGATCCACTTGCTCGACTCGACCGCGACGCCCAGAGCACGCTGCCCCGGGGCGATCCGCTCGGCCAGCCGCTCGATCTGCACGAAGGGCAGCGCGTTTCCGTTGTTGCCGGTCTCCGCGACACAGGAGACTTCCTGCGCGGTCGGCACAGCCAGGTGCTCGAAGATCTTCGCCGTCATCCGGCCGCCAAGCTGCGGCGGCAGCAGGAAGTCCAGCTGCTCGACCTCCCACTCCAGCTCGCCGAGCAGTTCCCAGAGGATTTCGACGGCCATGACCGGGACGCCCTCCTCGATCGCCTTGTAGTCCTCCTTGACCGCCTGCTTGCCGCTGTCGCGGTCGGCGATCCCGAACCACTCGATCACCTGGCCGGGCTCGCGGCCGAGGCCGGTGAGCCGGTTGAGCACCCGGTGCACCGCGATCCGCCGGTTGCCGGGCTCGTCGCTCATCACCGCCGCGCCGGCCCCGTCGCCGAAGAGCACGAAGTTGACCAGTTCGCTCGGCGCCGCCGTCGAGAAGTCCATGTTCAGATCCAGGTGCTTGCTGCACACGTCTCCGCCGAGCACCAGCCCGGTGCTGTACCGGCCGCTGCTGACGAAGCTGTGCGCCAGGTCGAGCGCCTGCACCGCGCCGGCGCAGCCGGACTGCAGCTGGTACGTCGGCACCTGGTTCAGGCCGATCTGGTCCGCGACGTGGTTGACCGTCGCGGGCATCAGGGTGTCCGGGGTCGCGGTGCCCATGATGATGAACTCGATCTGGGCGGGGTCGATCCCGCTGTCCTCGATCGCCTTGTCGGCGGCGCGCGCGCAGATGTCGGCCAGCGACCACTGCACCTCGCCGGTGCTCAGGTCCTTGGCGAAGTGCCGGGTCTTGGTGCCGATGAAGGCCTCGACCCAGTCCTGGTTGACCCCGATCGCCTTGGACAGCATCGCGTTGTCCACCGGCTCTCCCGGCAGGAAGGTGCCGATGCCGGCGAGGTAAGCCCGCCGCTCACCGCTCATCGTCTGACTCCTCTCGATATCACTGGTTCACGCCAGTCCGGCGGTGCTCTCGCTGTTCTGCGCGATCTTGCGGCGCAGGAACTCGGTCAGGTCCCCGGCGGTCGCCATGACCGGCAGCAGTTCCTGCGTGGACAGCGCGCCGAGCCCGGAGAGCCGGGCCTCGAGCCGGTCCTTGAGCTCCATCGCCATCACCGAGTCGAATCCCAGGTCCTCGTACAGCCGGGAGCGCGCCGAGATCTGCGCCGGGACGTAGTCGCCGACCTGTGAGACCACTGCGACGACGGCGTCCCAGACCGGGTCATCGGTGACGACCGTGCCCGTCGAGCCCTGCGACCCGGAGCCGATCGACGCTGCCGCCGAACCACCGCTCCACCCGGCCGAGTCGCCCTGCGACTGCCAGTCGATCCGGCCGCTCGTCTCCGCGGGCTGCAGCACGGTGACCGGCTTGTGGCTCCAGTACCGGTGCGCGGTCGAGAAGGAGTAGGGCACCAGCAACGCAGAACCCTGCCTATCCTTCGCGTCGTAGAGCGCTGACCACAGCGGGTCGACCCCGCCACGGAAGAGCTCTGCGATCGCCCCGGCCAGGTCGCGTCCGCCGGAGTCCTCCTTCGGCGCCAGGCGCACCGCGCGCCGGCCCGGCTGCGGGCCGATCCGGCGGATCAGCGAGCTGAGGATCGGCTTCGGCCCGAGTTCGACCAGCGCGGCCGGGTTGACCTCCAGCAGCTGCGCGGCGGCGTCGGCGAACAGCACCGGCGCGCTCACGTGCCGCGTCCAGTAGGCCGCGTCCATCGCTTCGGTCTTCGCCAGCAGCCTGCCGTGCACTGTCGAGTAGATCGGCAGTCGCGGCACACCGCCGCCGACTTCCTCGGCGATCTCGGCGAAGCGTTCCAGCATCGGCTCCATCAGCGGGGAGTGGAAGGCGTGCGAGACGGTCAGCGGCTGAGTACGAATCTTGCGATCCGTCAGCACCTGCCCGATCCGCCCCAGCGCCGCCAGATCCCCGGACAGCACCGTCGAACGCGGACCGTTGACCGCGCCGATGCCCACCAGCGGCTCGCCGGCGACCAGCTCCTCGACGTCGGCCGGATCGGCCTGCACCGAGAGCATCCCGCCGCCGGCCGGCAGCGCCTGCATCAGCGCGCCACGCGCGGCGATCAGCCGAGCGGCGGCCTCCAGCGGGAAGACCTCGGCCAGCGTCGCGGCGACGTACTCGCCGACGCTGTGCCCCAGCAGGTAACCCGGCTCAACGCCAAGTTCGCCAAGCGTCCGCGCGAGCGCGTATCCGACCGCGAACAACGCCGGCTGCGTGAACCCGGTCTGGTGGATCCGCTCATCGCCGGACACGATCAGATCGAGCACTGATTCGCCGACGTGCGGCCGCAGCGCCTCGTCCGCCTCGCGCAGGTAACCGCGATACAGCGGGGCGTCGTTGGCCAGCCGCACCGTCATCTTCGGGAACTGTGAACCCTGGCCGGTGAACAGGAAGCCCAGCTTCGGCCGGGACTTCGGACGCGGCGCGTCCGGCCCGACGATCGCCGGGTCCTCAGCCGCCGCGCGCAGCGCCTCGACCAGATCCCGGGTGTCCTCGGCGGCCACCGCGTAGCGGAAGCGCTGCCCGGTCTTGACCTCGTTGCTGGCCCAGCACAGCGCTGCGGCCCGGCCACGCTGCCGAGCGACCGCGTCCGCCTGCACCAACAGGTTGCGACGCAGCGCCTCTGGCGACGAACCGGACAGGGTGAACACTCCGGCGCCGATGCCGCCCTCAACCTCCTGCGACGCAGCACCCTTAGCCGCCGACGACGACGTCGCAGCACCCGAACGTGCCACCGCTGGAGCGGACTCCAACACCGCGTGCGCGTTGGTGCCGCCGAGCCCAAAACTGCTCAGGCCCGCGATCGTCGACTCCTTCGCGGAGAGACGAAGCGGGGCCTTGAGCAGCTTCAGCCCGCGATCTGCCAACTGCAGCGCGGGATTCTCCTTTGCGGCGAACCGGCTGGCCGGCACCATCTTGTGGTGCAGCGAGAGCGCCACCTTTATCAGGCCCGCGATACCCGCCGCGCCCTCGGTGTGCCCGAGGTTGCCCTTGACCGAGCCGAAGTGCATCGGCTTGGCCCGGCCGGCGTGCAGGTCGCCCAGCGCGTTGGTCTCGATCCGGTCGCCGAGCTGCGTGCCGGTGCCGTGCGCCTCCAGGAACGTGACGTCCTCGGGCTCGACCTCGGCACGCCGATACGCCTGCGCGATGACCTCGCGCTGCGACCAGCGGTTCGGCGCCGTAATGCCATTGCTGCGACCATCCTGGTTCACGGCCGTGCCACGGATGACCGCGTAAACGCGCTGGCCGTCCGCGATCGCGTCCTCCAGCCGCCGCAGCACCACGACGCCGACACCCTCGCCACGGCCGATGCCATTCGCGTCGGCGCAGAACGGCTTGCAGCGACCGTCCGGAGCGGAAAGTCCGGCGGCCGTGTAGAAGAGGCTCAAGCTCGGCGTGACCGCGACGTTCACGCCGCCGGCCAACGCGTAGTCACACTCACCTGCCAACAGCGCGTTGGCAGCCAAGTGCACCGCGACCAGCGACGACGAGCACGCCGTGTCAACAGCCAGACTCTGACCCTTGAGATCCAGGTGATACGAGATCCGGTTGGCGGTCATGCAGTAGCCGTTGCCGGAGATCGCCTGAGCGGTGAGGTTCGCGTAGTCGGTGATCGACAGCTGCGCCCACTCGTTGCCCATGATGCCGACGAAGACCCCTGCGTTGGTCCCGGCCAGCCGCTGCGGCGCGACACCCGCGTCCTCGATGGCGCGCCACGCGGTCTGCAGCAGCAGCCGCTGCTGCGGGTCCATCACCGCGGCCTCGCGCGGGGAGATGGTGAAGAACTCGTTGTCGAAGGCGTCGACGTCGGAGATGAAGCCGCCCTGCTTGGTGTTCGCGTGGCCCTGGGCGCCCTCCGGCGAGTAGAACTCGCCGGCGTCCCACCGGGCCTCCGGAACCTCGACGATGCCGTCGCCCGACCGGGTGAGCAGGTCCCAGTACCCGGCCAGGTCGGCGGCGCCGGGGAACCGGCAGTCCATCCCGACGATAGCGATCGGGCGCATCACAGCTTCCCGGCGGCCTTCAGCTCTCCGACCAGGTGCTCGGCGAGCGCGGCCGCGGTGGGGTAGTCCCAGGCCACGGTGGGCTCGAGCACGAGGTCGAAGTCCTCCTCCACGTCGCCGCACAGGCTCAGCGCCGCCACCGAGTCCATGCCGTACTCGGCCAGCGGCTCGTTCGGGTCCAGCTCGCCCGGGTCGCGCTGCAGGTAGATCGCCACCCGATCGACCAGCCAGGCGGTCAGGCTCTCAGTGGTGTGCCCGGCGCTGCCGGCCGGAAGGTCGTGCGTGTCGATGGACATTGCGGTCTCCTCGCAGGTTTCTTGTCAGGCACCGGGTTCTCGCGGTCCGGACGGATCAGGCAGTCAGCGGGCTGTCATAGAGGTCGTAGCTACGGTGCTCGCGGAAGCGGCGCAGCACCTCGTCGTGCACGCGCTCGGCGGTGCCCTCGGGCAGGTCGGGCAGCTTCTGGCCGAGCCGGCGGGCCAGCCGGTACAGCGCCTCGGCGGCCCAGGAAGGATCGGCGAGGAACGGATCCTCGCCGCCCTGCGCCTCGCGGTACACGCCGAGCACCGACGCGGCGGCCAGCAGCACGGTGTATCGGTCGGCCAGCGCGAACGTCGCCGGGCTGGCCAGCGCGGTGCGGTCCTGCGGCGAGAGGTCCAGCGCCTCCTCCTGCAGCTGCCGCAGCTCGTCCATCATCCGCAGCGCGAAGCCGTGCAGCGCACGCTCCACCGGCGAGGCCGACGGCAGCTCGTCAACCGCGGCGACCAGCGACGCGCTCAGCCCGTCCTTGCCGCTGGCCAGCGTCAGCCGGGAGAACGGAATCGGCCCAAGCCCGCCACGCGGCCGGAACAGCTCCGCCGGCGCCGGGTCGTCCGAGAACCAAGCACGCTTAGCCAACCGAGAGAGCTGCGGAATGATCGTGGCCTGACACGCTGCGGAACCCGCGTGCCCCAGACTCAGCACCGGCAGATCCCTGACGTGCTTCTGGAAGATCCCGAACTCCCCATCGCGCACGTAGAACCGCGCGCCGAGCACGATGGAGAGCTCGTACATCGCCTCGCTGAGAATCTTCGGCACCAGGTACTTGACACTAGACGCGTACACGCTGGTCTCTTCAGGCAGCAGGTGCACCGCTCGAGTGCCGGCCAGCGACATCGCGTCGCAGATCAGCAGATCCAGGAAGGCCGCCGACAACGTCGCCTTGGCGTGCGGGATCTCCATCACCGAGCGCCGGTACAGCTGACGCCCGACCGCGAACCGAACCGCCGTACGCAGACTCGAATCCGCCGTCCCGATCGCCATCCCAGGAACCGCACTGCGCGTTATCTGGAAGGACCGCAGCGCCAGCTCAACACCCTGACCAAGGTCGCCCACCAAGGCGGAACCCGGCACCGGGCAGTCGTCAAAGTCGAGCCCTGACAAGTGGCAGCCGCGCACGCCGACCGCCGTGTACCGCGGCAGCGTCCGGTACTTGGCTTCGTCCAGCTGATCCCGGCGCACGAGCAGCACCGAGTGGCTACGGCTCCCCGGCGCCGACGACGTCCGGCTGAACAGCGCCAGCGCCTCAGCCCGGTCCGCGTTGTTGATGACCTGCTTGCCGCCACGTAGCACGAAGCCGCCGCTGCCATCCTCGGCAGGTCGCGCCTCGAACTCGTTGCGCACGAAGTCGTTGCCGTGCGCGAGCTCGTGGTAGGCGACGGACGCCTTCCCGTTGCTCAGCAGCAGGTCGGCCAGCTCGCGCTTCTGCTCCTCAGAGCCCGCGGTCCACACGTTCACCGCGGCCATGAACGACGTAGCGCCATAGCCAAGCCCCAGCGTCACATCGCGCCGGAATACCTGGCGCATCACGCGCACGAGCGTGTCGAGCCGGTCCAGCCGGCCGCCGAACTCGCGCGGCACGAAGTCCGCGTTCAGCTTGAAGCCGTCCAGGATCCGCTCGCCGTCGGCGCTTATCTCGGCGTCCTCGTCGGCTTCCAGCAGTCGCGCGTTGCCGACCGGGTTGTCCGGGTCGTACGGGTCTCCGAACGCTAACTCGATTTCGGCCACCCGGGCGCTGGCCTCGGCCTCCTGGTCGAGGAGGGCCGCCCCCGGGCGGTCCGCGGCGGTCGATTCAGTCAGCATGACGTCCCCTCAGCGAGCATCTGCGTCGTTGTTCCGTGCTCCTGCTCCGGCTCCAGGTGCCCGCCGGCCAGCGCGAGCGGGAAGAGCGAGAACAACTCGCCCTCGTCACGCGCGTCACACAGTTGGCCAAGAAGCTGTTCGTACGCCGCGCCGTCGTCCGCCCCGGGTTCACCGAGCCGGACGAGCAGCCGGTCGAGTGCCGTGCGCAGCCAAACCCCGTCCTGCCACACGCCGCGAGCGTTCTGCGCCGTGTGATTGTGCGCCCACAGCCCGAGCACAGCCGCCGCCGCGAAGCACAGCGTGTACCGCCGCGCCGCAGCGAAGGCTTCCACGGGCACGTCGGAAAGCGCGTTCTGGTGCTGCTCCATCTCGGCGTGCACCAGGTCGATCGTCTCGGCCAACCGCTCCGCCGCGGCCAGCGCGCTCTTCAGCACCGGCTCATCGCCGGCCGCCGCGCGTAGCACCGCGATCGAGTCGGGCACCGAAGCCAGTACCCCGCTCCCAGACCGCGCGACCAGCGACAATCGCGTCGGGTCAACCGGCGCCAGCGGCACAGACAAGTCGAACGCGGCAGCCGCGCCCGCCGTGTCCCCGCTACCCCGCCGATACGACCGCGCCAGCGACCTGAACTGGTTGACCAAGGAGTTCAGATTAACCAGCGTGTTTCCATCAAAGAGCCCGACGATCCGATGGTCACGCTCGACCTTCTGGAACATCCCGTGCGCGTGCACCTTCTTCAAGAAGGCACGCGCCCCAAGCTGCCGCGTCAGGTCCGCGATGACCATCTCAGCGTTCGTCGGCACCAAGAACTTGGCCACCGCCGAGATCACACTCATCTCGCCGGTAAGCGTGTGCGCCGCACGAGACGAAACGATCGTCAACGCCTCGCCGATCAGCACATCCGCCGCAGCCGCCGAGATCACCGACCGAGTCTTCGGCAGCGTGATCAGCGTCCTGCCGTACAGCTTCCGCTCGCGGTTGAAGTCGAGCACGATCCGCAGCGCGTGATCCGCCGCACCCAGCGACAGCGCGGTACACATCGTCCGCGTCAGCTGCAGCGCCTTGAGAATCGTCTCAATCCCGCCGCCGACATTCCCGATGATCTCGCTCTCCGGCACTACCGCACTGCTGAACGAGATCCCAGAGATATCAGCGCCACGAATCCCCAGCGTGTGAATCTTAGGCACCTGCTGAAAGGCGCCCTCACCCAACTTCCGCTTATCGACCAGCAGCATGCTGAATCCACGCGGTCCACCAGCCGGGTCAGTCCTGACCAGCAGCGACAGCACACTGCCCCGGGTAGCGTTGTTAATCAGCCACTTCTCGCCGTTGACGACCAGATTCCCAGCGCCGTCCGGCAGTGCACTGACTTCCCCGCCGATCAGGTCGCTGCCATGCGCGCGCTCGGTCAGCCCCAGCGAGACCGGCGTGCCGGCGCGGATGTCCGCGCCGACCGCCGCAGCCTGCTCATCGTTCCCGGCGACCCACACGCACACGCCGCCGAGGTAGGTCTTGCCGTGCCCGATCGCGACGGTCAGGTCGCGCCGGGAGATCACCCGCATCAGCTGCACCAGCTGCTCGTAGTCCTCAAGCCGACCGCCGTGCTGCGTCGGGACGTAGAACGATGGGATTCCCCACGCGTCGAGCTGGGCGCAGATCGCCGCGGGAAACTCCTCAAGCTCGTCGAGCTGCGCGCAGCGCGCGTAGGAGAACTCGGTGTCCGGGGACCATGGATTCCCGAGATGGGCCTCCAGGTCCTCGGCCAGCTGGTAGCGGACGCGTCCCATCTCAGGCCACCGGCTCCAGCGTCGCAGCCTCAGCCTCTTCTGCCGGCCGCACCAACGCCGCCACATCGCGGTCCAGCACCTCGTGCAGCGGCGTGATCTTGCCCTCGAGGAACAGCTTGCGCATCAGCGTCCGCTGAATCTTGCCGCTAGTCGTACGCCGAATCGTCCCCGGCTTGACCAGCAGAATGTTGCCGGCCGGCACCGTGAACTCCCGGGTAATCTCACGCTGAATCGCGGCAACGATGGCGGTCGGGTCGATCGGACCGTCCTTGGCGCGCGCCTCCTGCACGATGACCAGCTGCTCGCGGTCCGCCGCGTCGATCGCGAACACGGCACCCGACCCCGCACCCAGCGCCGAGTTGAGAGCCTGCACCGCGCGCTCGACGTCGTGCGGGTACAGGTTGCGGCCGTTGATGAGAATCATCTCCTTGAGCCGCCCGGTGACGTACAGCTCACCGTTCTCCAGCACACCCAAGTCACCGGTCCGCAGCCACCCAGAAGCGTCAGCACCCTGAGTCCCAGCGATCCCGGCGTCGAACGTCTCCTTGGTGCTGACCGGGTGCGCCCAGTACCCGCTCGCGACGCTCTCGCCCTTAACCCACAGCTCGCCGACGTTGCCCTCGGGCAGCTCGTTGAACGTCTCCGGGTCAACAACCCGGACATCAAAGTCCTCGGAAATCACGCGCCCGCTGCTGACCAGCGTCCGAACCGGCCGACCCGCCGCCGGCTCCAGCAGTTCGCCGCGCTCCAGGCCGCCGGCGTCCACCGGCCGGAACACCGGGGCCTTACCCAGCGTCGTGCCCGAGATCAGCAGGGTGGTCTCAGCCATCCCATAGCAAGGGAAGAAGTTCTCCGGCTTGAACCCGACCGGCTCGAACCGAGCCGCGAACGCCCGCAGCGTCTCCGCGCGAATCGGCTCAGCGCCATTGCACGCGATCACCCAGCTGGACAGGTCCAGTGTCGAGAGCTGCTCATCAGTCACCCGGCGAACACACAGGTCGTAGCCGAAGTTCGGTCCGCCGCCAACGGTCACCTTGTGCTCGGTGATCATCTGCAGCCACCGGTACGGCCGCTTGAGGAAGGCAGCAGGCGCCATCAGCGCGGCCGAGCTGCCCAGCCACAGCGGGTGCAGGATGTGCCCGATCAGGCCCATGTCGTGGTAGAAGGGCAGCCAGCCGCCAAGCCGCGACTCGCCCATGATCGTGCCCGAAGACCGGTGGATCGCGGCCTCGTTCGCCATCAGGTTCGCGTGCGAGACCATGACGCCCTTCGGCGTGCTGGTCGATCCGGACGTGTACTGCAGGAACGACAGGTGCGAGGGCCCGAACTGCGGCCGAACCCAAGCCCCGGCATCGCCATACGACGCCGAATCAACGTCCGTAGCCAGGCACTCGACGTCGTCCAGCCCCTCGGCGGCGAGCCAAGCGCGGATCTCCGCTTCGTGCGCCGAGATCGTCAGCACCGCGCGAACCTCGGCGTCCCGCACGATGCCCGTGACACGCTGGAAGTGGTGCCCCTGCTCACCCGGCACCGGCGCGGGCACCGCCACGGCGCCGGCGTACTGGCAGCCGAGAAAGGCGGTGATGAACTCAAGGCTCGACGGGTACAGCAGCAGCACCTGCCGCCCGAAGGCAGAGCGCTCCTGAAGCCAGGAAGCGATCCGCTTCGCGTTCAGGTCGAGCTCGGCGTAGGTAAGGCGGTCGGTCTCCGCCCCGGCGCTGGTGTCGCGCAGAAAGATGAACGCGTCCTTCGCCGCGAGTTCGGCGGCGTTCTCCAACACCAGTTCCGTGAAGGTCCCGGCACGTGCGGCCATTGCTTTCGTCACCTCGATCGTCGGCAGGCTGTGGACCGCCACCGTCGGTGGTCGGGATGTTGTCATCGTCGATCGGGGCACTTAAGGGCCGGTTGCGTGATCATCACCGCCATGCTGTTTTCCGGGCGGCGGCCTGCCGCAGACCCGCAGACGCCCTATCAGGGTCCGAATGTTCGCCGGAGATTCGGCGCCACGGCCGCGCTCAGCCCCGGCCCGCTCCCCCAGCCCCCACCGCCGAGCCACTATCACGGATCCTGATAAGCGCCGCGCTCGACTGCTGCGCTTCGCGCTAACGACGCCCGCCCACCCGCCCCCGCTCCGCTTCGCTCCACGGCCAAGGCGCTGCCGCCCACGCGCTCCGCCCTGGTAACGCCTTCGGCTAGCCAATAACGCCTTCGGCTGGCCTGCCCTCCCGCCCCTGACGCTCCGCCACCTCACTACCGCGAGGCGGCTCCGCAAGCTAAAAGCGGTAGCGTGGGACTCCGGAAAATGGGAGTGTAGGCTGCCTTTCGCCCTGCTCAACGGCAGGATTGGCATCCGCGACTTTCAGCGCCGCCCACACCTCTGTGCGAGGGCTGATTTGAGGCGATTCGCGTAAACGACGCCCGCCCGCCCCCGCTCCGCTGCGCTCCACGGACTCAAGGTGCTGCCGCGCTCGGGCTCCGCCCGAGTAACGCCTTCGGCTAACCCCCCGCCCCCGCCCTGACGCTCCGCCGCCTCGCTTGCGCTCAGCGGCTCCGCTGAGCCAACTGGGGTTCGTTCGGCCATCGAATCACATGACAAACCCTCGCCGTGGGTTACACTTATTTTCGATATCGCGTCTTACGGAGGTCCCTATGCCACGCTCCGGAGTGCTCGGGCATGCCACCCGCGTTGACCCGGCGCCAGCCGAGCACGACGCCCTCGACGAGCTCATCTCACACGCTGATGAGTCGGCGGAGTTGGTCTTGCGCACCTCGGACGGCGCGGAAGTCGCCGTGCCGTCCTCACTGCTTCGGCTCCTCATCGCAGTTGCCGACGACTTGGCCGCGGGCCGCGCCGTGATGGCCGTCCCCGCAGAAGTCGAGCTCACCCCTGCGGAGGCCGCCGAACTACTCGGACTGTCTCGCCCCTTCGTTGCTCGGCTGCTCGGTCAAGGCGACATCCCGTCCGAGTTTCTGCCGGGCAGCCGCCACCGCCGAGTGAAGCTGTCTGACGTCCTCGCCTTTCAGGCCAGACGGGAGCGCAGAGCCGAAGGAAGGCGCCGAATCGCCGACATCGTCGCGTCCGCCGACCTTCCGTACTGACGCGGCGGGCTGGCCAGTACCTTGACTCGCATCTTTGTCGACACGAACGTGTTGTTCCCTTTCTCTGTCATGGACCTGATGTTCGCGCTATCCGAAGATGGCGTGCACGACGTGATGTGGACCGATCGGCTCCTCGACGAATGGGAACGCGTGATAGTCCGTGAGCGGCAACGATCCGCCGACGCGGCGGCCGCTATCAGCGTGACAATCCGAGAGTTCTTTGCGGACACGCTCATCCCCGAAGCGGCCTATCTTGACCTCGTCGAATCGATCGACGGCCCTGACCCGGACGACTGCTTCCACATCGCCGCTGCGATCGCCGCGCAAGTCTCGACGCTGATCACCTGGAATATCGCCGATTTCCAATCGCCCGAGCTTGACCGAAACGGCGTAGTCGTCACAGATCCGGACACCTACCTGCAGGGCCTACTTGCCGAGATTCCCGACGAGGTCGTCGCAACTGTCCGGCGTCTCGCTGCTGGCAAGCGGCGCCCTCCAATGATGGCAACAGATCTCACGGATGCGCTCGCCAAGGCCGGCGTGCCACAGTTCGCCGGTGCAATCCGCGAACGACTATCTCCATACAACGGAAATGATGCCTGAACCGACCACTACCGCAGAAAACGGACCCAACCTCCCATCGTCAGGCGAGCGCCATCCCGTCGCCGAGATCGAGCGCGCGAACCTCGCGGAAGTCGACGAAGCCGTGGTCGATCTGCGCGATCTTGCGCTCGCATCGGCGCGAGCCACTACCGACACTGGACGACGGACCACGCTTGACGACGTGCTTGCCGCATTCGGTCATACGCGGGTTTCGCTCTGCGCGTTAGTGGACGAATAATCGATACTTGCTGGAGGTCTCTTGGACGAACCCTTCACGAGCCGCGTTCAGTACCCAAGGTGATGATTCATCAGCTTCGTTCGCAGATACAGGAACGCGTCAATCTCTTGGCTGTCTGTCCAAAGGTGTCGCCGGCGCCGCGCACCAGCCTCCGCTTCGTCACACGATCGTTCTGTTCTAGCGGAATGCCCTATCTCGCCAGGACGCCGACCAATGCTGATCTCGTACGTGATCTGCTACCACGCTGTGACAAGGACGTCAGCCGCTCAATGAATGGCGTCGCATCGTCTGGCGCGCCTAACCAGCATCTGTAGCAGAGCGTGGCGCTTCAAATCGAGCGATTGTTCGATTGGCCTCGAGCCGGCAGAGGCTCGAGACAGCGGAAGGCAAGCGAGAGGCGGTGAAAGCGCCTAACATGCATACATGGCAGTCCCTACGTCGTACCTGACGACAACAAAGAACACAGCAGCGATCTTTGACGCCATCCAACGTGCTGGGGTTCCTGAGAGGTTCACCTTCGAATTCCTCAAACAGCTGGGCTTCCCGAGTTCAGCTGACCGGCCGATGATCCCCGTTTTGAAGTCGATCGGATTTCTCAGCGACTCGTCTGCGCCTACAGAGCGCTATCGGCAGTTTAAGGATAAAAGCATCGCGAAGGCCGTTCTCGCACAGGGCATTCGAGACGGGTACGCAGACGTGTTCGCGATCGAAACTCAAGCATATGGTAAGTCTACCGCAGAAATCAGTGGGGTCTTCGCGCGATTGTCCGATAAGGGCGAGGCCGTCACATCAAAGATGGCCACAACTTTCAAAGCACTTTGCGGACTCGCTGATTTCAATGTTTCCGCCATCACACAGGCTCCTCCCGTACCGAAACTGGAAGAAACGCCTCCGGCAGCAACCCATGGGAGCAGTCCGGCTCGCCAGAACGACGACGCTCGCAGTGTCTTGGCATTGCGTCACGATATTCACGTGCATTTGCCATTGTCAACGGATGTGGCTGTGTATGACGCCATTTTCAAGAGTTTAAAGGCGAATCTATTGTGGCCTCATCGGACACGGAGGTTCAAGCGTTTTTGTTCAGATCGCTTCAGACAAATAAGGCTCTCGAAGCGGGTGACCAACAACCGATTGCGAACGCGCCGAATGCGATTTTAAGTTTTTCGGAAAGTGCTCGCGCACAGGCCAGATTCATGGGCGATGTATATGAACTTCTTTACTGCCTAGAAAACTCTATCCGCGAATTGATCGAATCTACCCTCCGCGAAGCGCTTGGTGCCGACCAATGGTGGGATGGTGGAGTCGAGGAAAGTATTCGCAAGAGTGCTGAAAAGCGACGGGACGACGACGCGAAGGCCCGCTGGCACGGCCCACGCGGCGACTCGCTTCTGTCGTATGTCGATTTCCCGCAGTATGCAGATATCATCTTAAAGCAGTGGGAACACTTTGAGGCGTTGCTCGGCGATCAAGCCTGGATTCGCTATTATTTTGAAGAGCTCAACCGCACACGACGCGCACTCGCCCACACGGGCCGCTTGAGCGAAGCCGACGTGGAGCGTATGGAAGTTCGCGTCCGAGACTGGCTGCGAGTAGTTGGATAATGGGCGGTGTCATCGACATTGACGAACTGCTCCGTCGCTATCGCCAGATACCGCCAATAGGCTGTGCTGGGTGCGCGGCCCTAGCGGTGGCGGAGCCAGATGTTGGGTTCGACGTATGTGCCCAGGTCGGCGTCGTGGTCGATGTGTAGGACGCTGAGGCCTTGGGGGATGACGTAGTCGCCGGTGGCGGGGAGGGCTAGGCCGGACCACTGCTCCCATTCGGTTACGGTGCCGGTCATGGTCTGGGAGGCGGGGGCGGCGGCGAGGATCGTGGCGCCTAGGCGGCTGTGGGTACGGACCCACGGATCGAGGGGGGAGCCGTCGGGGCGGGTCCATTGCATGAACGTCTCGATGGGGGTTAGGGGGTAGCGGGCTTTGAGGGTTGGGCGCACTGGGGCGATTACGCGCGGCTAGGCCGTTGGCGAGTGCGGCGTCGCATAGGGCGGTGAGCAGGTGGCCGGCTAGGCCTTGGCCTTTTAGGCGGCCTGCTACTACGGCGCCGCAGATGACTAGCGTGTCTGGTTCGATTCCTTGTTCGCGGCCTTCTACGGCGCGGATTGTCGCGTCGGTGTAGCCGGACGGCAGGCCGGCTACGGTGCCGTCCCAGCGCACGGGGATGCCCCACCCGGTGGCGACCGGGTCGCGGCCGGGGTCGACGAGGGTCAGGTTCCATTCCGGGAACCACTCGCGGACGCGTCCGATGTATTGCTTCGCGAGTTTGTCGGCGGTGATGAACTCGGGGAAGCCGTCGGAGTAGAGGTCGGCCATTTGGCGATCGCTCCACTCGCGGGCGTCGGTGCGCCCTGTAGTCAGAGTCGGGTGGTCCACGGGCGGGACTGTAGCTGGTGGCGGTGGTGGAGGGTGGGTGGTTTTAGGGGGTGTCGGTGGGGTTGGGGGCGGTGGATTGGGCGTATTGCGACGTGGGGCGGGGGAGGCCGTAGTGGTCGCGGAGGGTGGTGCCGGTGTACTCGGTGCGGAAGAGGCCGCGCTGGCGGAGGATGGGGACGACGGCGTCGACGAACAGGTCTAGGCCGGTGGGGAGGATCGGCGGCATGATGTTGAAGCCGTCGGCCGCGCCTTGGCGGAACCAGAGTTCGATGGCGTCGGCGATCTGCTCGGGGGCGCCGACTACGACTTGATGGCCGCGGCCGGCGCCTAGGCGGGCGATGATTCGGCGGATGGTCAGGCGGTCGCGGCGGGCTAGTTCGCTGACTAGGGTGAAGCGGCTCTTGTTGCCGTTGACCTCGGCCTCGGTCGGCAGGATTTCCTCGGGGAGCGGGCCGTCTAGGGGGTAGGGGGAGAGGTCTACTCCGCCTAGCATGTTCGAGAGCTGAGCTAGGCCGTAGTCGATGACTTGGAGGTGGGTCAGTTCGTCGTCCAGGGCGCGGGCTTCGGCTTCGGTGGCGCCCAGGACGGGGCATAGGCCTGGCAGGATCTTGATGTGGTCGGGGTTGCGGCCTAGCCGCTCGGCGCGCGTTTTGACGTCCTTGTAGAACGTCTGGGCGTCGGAGAGGGTTTGCTGGGCGGTGAATACGGCTTCGGCCCATCGGCCGGCGAACTCGCGGCCGTCTTCGGATGAGCCGGCTTGTACGAGTAGTGGCCGGCCTTGCGGCGATCGTTGCACGTTAAGCGGGCCCTCGACGCGGAAGTGAGTTCCGGTGTGGTGGAGTTGGTGGACTTTGGCGACGTCGGCGTATCGGCCCGACGAGCGGTCAAAGACGACGGCGTCGTCCTCCCAGCTGTCCCAGAGCGCCGTGGCGACGCGGAGGAACTCGTCGGCGCGCTCGTAGCGCAGGGCGTGGTCAGGGTGCTGATCTAGGCCGAAGTTGCGGGCTTCGGCTTCGGTGCTGGACGTCACGATGTTCCAGCCGGCGCGCCCGCCGGAGATGTGGTCTAGCGAGGCGAACTTGCGCGCTAGGAGGAACGGCTCGTTGAAGGTTGTCGAGACGGTGGCGATGAGGCCGATGTGGCGGGTGGCGCCGGCGATCGCGGCGAGGAGCGTGATTGGTTCCAGTACGCCGCTGACGTTCGATCCTAGGCGGTTCCATACCGCCAGACCGTCGGCGAAGAAGATTGAGTCGAAGGTGCCGCGTTCGGCGGTGCGGGCGAGTTCGACGAAGTAGGAGGCGTCGGTGGCTCGGTGCGCGGCAGAGGACGGGTGGCGCCAGGCGGCGTCGTGGTGGCCGGCGGTCATCAGGAAGGCATTGAGGTGGAGTTGGCGTGGCGGCTGCGCTGGCACGGGGGATCCTCCGGGCGAGGGGAAGGGGGAGGGGGAAGGTTGGGCGGGGACGGGGGCGGCTGCGGCGTGGGGATGGGGCGGGTGAGGGGGCGGAGGCGTGGGCTAGTGGGTGGCGGGGCGCCAGCGGGTCAGGCGGCGTTCCAGGCGCACTAGCAGGGCATTGACGATGGCGCCGATCAGCGAGATCGCGATGATTCCGGCGTACATCTGCTCGATCTCGAAGTTCTGTTGCGCGGCGTTGATCAGGTAGCCGAGACCGTCTTTCGCGCCGACTAGCTCGGCGGCGATGAGGACGAGGATCGATGAGGCTGCCGCCATCCGCAGTCCGGTGAGGACGGTTGGGACTGAGGACGGCAGCACGACCTGGCGCAGTAGGCGTGGGGTGGAAAGGCCCAGCGAGCGCGCGGCCTTGATCAGGGTCGGGTCGACACCGCGGACGGCGGTGATCGTGTTGAGCAGGATCGGGAAGGTGCACGCGTAGACGACGATCGCGATCTTCGAGGTCTCGCCGATGCCTAGGATCAGGACGAAGACGGGGAGCAGCGCTAGGGCGGCTGTGTTGCGGAAGAGTTCGAGCAGGGGGTTGAGCAGGTCGGCGACGGTCCGATACCAGCCGATGAGGAGGCCCAGGGGGACGCCTATGCCGACCGCGATGCCGAAGCCGATCGCGGAGCGGGTGAGGCTGACTCTTGCGTCGTCCCAGAGTTGGCCGTCCTGGGCCAAGCCCCAGAGTGCGCGTACGGCGGTTGAGAACGGGACTAGGAACGTTGAGTCGACCAGGCCTACGCGTGGCGCGATCTCCCAGAGGGCTAGGAACGCGACGATGGCTATTGATTTGCGGCTGAGTGTGGCGGCGAGGTGCAGGGACCGGCGTATCAGGCGGCGTATTGGCCGTGGGGCGTGATCGCGGTGATCGCGTGGTGCGCGGTCGGTGGCGATGACGAGGTTGGGGTTGGGGTTGGGCAGGTCGGGTTTTACCAGGTCGTTTAGTACTTCGGTGCTAGCCAACGGAGACGACCTCCCTTGCGGACAGCTCGGAGCGTTGGGCGCGCACGACCTCGCCGTGCAGTTCGGACCAGATGCGGTGCCGGTACTCGGCGAAGAGGGGAGTGGAACGTACGTCCTCGGTCGCGTCGCGGTCGCCTAGGTCGACGTCTACGACTGCCTTGATGCGGCCGGGGCGCGAGGTCAGGACGGCTACGCGGCGGCCTAGGTATACGGCCTCGTCGATGCCGTGGGTGATGAAGACCACTGTCTTGCGCGTGGTCCTCCAGATGCGGAGTAGTTCGTCCTGGAGAGTTTCGCGGGTTTGCGCGTCTAGGGCGGCGAAGGGTTCGTCCATCAGCAGGACGTCCGGGTCGAAGGCCAAAGCACGGGCGATCGCTACGCGTTGGCGCATGCCGCCGGATAGTTCGTGCGGGTAGCGGTCTGCGAAGCCGGATAGGCCTACCAGGTCCAGGTACGTGCGTGCTGTTCCGGTGCGGGCGCGGCGTGTCAGGCCTTTGCCTTCTAGGCCGAACTCGACGTTGCGTAGCGCGGTGCGCCAGGGGAGTAGTGCGTACTGCTGGAAGACGACGCCGCGGTCCGGACCGGGGCCGGTGATCGGCGTGCCGTCGACGAGCAAGTGGCCTGAGGTTGGGGTGGATAGGCCGGCTAGGAGGTCTAGGAGGGTCGATTTGCCGCAGCCGCTTGGGCCGACGATCACGAGGAATTCGCCTGGTTGGACGTCAAGGGTGACCTCTTCGAGGGCTGCGACGTTGGACGAGCGGGCCTCGAAGACCTTGCTCACGTGTTCGATGGAGAGTTTCGGGGTCGATGTGTGGGCGGGGGTGGGTGTGGTCATGGGGCGCCGGCCTTGGCGTACGGGTTGAACGCGTTGGTGTAGGCCGTCGCGGCGGTCACCTTGCCTTGGGGGATCGAGCCCTGCTTTACCAGCCAGTCGATCCAGGTCTGGAACTCGGTGGGTTTGATCGTGCCGCCGGTTCCGGCTACGCCCCAGGACTTGAAGTAGTGCGTGGCGGCGTTGCTCTCGTTGCGTTTGCGCTTGGCGATGATCGTGCTCATCCGGTCGACGACCTCGGGGATCGGCGTCGTGCGTGACCACTCGATCGCCTTGCCGACGCCGGTCACGAAGACGCGTACCGTGTTGGGGTTGGCCTGGATGAAGTCGTTGCGCAGGACGTAGGTGCCCGCGCTGAAGTTGCCCAGCAGGTCGTAGTCGGTGAACAGGGCGCGCAGGCCGCCGCGGGCCAGTGCCTTGTCGCGCAGGATCGAGCCGAGGATGCCGGAGTCGATCTGGCCTAGGCGGATGGATTCTTCGGTGTCGATCGGCGGGACGACCAGGGGTTCGACTTGCTTGATCTGGGCGGCGGAGAGGCCGGCGCGCTGGAGGTAGATGTCGAGGACGGCTTCGTAGTGCGCGCCCAGGGTGTTCATGCCGACCTTCTTGCCGAGCAGGTCGGCCGGCGCGTGGATCGCGCTGTCCTGCTTCACGTAGAGGCCGTTGTATGCGTACTTGTCGACGCCGTAGTAGCTGATGACCGCGGTGATCGGGGCGCCGGCCGCGACCAGCTTGACCACCGCGCCGTTGAACGCGCCGCCGAAGTCGGTCTGCCGGGTCGCCGCGGACTGGATGTCCTGCGGGCCGCTGATGGTGTCGCCGACCCAGTTCAGCTTGAGGTCCTGCAGGTAGCCCAGGTCCGCGGCCAGTTCCGGCAACGTGACCGAGCCGGTCGAGCCCTGATACTTCAGCGAGCCGGTCTCCGGATCGCCGGTGGACTTGGCCAGCGCGGCGAAGTCCGCGGTCTTCTTCGCGCCGCCGGAGGCACACGCGGCGGCGGTCGGTCCGAGGACCGCGGTGGCGGCGAGCAGCGAGAGGAAGGCTCTGCGATCGGGATGGCGGGCCGCGTAGGTGGTCACGGGAATCCTTGTCTTGGTCGGTTCGTGCGGCGCGGCGGATCAGGCGGCCGGCGCGAGGGCGTTGTCGCGCGGCGCGGCGGGCGGCGGATCGGACCGCCAGGC
>CAVQPP010000142.1:0-6826 GCA_963714445.1 uncultured Actinomycetota bacterium
TAGGGCGCCGTGCTCGGCGTCGCGATCCTGGCCGACCGCTGGCGCGCCCGCCGCTTCGGACGCGCCCAACGTTAGCGAGTTTCACGAATCGATTCGACATGACGCCAGTCGCGGGCAGATCGGTGGACGAGCGGCCGACAGGCTAATTCATAGGTCCCCGGCTCAAGGTGGTGGGCATTGCGCTCCGGCGACCAATGAGCAAGGCGTTCGGCGGCACGTCGAACCGAACAGCCCGGGATTCGCCTGGTTGCAAGCTAATGCGCTCGAAGCCCTGAAGGCGGCGCAGCGGGGTGGCGACGGAGGCGTCGGGGGGTGGGAGTAAAGTTGCACGACTTCCACGCCCGGCGCTTCGCCGCTATAGGTACGTTTCCTGCACGGCTATTGTTAGCGCTCCCAGCGAATCGTTCCGCCCCGCATCCTCCAGCACTGTCAGCGTGGGTTCGCCGTACTCAAAAGCCGTGTAGGACAAGCCATGGCCGAATGCGAAGAGGTGCTTGCGCCGCGAGTATTGGTACGTCCAGCCGGAGCCGATGACGTCGTAGTCGTCCGGTGCGGGCAGCTCGGCGCCGGCGGCGTACCAGGTCTGCGGCAGCCGGCCGGCCGGGTTGTGCGCGCCGGTCAGCACGTCGGCCACCGCATTGCCCTCTTCCTGACCGCCGTGGGCGGTCCACAGGATGGCCGGCACGTGCTCGGCGGCCCAGTCGACCGCGTAGGGATAGCTGGAGACCAGTACGAGCGTCGTGCGCGGATTGGCCTGGTACACCGCGCGCAGCAGGGCCTGCTGGCTCGGCGGCGGGGCGAGGCCCTCGCGGTCGACCGTCTCGCGTCCGTTGATATGCGGGTCGTTGCCGAGCACCACGATCGCGTGGTCGGCTTGCGCGGCGGCGGCGATCGCTTCGTGCGCGCCGGAGGTGAGCACATCGAGCGCGAACCGCGTGGCGTCCTCGGCGGTCTCGGCATCGGCGACGAGACGTTCACCGTCGACGACGCGCACGTACTTGCGGCTGTGCTCCGCGTTCGCACGGATGACGATCCCGCCCTGGACGCCAGCCCTATCTGCGACGACGCTTTCGGCCGAGTGGAACTCCCACAGTTCCTTGACGAACCAGCCGTCGGGCGTCTCGGCGACGGCCGCCACCTCCGCGTCGTTCTCGCCGGTCAACGAGAGGTATCGATCGTTGTCCACGGACTGGAGCGTGTGCACGGGGACCGGGCACTGCACGCTGGTGCCCCAGTCTTGGCGGCGGAACGGGCCGAACTTCGCGGCGCCCGCGCGCAGCATCACCACGTCGGCGCCGTCGACCGCGGTGACGTTCTCGCCTCCGAAGCGCGCGCGCAGTCCGTCCGCGATGCTTACCGCGTAAGGCAGTCGCCCGCTGTACCAGTCTGTCAGCACCCTGGTTCCCAGGTGTCCGATCACCGCGAGCGAGCCGCCCGCGAGCGGCAGCGCGGCGTCCTCGTTCTTGAGCAACACGATCGCCGCGCGCGCGGCCTCCAGCGCCAGGGCGTCGTGCTCGGGGCACGCGATGACGTCGGCGCGGATTCCGGCATACGGATCGGACGCGGGGTCGAACTCGCCGGTGCGGGCTCGCATTGCCAGCAGCCGGCCAACCGCCGCGTCGATGTCGGCTTCGGTGATCAGGCCCTGCTCCAGCGCCGCCGTGAATCGCTCGATCGTCGGCCGCGAATCCTCGCCGTTGTCCGTATAGCTGTCGACGCCGGCCTTGAGCGCGGCGGCGTGCGACTCGGCGTGCGTGGCGAAGAACTTCTCGGACTCGACCAGGTTCGACGGGGCCTGCGCGTCGGAGCACACGACCAGGTCCGGCTGCCACATCCGCAGTGTCTGGTTGATCAGCGGGTGCACGTGGTTGGGGATGCCGTTGGTGAGGTTGTAGGCGGGCATCACCCCGGCCACCACACCTGCCGCGATCGGGCCGTGGAAGGCGGGCAGCTCGTACTCGTGCAACACGCGCGGCGGGACGTCCACGTTCATCACGTCCCGGTCGGTTTCCGCGTTGTAGGCGAGGAAGTGTTTAAGGACCGGCGCGGTGCGCCAGATCGCCGGGTCGTCGCCGCGCAGCCCGCGGCAGTACGCGGTGGCCAGTTCGGCGGTGGCGTAGGGGTCCTCGCTGTAGCCCTCCTCGTTGCGGCCCCAGCGCGGATCGCGCAGCAGGTTCACCACCGGCGCCCACACGTTGAGCGAGACCATCTTGTGCTTCTCGGCCACGCCGCTGCGCTCGGCGGCGGCCGGGTCCTGGCGGAAGGCGCGCACCTCGGTGGACACCGCCTCGCCGACCCGTCGCAGCAGGTCGCGGTCCCAGGTCGCGCCGAGCCCCACCGCCTGCGGGAAGACCGTGGCGCGGCCGATCCACGCCACGCCGTGCAGCGCCTCGCAGCCGGTGTGGAACGCCGCCAGCCCCAGCCGTTCGACCGCGGGCTGGTGCTGGTGCAGGAACGCGATCTTCTCGGCCACGGACAACCGCGCGAGCAGGCCGGCGACCCGCGCCGCGGGGTCGCCGTCTTGCGGATCGGGCGGGTCGGGGAAAGCAGTCACGGAACGACTTTCTCATCGGGGGCGGAGCGACGCGGTCGCTTGAAGGTCGAAGCGCTTCGAAAGTCCCATCTCCGGCAGGCGATGTCAATCTGCTCGACACCCGCCCGCTGCTACGTCCGAGCTGGCGACGATGCCTTTTGGCAGATCAACCTGCATCGACCCGAAGCCTGCCCGAGTCATACACATAGGATGTCTGTGCGCGGACAGGACCGTCGCCGATATCGAAACGTAACCAAGCGACCTTGCGTGCCCGGTAGTGCTGACTTAATCTCAACGCCATATTGAAGCGCTTCGACAACTCTTAAGACCAGCACAGCTGGAGCCAGCACAGCGCAACCACACAGCTTCTGCCCGGGCCACTTCGTCGACTGGAGAGTTCAATGCCGAGCTCCACCGCTTTCACGCGGCGCGGCTTCGTCACCGCGACCGCCGGCGCCGCGGGCGCGATCGCCCTGTCGCCACTGCTCGCCGCCTGCGGGAACAACGCGGGCAAGGGAGGGGCGAGCACGAAGACGGGCCTGCAGGCCGCGCTGCCGAACTTCAAGCCGCTGTCCGGCGGGGTCACCGCGGACATCCCGGTGGTGACCGGAGTCAACGGGGCGACGACCGATCCGGGGTTCCTGAACTACCCGACCAACCTGGTGCACACGGTCACCGGCGCGGTCGGCTCGGGCGACAGCTTCACGGGTGTCGCGCCGTCGTGGAACCCGGTTCCGCCGGCTTCGAACGCGTACTACGCGGCGGTGAACAAGGCGCTGGGCGTGACGTTCAATGCGAAGCCGGCCAACGGCAACACGTACTCGACGGCGATTCCGCCGCTGATCGCCGCGAACAAACTGCCCGACTGGCTGCACGTGCCGGGCTGGCTGGACCCCACCTTCAATGTCGCGGGCCTGTGCGGCACGAAGTTCGCGGACCTGACCCCCTTTCTGGCCGGCGACGCGGTGCACGACTACCCGAACCTGGCCGCGATCCCGACCGGCGGCTGGCAGGCCGGCGTCTGGAAAAACAAGCTCTACGGCATCCCGTCCTACACCGACGGCGAGCCGTTCGCCGGCCTGCTGTTCTACCGCAAGGACCTGCTCGACGCGAAGGGCATCACCCCGACCGTCAAGACCGCCGCGGACTTCAAGGCGCTGGGCCAGGAGGTCAACAACCCGCGCGGCAACCTCTGGGCCTTCGACGACACCTTCACCTACCTGATCCAGGTCTTCAAGGTGCCGCTCGGCAACTTCTACATCGAGGGCGGCAAGGTCAAGACCGTCAACGACCACCCGCAGATGCTCGAGCTGCTGAACTTCTGCTCCGGGCTGGCCAAGGCCGGGCTGGTGCACCCGGACACGCTGGCCGGCGTCAGCGCCAACAATCCCAGCCGGTTCCAGGCCGGCAAGGTCGTGATGGAGGGCGGCGGCACCGGCGCGTGGAACGACGGCGACGCTCAGACCGGCCAGTCGGCGAACAAGAACTACGTCCGGATGGGCTTCCCGCTGTTCTCGTCCGACGGCTCCGCTCCGAGCATCGGCATGACCTCGTCCTCGGGCTGGATCAGCTACCTGAGCAGCAGCCTGAGCCCGAGCCAGATCAAGGAGTGCCTGCGGATCGCGAACTACTTCGCGGCGCCGTTCGGCTCCTACGAGTACAACCTGATCCACTTCGGGGTCGAGGGTGTGGATTACACGATGGGCCCGGACGGGCCGGTGCGCACGACCGAGGGTTCGAATACCGCGGCGAACGAGATCTACAACTTCTTCGGCAGCTCGCAGCAGTCGGTGTACAACGCCGGCTACCCGGAAGTCACCAAGGCCTACTGCGCCTGGCAGGCCGACGCCGCTAAGTACGTCTACAAGCCGGCCTTCTGGAACCTGAACATCTCCGTGCCGGATCAGTTCTCGAAGGTCGCGGCGGGTACCGAGGTCAGCGACGCGCAGACGGCGGTGTACCACGGCAAGCAGCCGGTCTCCTACTTCCAGGACGCGGTCGCCACCTGGAAGCGCAGCGGCGGCGACGCCCTGATCGCCTGGTACCAGAAGAACATCGTCGACAAAGGCCTGAGCTAGATGGCTGTGGTGACCACGGGCGGCGCGGCCGTCCCAGAGGAGGCGCGGCCGAAGGCGCCGCCCGGCGGACCTGGCACGTCCGCCGGGCGGCGCCACCGCGAGTCCCGGCGGCGGGCCCGGCGCGACGCGCGGCCGAAACTCGGCTGGCGCATCCGGCTGCGGCGGGACAAGACGCTGCTGCTCATGGTGCTGCCGGCCATGGCGCTGCTGCTGGTGTTCAACTACCTGCCGATGTTCGGGACGGTCTCGGCGTTCGAGTTCTACGACCCGATCTACGGCTTCGTGCACAGCAACTGGGTCGGCCTCCAGAACTTCACCGACCTGTTCCACGACCAGCTGTTCTGGCACGCCTTCGAGAACACCCTGGTGCTCAGCTTCGTGCAGCTGGTGCTGTTCTTCCCGATCCCCATCCTGCTGGCGGTGCTGCTGAACTCGGTGCTCAGCGGCAAACTGCGCTCGTTCATCCAGGCCGTGGTCTACCTGCCGCACTTCTTCTCCTGGGTGCTGGTCATCACGATCTTCGACCAGATGCTCGGCGGGGCGGGGCTGCTCAACGAGTTCCTGCGCCAGCACCACATGGCGACCTGGGACATCATGACCAACGGGTCGGCGTTCAAGTACCTGGTGACGGCGCAGGCGGTGTGGAAGGAGGCCGGCTGGGGCATCATCGTCTTCCTCGCCGCGCTGGCCGCCATCGACCCGCAGCTGTACGAGTCCGCGGCGGTGGACGGGGCCAGCCGGTGGCGGCGGATGTGGCACATCACCCTGCCGGGCATGCGCGGCATGGTCGTGCTGATGCTGGTGCTGCGGCTGGGCAACACACTCAGCGTCGGCTTCGAGCAGATGCTGATCCAGCGCAACGCGGTCGGCGCGCAGAACGCCGAGGTGCTCGACACGTTCGCGTACTACTTCGGCATCGGCAACGGCGACTTCGGCTACGGCGCCGCCGCCGGGCTGTTCAAGGGTGTCATCTCCCTGATCCTGATCCTGCTGGCCAACCGGCTGGCGCATTCGCTCGGCGAGGACGGGTTGTATCGGAAATGAGCACGAGTCGAGATGAGCGGATGCTGATATGAGCGCGGTGTCGACATGAGCGCGGTGTTGATATGAGCACAGCCGAATCCGTGCTGGGCATATAAATGGCAGTCGCAGGCCCGAATCGAGCTATTCCATGGCGAAATTGACGCTTTTCGAGAAACTTGAGCAAATTGAAGCGCGCTACAACGAGATCAACGCGCCAGTCTTCCTCGCCCAAAGTACATTCCGATTCGGCGCGCTACCAGAAGGTCGCCAAAACCCATTCGGAACTGGGCGAAATCGTCGCCAAATATCGCGAAATGGAAGGAAATCGAAAAAGGGATCGAGGGGCGCCAAAGAGTTATTCGCCGAATCGGACGACGTGATGAAAGTGGGTGCCGTGCTGGCCGCTGCATTGGCGTTGTTGAGTGCCTGTGGCTCGGACAGCACGACCTCGGTGCCGACAGCATCGACCACTCACGGCACGCTGGCAATCAGCCCGGCCTTCCGCATCGCCTCGGTCGATGCGGCAACCTTTCAGGCGCAGCTCTCGGCGATGAGCGGCTGGCGCGCAGTTACTGCAGATCACGGGTAACCCGGCCTGCGGGGTCGACTTTTACTACATCGAATACTGGACCCAGGGCGCAACCGGCGAGGTCACGAAGTCCCTCGGGCGTCCGCCACCCAACAACTTCGCCGTACCCTTAATGACGTCCACCTTGTTCTTGCGCATCAGAAATTCGATGCCCTTCGAATGTTTGGCAACAATTTTATTCTTGCGATCCAGCACCTTCGGATAGTTCAATTGCGCGCCCGCGCAATCCACGCCTTCCTGCCGCGTTCTTAAAATAATCCCAGACATCGGCCGTGTGCAGAACGCGGCTTTTCGTAGGGATGCAGCCGACCAAAAGGCAAGTGCCACCAAGCCGAGCCTGCTTCTCAATCAGGGCAGTCTTCAGCCCGCATTGGCCGGCCCTCACAGCTGCCGAATACCACCGGACCGCTGCCAATAACCACTACATCGGACTACCATTTTGCGCAGCGATTTTTAGCATCGGAAGTGAGGCTTATCCTCGTATGTTAAAGGGCCTGCGCCTCATCCGATACAGGGACCACCGAGCGGAATCTCAAATGTTAGGAATCCCTTTCCGAGAGGGACAGACAAGTACGAAATAAAACTGAACGAGCTACAAAACAT
>CAVQPP010000143.1:0-27077 GCA_963714445.1 uncultured Actinomycetota bacterium
GTGTCAGCTCCGCGCACGACAGTAAGGTGTCAGCTCCGCGCGACAGTAAGGTGTCAGCTCCGCGCACGACAGTAAGGTGTCAGCTCTGCGCGACAGTAAGGTGTCAGCTCCGCGCGACAGTAAGGTGTCAGCTCCGCGCACGACAGTAAGGTGTCAGCTCTGCGCGACAGTAAGGTGTCAGCTCCGCGCGACAGTAAGGTGTCAGCTCTGCGCGACAGTAAGGTGTCAGCTCCGCGCGACAGTAAGGTGTCAGCTCTCGCGCACGACAGTAAGGTGTCAGCTCTGCGCGACAGTAAGGTGTTAGCTCCGCGCACGACAGTAAGGTGTCAGCTCTGCGCAACAGTAAGGTGTTAGCTCCGTGCAATAGTAAGGTATTAGCTCTACAATAGTAAGGTGTTAGCTCCACTTGTTTGTAGACAGGCGCAATTGAGAGGTAGCTAGACTAGAGCGGTCGCTGGACTGGAGCGCGCGCTGGACTGGAGCGCGCGCTGGACTGGAGCGGTCGCTGGACTGGAGCGGTCGCTGGACTGGAGCAGTCGCTAGACTGGAGCGGTGGATTGGAGTGGTCGCTGGACTGGAGTTCGCGACTAGGGCGGGAGGAGCGGTCGCTGGACTGGAGCGGTCGCTGGACTGGAGCGGTCGCTGGACTGGAGCGGTCGCTGGACTGGAGCGGTCGCTGGACTGGAGCGGTCGCTGGACTGGAGCGGTCGCTGGACTGGAGCGGTCGCTGGACTGGAGCGGTCGCTGGACTGGAGCGGTCGCTGGACTGGAGCGGTCGCTGGACTGGAGCGGTCGCTGGACTGGAGCGGTCGCTGGACTGGCCGTGTCACATTCCCCGGTCAGCAGGCTGCGCACCGCGTGGTGTACGGCGACGAGAGACGACGAGCAGGCGGTGTCCACGGCCATGCTCGGGCCGCGCAGGTCGAGCAGGTATGACAGCCGATTCGCGGCGATGCTGAGCGCGGATCCAGACGGCGTCCACGCGTCGACGCGTGACAGGTCCGCCGTGGTCAGCTGCACGTATTCGTTGCCGCTGATCCCGACGAACACGCCGGTGCGGCTGCCGCCGAGTGAGGTTGCCGGGATCGCGGCGTGGTCCAGCGCCTCATGCGCGACCTCGAGCAGCAGTCGCTGCTGCGGGTCCATCGTGGCGGCCTCGACCGGCGCAATCCCGAAGAATTCAGCGTCGAAGCCGGCGATGTCGTCCAGGAAGCCGCCGTGCCGCCGCACCTCGTCCAGCGCCGGATCGCCGTCCGCGACGAACCCTGACCAGCGATCCTCGGGAACGGTGCCGATGGCGTCGACGCCCTCGGTGAGCAGTCGCCAGAAATCGTCGGCCGAGCTGATCGAGCCCGGCAGCCGGCAGCCGACGCCGACGACGGCGATCTCGACGCCGCGCACGTCCTGCGGCTCGGCGGCTGGGGGAGCGGCAGCGGTCTGCGACGCCGATTGCGACCGCGCGGACTCAGCCGTCTGCGTCGTCTGTCCGCATACGTGCCGAGCGAGCAGGTCGAGCGTCGGCTCCTCCCACAACACGGTCGCCGGCAGCGCTACTTCGGCGAGTTCGCTCAGCTCGGCGGCGAGCGCGACCGCATCCCGCGAGGTCAGCCCCAGCTCGGCGAGCGGACGATCGGGCCGCACCCAGGACGGCTCGATGCCGTGCCACTCGTGCAGGCGCATCAGTACATGGCGACGCACCGCGAGATCGAGCTGCGCCGTCTCCGGGTCTTCGAGCACGCCGAAGCCGTTGACTCTGTAGTGATTGGCGCCGTCGTCATCGAGCCCGAAGTCATCGACACCGAAGCCGTTAACGCTGTCGATACCGCTCATGTGCGCACCTCCGCGTATTCGCCGCGGAGATAGGCGGCGCGGCAGGCGCTGCGCGAGACCTTGCCGCTGGACGTGCGCGGAATGGTGCCCGGCGGCACCAGGACGAGCCGGTCGAGGCGCAGGCCGTGCGTTCCGGCGACCCGCGCGCGCACGATGTGGTCGACAGAGCTCGGCGCAGCCGAGCCCGCCACCTGCGCCGACGCGGCGGCAAAGGCCGCGGCCTCGCGCTTCATCCGCCCCCGGCCACGCTCGGCGACGGCGATGACCGTCTCGCCTTCCTTGCCCGGCACCGCGAAGACGGCGGCGCGCTCGCGCCGGTCCGCATCGAGCGCCGCGTGCACGGTCTCCTCGACGTCCTGCGGATAGTGGTTGCGGCCGTCGATGATCAGCAGATCCTTGAGACGCCCGGTGACAAGCAGTCGTCCGTCGTGAATCGCGCCGAGGTCGCCGGTACGCAGCCACGGCTGCTCGCCGGTCCCCGGCAGGACGGCGCCGAAGATCTCGGCGGACTGCTCCACGCGCTTCCAGTAGCCGATGCCCACGTTCGGCCCGCGCACCAGGATCTCGCCGACCGCTCCGTCGGGCAGCGTCCGCAGCGCCCCCGGTTCGACGATTCGAACCTCCTGACCGACCGGCGCGCCGCAGGCGATCAGGGTGGCGCGGGCGTCCTCATCGGCGTCGGCCGCCATGGGCACGATGCGACCCTCGGCCAGCGCGGCACGCTCGCACGCGACCTCGTGCGGCGCGGCGCCCGGACCATCCGTGGCGACGAACACCGTCGCCTCCGCCAGGCCGTACGAAGGGCAAATCACCTCGGGACGCAGGCCGGTCGCGGCGTACGCGGCGACGAACGCGCGCAGCGTGCGCGGCCGGATCGGCTCGGCTCCGTTGACGAGTGCGGCCACCTGGTCGAGACGCAGGTCCGCGACCGCCTCCGGCTTGACCTTCGCGACGCAGTAGTCGTAGGCGAAGTTCGGCGCGGCCGCGAACGCCTTCGGATGCGAGCCGAGCAGCCGCAGCCAGCGCTCCGGGCGCGCCAGGAAGGCGACCGGATCCATCATCACCGACGGGAATCCGCCGACCACCGGCATACAGATGTTGACCATCAGCCCCATGTCGTGGAACAGGGGCAGCCAACTGACGGACGTCCCGGTGGGGAACGCGGTAAGCACCTGACGTGCGTTCAGCACGACGTTGTCGTGCGTGATCATCACGCCGGCCGGTGTACGCGTCGAGCCGGACGTGTACTGGAGGTACGCGACATCGCCCGGCTCTGGATCGTCCCATGTCCGCGCGGTATCGACGGCTGCCGCCGGTTGCGAGACGTCGACCGTGACCAACGGCAGCCGGTCGCGTCCCCGCCCGGATTCGTCGAGATACGCCTGAGCGGCGGCAGCGCTCGCCTCGGACACCAACGCGCACGCGGGCTCGCAGTCCTCGAGCACCGCGGCGACTCGGCTGCCGTGCCCCGGCTGGTCCGTGGGGAACAGCGGCACCGCGATCACGCCCGCCGTCAAGCAGCCGAGGAAGGCCGCGACGTAGTCCAACCCCTGCGGCATCAGCAGCACCGCCCGGTCGCCGGGTCGCGCGACCTCGCGCACCCGCGCGGCCGCGATCAAGGCCCGGTCGTGCAACTGACTCCAGGTCAGCGTGCGGGACCGGCCGTCGGAGCGCAGGTCCGGGTAGTCCACGAACGTGAACGCCCGCTGATGCGCCTGCCGCGCGGCCAGGTCGCGCAGCAGCGCGGGCAGCGACCGCGGCGCGAGGCCGAGGTCCGCGGCGGGCGTGGATCGGGGCTGCGTCATGCTGGCTCCAGGAGGTAGGCGGACGGGTCAAGTCGGTCGGGTCGGGGGTCGAGGGCGGGGCCTGAACCGGACGAACGTGCAGATCAGGACGCTTGAAGCTGCGACGGAAGCCAGGGTCCGAGCGCCGACTGCCAAGCCGACAGGTCGTTGCTCCAGAACCGCGCCGCGACGGTCGGATCGCTGTACGTCGGGTCGGTCTGCCAAGGCCCAAGGCTCAGCAGCTGCTCGTATACGAAGTGCGCGTAGGACAGCCAGATCTGGTGGTCCTGACAGAGCTTCAGCCGGAAGGCGTTCAGCGTGGACCGGTCGAGGTCGCTCGCGCTGAAGCCGAACACGGCCTGGTTCTCCTCGATGAAGTCCATCGGCGCGGCCTCAACCATCGCCGTCGAGATCGAGGAGTCGTACGCGAGCGTCGCGGCGGGCATGGCGTACGCCTGCTGGATCCCGATGAACTGGTCCTGGCTCAGGCTGGCGTTCGTGCAGAAGGCCTGGCCGATGTAGTAAAACTGCTGCTCGGAGATGCCGGGCATGTCCGAGCGCACGTCAAGGACCGATCGATAGAACGAGCCCAGCCCAGCGATGTCCGGCGACGGCGACTTAGACGCCGACGGCGAAGGCGACGCCGACGGCGACTTCGACACCGACGGCGAAGGCGACGCCGACGCTGCCCCGCGCCGGCCCGGCCCCTGACCCCGTTCCCGCCCCCGACGGCGACGCCGAACTCCTCGCGCTGACCCCCAGCGCCGCGTTCGACGAGGTCATCAGGGGCACGAGCACCGCTGCCAGCATCGCGAAGACGGCGATCGGACCCCGTACAGCATCAATGCGCATCGCTTCGTCTCACTCCACTCCACTCGACAGCGCCACGGCGTTCCCAAGTCCGTCCCCGATCCGCGGTCACGGATCCGGATCAGGCTCCTGGGACGGCAGGGCCTATGGCAGGCCTACTTCACCTATGTTCATCAATGATCGACTGACACCCCGTCACCCGCGACTCAGAACATCCGATCGGGTTATATCGATGTCCTTCGATCAGCCCTTAGGGCTGGTACATCTGGTCCCACAGCCGTGGCCAGGGGGCACGAGGCCCTGCGCACAGCCAGATCGGCACGCCCTGGTTCGCCGCCTCCGCGTTAACGTGCGCAAGCCGCACGGTGTCCACCTGACGCACCGAGTCGAAGAACGCGCTGATGCGATGCCCATCGCCGCCGACGTACAGCACCTGCCGCGTATCGGCGGCTGGCTGGCCCATGTACCAGTAGCCGCGTTCGACCCCGTACGCCTCCGGCAGCCCATCCGCGCGACCGAAGACGTCAAGCGCACTGGCCTGCCAGTACGTATCGCCGATCACGGCAGTGTGCGCGCGGAAATCTGGCGGAAGCCGCCGGTACGCATTCGCCGCCGTATCCGCCAACTGAGGCCACCCAATGCTGCTGACCGGCAGATAGTCCACCAGGACCAAACCGGTGAACCCGTCACCAGGCCGCAGCGGCAGTGCCAGAAAGATCGCCAATAACGCAGACAGCGCATACGCAGGCCACTTGGTCACCCATCGCCACCAGCGAGCCGGCTGCCGTCGCTCAATACGCGTAGCCGACGCCGCGAACAGCACCGCGTAAAGCCCCGACACGTAGTAGTACCGACCGGCCGTCACCACGACCACCGCGGTAGCCACGACGGACGCCCAACCGAACAGCCGGTAAGCGCGCAGCCCTGGATCACGCAGCAAGCAGTAGCACCCGTGGAAGACAAGAAACGCACCGACGAACGCACCCGCCGTCAGCGCCGCCATCGGCAGGATGGCCAGCCGACCACCCCACGCCTGGTCGACCTGCCCCGCGACCACCTGTTCCATCGACAGGTAGGGCCAGCCATGATGCGCCTGCCAAACCAGCGTCGGCACCGTCACGACTACGGTGATCACGCCCCCGACCCACAACAGCGGCCGACGAAACAGCTCGCGCGGCCCGGACACCGCAGCTCCGACCGCCAACCCAAGCCAGAACACGACGATCAGAAACTTCGCCTGCATCGCGACCGCCGTAGCGAGCCCGGCGTAGAGCAGCAGTCGGTCATCACGCGTGCGGATCCAGCGCGCCACCAGCCACGTGACCAGCAGCCAGCAGAACGGGTCCACAGTGCACGTCATCAGCAGGTGCCCGGTCCCAAGCAGCTCAGGCGAAATCGCGTACGCGGCAGCCGCCATCGTCTGCGCCTTCGTCCCGCCCCCGAACTCGCGTGCGGTAAGCGCGGTAAGCACCACGCCAAGCACGGTCAGCACCATCGGAATCAGCCGCAGCCCGACCACCGAGCCGGGAGTCACCGCGTCGAACAGCCTCGCGAGCTGCGGAAGCAGCCACGGATTGTCCGCGTATCCCCAAGCCGGATGCAATTTCCCGGACGCGAGGAAGTACAGCTCGTCACCGAAGTAGCCGAACCGCCCGCTCACCGCGAGCAGCAACGCCCCGGTCACGCCCGCGATCAGCAGCACCGGCAGCCGCGCGAACGGCACCTGCCGCTGCGGCGCCTCGCGCTCCGCCTCGAGCGGCGCCACCGCCCCGGTCAGGACTGATACATCCACATTTTGGAGTATATGAGGATTAACATATCGACGCCGGTCGCAGCGCCCGACCGAGTGATGCGCGCGGAACGGCCGCTACGGACTTTCCCGGCCGCCTGCCTACCGCGCAGTCAGCTCGCCAATAACTTGAGCAACTTCAGCAATTTCCGCACTTCGGCAACTTCAGCTGCGGCCCTTGGCAAGTGCACGAGTCAGCCGTTGAATCGCGCTCCCCACTCCGTACCGAGCGGCAAGCTCGTCGAGCTTCGCGGGGTCCGCGGGAGTGGCCGGCAGTGTGGTGTCGACCGGCCTGGTCGGTGCGTCGGCGCGGACGCGGACGACTTGCGGCGCGACGGCGAGGTAGTCGCGCGCGGCGTCGAGGCGCTTGCGGACCGCCGGCTTGAGGGTCGACATCGGATCGTCGAGGGCTGCGAGGATGCCGTCCAACGAGCCGTATTCGGCGATCAGCGTTGCCGCGCTCTTCTCCCCGATACCAGCGACGCCGGGCAGGCCGTCACTTGGGTCGCCGCGCAGGGTCGCGAAATCCGCGTAGCCGCGTCCGGGGATTCCGTATTTCTCGGTCAGTGCACTGTCGTCTAAAACTTCGAGCTTTGACACGCCGCGTGCGATGTTCAGCACTCGTACATCTCGGGTGTCGTCGACGAGCTGGAACATGTCGCGGTCGCCGGTCACCACATCCACCGGTCCGTCGTGCGCTGCGGCGTACGCGGCGATGGCGTCGTCGGCCTCGAAGTGGTCGGCCCAGCCGCGTGCGATCCCGAATGCGTCCAGCACCGCTTCGATCACCGGCACCTGCGGGCTGAGCGTGTCCGGCACGACCTCGACCGATGCGCTCACCGCAGCCACGTCCCCGTGCTCCTGCCCCGGCACGCTGGCCGGTGGTTCGATGACCTCGAGCACCCGGTGCGCCTTGTACGACGGGATCGCCTCGACTCGGAACGCCGGACGCCAATCCGCGTCGAAGCAGGCGACGAGGCGGTCCGGACGATAGCCCGTGACCAGCGTCGAGATGAAGTCCATCGTCCCGCGCACCGCGTTGATCGGCATACCGTCCGGCGCGGTAATCGACTCGGGCACGCCGAAGTACGCGCGGAAGTAGAGCGTCGGGGTGTCGAGGAGCATCAATCGGTCAGCCACCGGGTCAGCGTCCCACACGCCGCCGACAGGCACCTACCGACAGCGCCCTACAAAAACGTGCGTCCCTCGCCGCGGTATGTCGGCGCGGTCGCGGTAACCGTGTCGCCCTGCACCAGATGCAGCTCGCCGAAGTGTTCGCACAGCTCACCGGCCTTAGCATGCCGGAACCAGACCCGATCGCCGACGGCCAGTTCGTCCGCCGCGGCGCCTAACAGCGGGGTCTGGACCTCACCGGCCCCTTCCTGCGGGTCATAGCGCAGGTTACGCGGCAGGTAGGGCTGGGGGAGTCGATCGCTTCCCGGGACACCCGACGCCACGTATCCACCGCCGAGCACGGTCACGGCACCGGGCCCCGGGCGTCGAACCACGGGTAAAGCGAACAACGCCGCCGGTTGACCGGTGACGTCGCGGTATCCATCGAACAGCCGTGGTAGGAACAGGCCCGAGCCCGCGCCTATCTCGGTTATCGCGTCCTCGGCCGCCGTGCGCTCGATCGATCCGGTGCCGCCGCCGTTAACGAATTCAAGCTGCGCGATTTCCTTGACCGCCGCCACGATCGACGCACGCCGCTCGGCGAGCTCCGCAGCGCTGCTTCGCTGCATCACCCGAACCGCCAACCCGCGCCCCGGGCGGCCAGGCGGCGAATCGGGCACGCCCGCGATTTGCGCCTCGTACGCCATCAGCCCGACCAGCCGGAATCCGTGCCGGTCCGCCGCCTCCCGGGCCACTGCGGCGACCGAGGCGGGGGAGTGCAGCGGCGAGCGACGCGCCCCGATGCGCGCCCGACCACCAAGTGGCCGCCATGAGGCGTCGATGTCCACACACACCCGTATGGGTGACGCGTCGGCGACCTCGGCCGTCGCCTTCTCGATCAGGTCGAGGTGTTCGATCGAGTCGATCATCAGTGTGACCGTGTTGGCCGCGCGCGGATCCGCCGCGAGCCGCCGCAGCGCCGAGCGGTCCACCGTCGGGTAGGCCACGAGAACGTCCTCGAACCCTGATCCGGCGAGCCACAGCGCTTCAGGAAGAGTGAAGGAAAGTACGCCGGAGAATCCGTCAAGAGCGAGCACCGCGCGCATTACTTCACGGCTGCGAATCGACTTCGACGCGATCCTGATCCGCTTGCCCGCAGCCCGTCTGACCAGCTCACCTGCGTTATGCCGCAACGCCCCGAGATCGACGACCGCCAACGGCGGGTCGAGGTGCGCGGTGGCATGGTTCAGGCGATCCAGGTCGGTCACATTGCGAACCCTTGCATACCCCAGTCGCCCGGGTAAGACCGATTAGATCCCGGAAAGGTCTCGACCTGATGACCTTCGTCCGGGCCGCCTCACCACGTCACATGAGCATCAGCCGAGCATCAATGCCCCGGTGTCGGCCGACCGAGGCGTGGACTAAGGTTCAACCTGATCAAAGGCATTGGGCACGGGATGGCGACCACCCCGGGGGAACGAAAGAGGTGGGGGCAGGCATGGCAACGGACGAGCCGGGGCCCGCTCCGGGAGCGCGACCGGCAGCCGACTCCGAACAGGTGACGCACGAGGTAGCGCCGCGGTCCGAGGTAGCCCATTCGGACGTAGCCGAGGTCGCCGAGACGATGACGGCTGCTGCTGACGCAGCTGAGCTAACGGTCACAGAGACGACAGCCACCGAATCGACGGTCGCCGAGGTCGCTCAGCCACAGCCGCAATACCCGCAGCCGCATCCCCAGCCGCAGTACCCGCAACCGCTATCCGCGCAACAGCCGCAATATCCGCAGCCGCCTTACGCACAGCCGCCGAACGCGCCGCTGCCGTATCCGCAGCCGCCGTACGGTCTAGGCCCGTACGCCCAGCAGCCGATACCTCAACCGCCGTATGGACAGTCCCCGGCACCTCAACCCGCGTACGCTCAGCCGCCGGTTCCTCAAACTCCACACGCCCAACCGCCGTACGCGCCGCCAGTTCCCCAACCGCCGTACGCCCAGCCGCCGTATGGGCAGCAGCCAGCGCCTCAACCGCCGTACTACTACGGCTGGGGCGCCCCACCGCCACCGCCGCCTCCCCGGCCACGCATTCCGCGCCGGACCCTCATCGCTGCCCTCGCGATCATCCTCGTTGCCGGAGGCGCCATCGCAGGAGGCGTCGAACTCGCCAAGTCCAGTAGTGGCGCCACCGCCCAGCCCACAACCGGTGACGCGGCCCATGACGCCGCCGCACGTGCTGTCTGGCGCACCACTCCGATAAACCAGCTTCTGCCCGCGACGATCACCCGCGAGGGCACCGAATCGTATATAAGGCTCGGCATAAATCCCGACTATTCCTGCGCCGCACTTCCCAGTGCGGTCACCGCCGCACTCGCCCCGACGAAATGCGCGCACCTGCTGAGCGCGACTTACGTGGACCGCACCCAGACCGTGACCGCCACCGTCGGCATCGTCGTAATCAGCGGCACGATCACCGACCGCCTCCGCCTGTTCCAAGCCTGGAACGCCGACACGAATGCGTCTAACGGCTCGATGATGCCGCACGTCTACCCGGTACCCGGCACCGTCGCCTCCGGCTTCAACGACAAGCAGCGCGTCGCCTGGCAGTCGCAGCTCTCCGTCGACGGCACGTATCTCGCGTACGCCGTGGTCGGATTCGCCGACGGGCGCAATGGTCCCGGCACCTCGGCCATCAAGGCCGGCTCGGGCTCGGCGCTCAGCTCCAGCTCCCCGGCGGTCCAGGTCGCCGGAGACCTGCCCGCCGCGATCCAGGACCTGCTCACGCCCAAGCTCCAAGCGGCGCAGCAAGACCAAGGCGGCGCGTCATGATGCGCACTCATACTGCGGCTCGGCTGTCAGGCGGCTACTCGTCGTCCCACGGCACGAGCCACTCCCGCCCCCGAGCCCGAGGGCGCCGTGTCGCCGCTGCTGCCATGGCACTCGGCTGCGTCGCCGCGTGGTCGCTCGCCGCCGCGCCCGCACACGCCGACGACATCCGCGACAAGGAATGGCCGCTGTCTTTCCTCGACGCCAGTGCGGCCAACCGCATCAGCACCGGCTCGGGTATCACGGTCGCACTGCTCGACTCGGGCGTCGTTGGCGACCGCATCGACCTGACCGGACAGGTCACCACCGGCCCCGACTACGCCGGCGGGATTGAGCGGCCCGGCGAGACCGGCTGGGGCGAGCACGGCACGTGCATGGCCTCGATCGTCGCCGGGCACGGTCGTGGTGGCGGCGACGGCATGCTGGGCATCGCCCCCAAGGCACACGTGCTGTCGATCCGCGTTATCCGCGACGATGACGCGCCTGACATCAACGGTCCGACGACGAGTCGAACGCCCATCTCAGACGGCATCCGATACGCAGTGGACCACGGCGCGCAGGTCATATCGATGTCGCTCGGCGGTAGCGATGCCGGCGCGGACACCGACTCGACGCCTGAGGCCGACGCGATCCGTTACGCACTCGACCACAACGTTGTGGTCGTGGTTGCTGCCGGTAACTCGGCTGACAAGGGCAACGCGATCCAGTTCCCCGGCGCCGAGCGCGGAGTGATCAGCGTTGCCGCTGTCGACTCCGATGGAAACCACGCTGCCTTCTCCACGACCAGTTGGGACGTGTCCGTCGCCGCTCCCGGTGTCAACCTGCCGTGCGACGCCGCCGCCAGCGACGACGAGTACCTGCTCGGCGACGGCACCAGTCAGGCCACCGCGTACGTCGCCGGCATTGCCGCGCTGATCAAGTCGAAGAACGGCGGTCTGAGCCCGACTCAGGTCCGCGACATCCTCGAGCAGACCGCCCGCGACAAGCCCTCGGGCGGGCGCGACGACAAGCTCGGCTTCGGCATCGTCGACCCGGTCGCCGCGCTTAAGGCGGCTGGCACGACCAAGGACGTCGCGGAGCTGCCCGTGGCAGGCAACACCGGTCCGGCCGGCGGTCACTTCGGCTACGGACGTGCGACGGTGGTCACCGAGTCCACGGTCTCTTTCGGCGCCCTTCCGCGCGCGATTGTTGGCGGAGCCGTGCTGCTCCTTGCGGCGCTCGTGCTCGCGTTCGTGCTGCTGCGGCGAGCGCGCCGCAAGGCTGCGGCCGAACTAGCCGCGGTCCAACAATTGGCTGAACAGTTGAGTGCACCGAACACGTGGCTAGGCTCATCGGGTGACTGATTTCCACGGCCGCACGCTCCAGCCGACCGGATTCGAGGGTGACGACGGGTCAGCTGACGACGCGTTGACTGAAGCGCTCGGCGCCTACCGCCACGGCGAGCTAGACCGGTATGCCCTCTACCCGCTGCTTGCTGGGAAGCGAGTCCTCGCGCCAATCGTCGCGATCCTCGGCGAGAGCGAGGAGGCGGGCACCGGCGTCGGTGGCACCGAGCTGCGCCGGGACAAGGACAGCGACATGGCGCTGGTCACGCTCGTCGCAGCGGATGGCGCTAAAGCGGTGCCGGTATTCACATCAACGGACAAGCTCGCCGCGTGGGGTGCGACCGCCGGATTCCCCGAGGCCCGTCCGGTGCCTGTCTCGGTCGAAAAGGCGGCCGCCGCGGCGTTGCAGGAGCACGCCGACGTCCTGCTGCTGGACCTCGGCACCGACGAGCAGTTCGAGCTCACCGGCACCGCGCTGCGGGCCTTCGCGGAGGGACGCGTCCCGGCCGCTCCGGACACCGATCCGGACGTCGTCGCCGCGCTGCTCGTCGTCCTGCGCTCGGTGCCCGAGGTCGCCGCTGTGCTGGAAAGCGCTCGCATCGGCGCGTTCGCCGAGGGGGCCGTGCTGGAGCTGGGATTCAAGCCGGGCACCGATCCGCGGACGCTGGCTGAGCCCCTGCGTATCGTCGGCGAGGCGATCTCAGCCGATCCGTTGCTGCGTGACCGGCTCGGCGACGGCCTATCCATCGTCGCGGCGCCGTAACACGCCCCTCGTATGGCTTGCGCCAGCGCTCGCCTGGCCGGTCACGCATCGGCGCGTGCTACATTTGTTGCCAGCGACCAACCGCCAGCGTGCTCTGAGTACGTCGGCGGTCCGCAAGTGGAGGGCCCACCTCCCACCCGATCGACCAGGCGGCCGACGGGTAACGGTCCCGGCACGTTGGACGGCTTAGGCTTTCCGGCGTGCGATGTCCTGTGAGAACAGGGCATCCCGGTAGGTGGAGCTCTGCATGGAATACATGTGGAGCTCTTTTGTTTTTTGCCGGTACGGGTCGCGTTATCCGCGTGCCCTTGTATCGATCACGGCGGTGCGGGCTCCCAAACCGTACCGCCAAGCGGTCGGACGGCAACGGCTCGCCGTCTCGGCCGGCCTGAACCTAGGAGGCCCCATCAGCGCCGAACCACGCATTAACGACCGGATCCGGGTGCCCGAAGTGCGCCTGGTCGGCCCGGACGGCCAGCAGGTCGGGATCGTCGCGATCCAGGACGCCCTGCGGCTGGCCCAGGAAGCCGATCTCGATCTGGTCGAAATCGTGCCGACCGGACGCCCTCCGGTGGCCAAGCTCATGGACTACGGCAAGTACAAGTACGAGTCCGCCATGAAGGCCCGTGAGGCGCGCAAGAACCAGGCGCACACGATCATCAAGGAGATGAAGCTCCGGCCGAAGATCGACCCGCACGACTACGAGACCAAGAAGGGTCACGTGGTGCGGTTCCTGAACGCCGGGGACAAGGTCAAGATCACCATCATGTTCCGCGGCCGCGAGCAGTCCCGGCCCGAGCTCGGCCGGCGGTTGCTCGACCGGCTCGCCTCGGACGTCGAGGACCTCGGCTTCGTGGAGTTCGCGCCCAAGCAGGACGGGCGCAACATGATCATGGTGCTCGGACCGCGCAAGAAGAAGGTCGAGGCGATGGCCGAGGCCCGGGCCGCGAAGGCGGCCAAGGCCGACGGCTCACGCCGCGATCGCGACGAAGACTCCGCCGCCCCGCTCAACGAGCTGGGAGTGGCTGAAAGCGTCACCATCAACGGCGACGCTGCCGAGAACGGCGCGGTAACTGACGCCGCTGCGTCCGACATCACCGTGTCCGACGACACCACGTCGCATGACACCGTGTCGGATGCCGATGGGGCAGACGACATCGTGCCCAGCGTCGCGGCGCAGGACACGGCCGGGTAGTAGCCAGGACCGGCAGGAGAAAACACGGGTCGGCGGCGGCCCGACCGCCGCCCCCGCGTACTGCGTACGCGCCGAAAGAAGAATGAGGAGAACGGCTGCCATGCCGAAGAACAAGACCCACAGCGGTTCCAAGAAGCGGTTCCGCGTCACCGGCTCCGGCAAGGTCATGCGCGGTCAGACGGGTAAGCGGCACCGGCTTGAGAACAAGCCGTCCACGTACACCCGCCGGGTGACCGGCATGGTCGAGGTGTCCGACGCCGACACGAAGAAGATCAAGCGGCTGCTCGGTAAGTAACCCAAGCCCGCACCAGGTAACTACCGACAGACCACTGACGATCTGCGGGGAATGGCGGCGCAAGACCCGCCGCGCGCCCCGCGCGAGGAGTTGAGACGACATGGCACGCGTGAAGCGGGCGGTCAACGCCCATAAGAAGCGCCGCGCGATCCTTGAGCAGGCCAGCGGCTACCGCGGCCAGCGCTCGCGGCTGTACCGCAAGGCCAAGGAGCAGGTAACCCACTCCCTGGTTTACGCATACCGGGACCGCAAGAAGCGCAAGGGCGATTTCCGGCGGCTGTGGATCCAGCGGATCAACGCGGCCGCCCGCGCCAACGGCATCACCTACAACCGCTTCATCCAGGGCCTCAAGGCCGCCGGCGTCGAAGTGGACCGCAAGATCCTGGCCGATCTGGCCGTCAACGACGCCGCCGCGTTCACCGCGCTGGTCGAGGTCGCCCAGAAGGCGCTGCCGACCGACGTGAACGCCCCCAAGGTCGCGGCCTGACCGCGAACCCCCGGCCGACCCGCTTAGGCGCAGAAGCCGACGCCCGCGTGGCGAGCCGCCCCGCGATCACCTCACCCCGGTCCGCCAGGGTGGTGGCCGCGCGGCGACTCGCCACTCGCTCGTTCCGGGCCGAACGAGGGCTCTTCCTCGCTGAGGGACCGCAGTCCGTCCGCGAGGCGGCCGCGCACCCTGCCGGGATCTCCGAGCTCTACTTCACCGACGCCGCCGCCGACCGGCACCCCGAACTCATCGAGGCGGCGCGCGCGGCGGGCGCAACGCTGCTGGCGACTACCGACGAGGTCATTGCCTCGATCAGCGACACCGTGCACCCTCAGGGCATGGTCGCCGTGTGCCACCGTCTCGATTCCACGCTCTCTGACGCACTCAACCCGCCCCCGCAGCTCGTCGTGCTGCTCGCGCACGTGCGTGACCCGGGTAACGTCGGTTCGGTCGTCCGCGCCGCCGACGCTGCGGGAGCGGACGCGGTACTGGTTAGCGACGAGTCGGTGGACGTTTACAACCCGAAAGCCGTACGCGCGTCGGTCGGTTCGCTGTTCCACGTCCCGATCGTCATCGGCCTCGGGATTGAAGGGGCGCTCGAGCAGTGCCGAGCCGCCGGCCTGCGGATCCTCGCGGCCGATGGCACCGGTCCGCTCGACCTCGACGACGAGGCCGACTCCGGAGCGCTGAGCGCGCCGACCTGCTGGATCTTCGGCAATGAGGCGTGGGGGCTGCCCGACGACGTCCGCAGCCTGGCCGACGCGGTCGTGCGTATCCCGATTCACGGCCGAGCGGAGAGCCTGAACCTGTCCACGGCCGCAGCCGTGTGCCTATACGCGTCGGCGCGGGCGCACCGCCAGATAAATCAGCAGCGCCGGACAAGTCAGACAAATGAGAGCTCACAGCTGTGAGCAGGGCGGAGTGCACGAGGCGAATGCCGCGTGCGTTTGCATACGCAGGCGCATAGACGTCGCATCGGCTGCGACTCTGGCGCTAACGGTGAGCGAACGACAATGATGTCGAACTAACAAGGAAGATGGACCAATCCGGTTGAAGACCGGCCAGGTGCGACGGCCGGCTCGACAGCCAGCGGGCGACGTTCCTTACTCGGGGCGAGCCGTTCCATCCGTGGAAAGGGGCGCGGAATGTTGGACGCACCGAGCGCGGTCGATCAGAGTGCCGATTCCACGGCGATGACGGCATCCGAGACCGGCAACGGCAGTAGCGGCACCGGTAACGGTACTTCGCACGCCGTGCGCTCCGAGCGGCAGACTCCGGCCCGATCCGCCAACGCCGACGCCGACGAGGAACGTTTCGACATCGACTACGACGAACTTCCCGACGGCGTGGTCATCGCCGACCGACACGGCCGAATCGTCGTGTTCAACCGCGCGGCTGCACGCATCACCGGGATCGAGGCGAGTTCCGCCGTCGGCAGCCAGCTGACCGACGCCCTGCCGCTTGAGGACCTGGAAGGCCGCAACTGGTGGCGGTGCACCGATCCGTACGGCGGCTTGGCGATCCGCACCGGCCAGCCGGAAACACATCTGCTGCTGCCAGGTGGCCGTGACGTGCTCGCTACCGCACGCTTCATGCGTGAGGGCGGCTACGTGCAGCGTGTCGTCGTCGGACTGCGCGACACCTCCGCCCGCGCGCGAGCCGAGCGTCGGCACGCGGACCTGATCGCAACCGTCGCCCACGAGCTGCGCTCCCCGCTGACCAGCGTCAAAGGCTTCACGGCGACCCTACTGGCGAAGTGGGAGCGCTTCACCGACGACCAGCGCAAGCTGATGCTGGAGACCGTCGACGCGGACGCCGACCGGGTCACCCGCCTGATCGCGGAACTGCTCGACATCGCACGCATCGACTCGGGACGCCTCCAGTTGATGCGTTACGTCGTCGATGTCGAGGAACTGATCCGCGACCAGGTAGCCGGAATGGTCGCGGCAGGGCAGCGTGAGGAACGGTTCGTCGTCACGGCGAATCCAGTCCCCGCCGCGTTCGCCGACCCCGACAAGCTGCGCCAAGTCCTCGCCAACCTGCTCGAGAACGCGGTCCGGCACGGCGACGGTCGCGTCAGCATCACGATCGCCCTCGAAGCGGCCTCAGGCGCCGAGGACGATTCGCGCATGATCGCAGTGACCGTGGACGACGAAGGCCCCGGCATCCCACCGGAAATGCTCGGCCGCGTCTTCACCCGATTCTGGCGCGGAAACCGGCGCGGCGGCACTGGCCTCGGCCTCTACATCGTCAAGGGCATCATCGAAGCACACGGCGGCACGATCACCGTCGGTACCGCTGACTCCGGGGGCGCCCGCTTCCGATTTACCGTGCCCGTTTACACCGAGCCGATCATCTGACTGACGCGGCCCGGCGCGGCGAGTTATCCACAGGTCATCAGTCGACGGTCATTGCGCACGTCGCGCACCGCCTAAGCTTGCCTCAGCACTCACCGTGGCATTGAACGACGTGGTGTTGAAGAAGGCGCGGTGTTGATGCACAGTCCCGATCGAGCGCGCCCGCGCGGCGCTGGAGAGCGGAAGTAGAGCAACCGGATGTCTGCACCGAACAAGGCCTTCGACCCGGTCGAGGTCGAAGCGCTCAAGCCTGAGGCGGTCGAGCGCGCCCGCGACGAGGCGCTGGCCGCATTCAAGGCCGCCGCCGACCTCTCGGCGCTGCACGAGGCCAAGATCGCCCACTCCGGGGACCGCTCGCCGCTGGCGCTGGCCAACCGGGAGATCGGCGCGCTGCCCCCGGCCGCGAAGGCCGACGCCGGCAAGCGAGTCGGCCAGGCCCGCGCCGAGGTCACCGCCGCGCTCGCCGCCCGGCAGACCGAGCTCGAAGCCGAGCGCGACGCCCGGGTGCTGGTCGAGGAGAGCGTGGACATCACGCTGCCCTGGGACCGTGCGCCGCGCGGCGCACGGCACCCGCTGACGACCCTTCAGGAACGCATTGCCGACGCCTTCGTCGCGATCGGCTGGGAAGTCGCCGAGGGGCCCGAGGTCGAATCCGAGTGGATGAACTTCGACGCGCTCAACATCCACCGCGACCACCCGGCGCGCACTACGCAGGACACGTTCTTCATCGACACCCCGGGTGCGACTGAGGACACGGACTCGCTCGTCCTACGCACGCACACCTCGCCTGTGCAGATCCGCTCGCTGCTTAACCGACAGCTGCCGGTTTACGTGATCTGCCCCGGCCGGGTCTTCCGCAGCGACGCGCTCGATGCCACGCACACCCCCGTCTTCGGCCAGATCGAGGGCCTCGCGGTCGACGAGGGCATCACCATGGCCGACCTCAAGGGCACGCTCGACCACTTCGCCACCGTGATGTTCGGCGACGGCATCACCACCCGCCTGCGCCCGAGCTACTTCCCGTTCACCGAGCCCAGCGCCGAAATGGACCTGCGCTGCTTCGTCTGCCGCGGCGAGTCGGTCGGCAACCCGGACCGGCCCTGTCGCACCTGCAACTCCGAGGGCTGGATCGAGTGGGGCGGCTGCGGCGTGGTCAACCCGCGCGTGCTGATCGCCGCCGGCGTGGATCCCGACCGGTACAGCGGCTTCGCGTTCGGCATGGGCCTTGAGCGCACGCTGATGTTCCGCCACTCGGTCGCGGACATGCACGACATCGTGGAGGGCGACATCCGCTTCACCCTCCCCTTCGGGACGGAAATCTGATGCGCGTACCGCTTTCCTGGCTGCGGGAGTACGTCGAGCTGCCCCCCGAGGCGACCGGCCGCGCCGTCGCCGAACACCTGGTGCGCGCCGGGCTCGAGGTCGAGACGGTCCACGAATCCGGCGTGGGCCTCTCCGGCCCGCTGGTAGTCGGCCACGTGCTCGAGATCGAGGAGCTGACCGGCTTCAAGAAGCCGATCCGGTTCTGCCAGGTCCAGGTTGGCCCCCGCCCCGAGGACGCCCGCGGCATCGTCTGCGGCGCACGCAACTTCGCCACCGGCGACAAGGTCGTCGTCGCGCTGCCCGGAGCGGTGCTGCCCGGCGAATTCAAGATCGCCGCGCGGTCCACCTACGGCCACGTCTCCGACGGCATGATCTGCTCGGCGCGCGAACTCGGTCTCGGTGACGACCACTCAGGCATCATCGTGCTGCCCGACGAGTGCGAGGTCGGCGCCGACGCGATCGAACTGCTCGGCGTGCGCGACGAAGTGCTCGACATCGCGGTCACCCCTGACCGTGGGTACTGCCTGTCCATGCGCGGCATCGCGCGTGAGGCCGCCATCGCGTACGGCACCTCGCTGCGTGACCCGGCGCTGCTCGATACCCCCGCGCCGACCCGCACCGGACATCCGGTGCGTCTGGTCGATCCGACCGGTTGCGACCTGTTCGTCGCACGCGCCGTGCACGGCATCGACCCGCTTTCGCCGTCCCCGCTGTGGATGCAGCGCCGCATCCAGCTGGCCGGCATGCGCCCGATCTCCCTCATCGTCGACATCACGAACTACGTGATGCTCGAGATCGGCCAACCGCTGCACGCCTACGCGGCCGACAAGCTGACCGGCCCGATCACCGTGCGCCGCGCCCAGGCTGGCGAACTGCTGGAAACCCTCGACGGCCAGCACCGCCGCCTAGACCCCGAAGACCTGGTCATCGCCGACGCGTCCGGCCCGATCGGCCTGGCCGGAGTGATGGGCGGCGGCGCCACCGAGGTCCAGCCGACCACGACCGACGTCCTGATCGAGGGCGCGCACTTCGACCCGGTGGCCATCGCCCGCGCGGCGCGCCGCCACAAGCTGCCCTCCGAGGCCTCACGCCGCTTTGAGCGCGGCGTGGACCCGAACGCGGCGGCCGCGGCCGTCCAGCGCACCGTGGATCTGCTCGTGCTGCTCGGCCAGGGCGAGCCCGACCCGGCTGTCACGGTCGAGTCGACCCGACCGGCCGTCGCCGAACCCATCCTGATCGACGCCTCGCTGCCCGGCCGCGTCGCCGGGCTCGCATACTCCAGCGAGACCGTGGTCAGCCGTCTGCAGGACGTCGGCTGCTTCGTCGAGGGCGTCGATTCGCTGCGTGTGACGCCCCCGTCCTGGCGTCCCGACCTCACGGACCCGAACGACCTGGCCGAAGAGGTCATCCGGCTCGAAGGCTACGAGCGGGTGCCCTCCACCATGCCCCGCGTACCGGCCGGCCGCGGACTGACCGTAAAGCAGCGTTACCGCCGCCGCGTCGGCCGGGACCTCGCCGCCGCCGGTTACGTCGAAGTGCTCTGCTACCCGTTCGTCGGCCAGAAGGACTTCGACCAACTCACCATCTCTGCCGACGACCCCCGTCGCCAGACGCTGCGCCTGCTCAACCCGCTCTCCGACGAGCAGCCCGAGCTGCGCACCACGCTGCTATCCGGCCTCCTGGCGACGCTGCGCCGCAACCTAGGCCGCGGCTTCAACGACGTGGCCCTCTTCGAGTCCGGCCTCGTGTTCTCCCCGCGCGCCGGCGCGACCCCGCCGCCGCGCCTGACCACCGCGCACCGCCCGACCGAGGAACAACTCGCCGCCCTCGACGCCGCGCTGCCTGACCAGCCCGCGCACGTTGCCGCCGTACTCACCGGGTTGCGTGAACCCGCTGGCTGGTGGGGCCCCGGTCGACCTGCCCCAGACGCTGGCGCAGACTCGACGCTCTGGGCCGATGCCGTCGAGGCAGCCCGCACCGTCGCACGCGCCTGCGGCGTGGAGCTGGAGGTGGAGCAGGCCCAATACGAGCCCTGGCACCCTGGCCGGTGCGCCCGACTGCTGGTCGACGGCCGGACGGTCGGTCACGCCGGCGAACTGCACCCGAAGGTGCTCTCCGGACTCGGCCTACCGCCCCGCACCAGCGCGATGGAGCTCGACCTAGACGCCCTGCTGCCCGTCCGCGACCTGCCGGTGCAGGGTCCGCTGGTCTCCACCTTCCCGCCTGCCACGCAGGACGTAGCTCTCGTCGTCGACGAGCAGGTCCCGGCGCAGACGGTGCAGGCCGCGCTGGCCAGGGGAGCGGGCGTCCTGCTCGAATCGATCCGGCTGTTCGACGTCTACCAGGGTGACCGGATCGGCGAAGGCAGGAAGTCCCTCGCCTTCTCGCTGCGTTTCCGCGCGGCCGACCGGACCCTGACCGTCGAGGAAGCCACGCAGGCCCGCGACGCCGCCGTCAGCCTCGCCACAGAGCAGACCGGAGCCGTCCTGCGCGGCGCCTGACCGACCGCAAGCACCGATGTCCGTCGCCCCAATCCCTCAGCTAGGGATGGGGCAACAGACGTGTATCGACTAGGTTCAAATCGTGCTCGACTACAGCCGTGAAGCCGCCCGGTACGACGCCACACGCGGCGGCGACGAGCGAGCCGACGCTGCGGCAAGCGCCGTACGCAAGCTGATACCCGCCGACGCCACCACCGTCCTCGACGTCGCCTGCGGGACCGGCATCGTGACGATGCGCTTGATCGAGCACGAGCGTCGTGTCATCGGCATCGACCGCGCCGAAGGAATGCTCGCACTCGCCCGAACCCGACTCTCCGGAGCCGTAACGTGCGGCGATGCCGCGCGGCTGCCAATAGCGGACGAATCCGTGGACGCGGTCGTCATGGTCTGGCTATTGCACCTCCTCGAACCAGAGCACGTCGACTCCGCGATCGCCGAGGCCGCTCGCGTGCTGCGTCCGGACGGAACGCTGATCACCACCGTCAACAAGAACGACGCCGTCTACGCCCCAGGAAGCGATACGACGGATCTCCTCGGTCCGATCCGCTCCCAGTTCGCGCCGCAGCAACGCGACGCCGCCGACACGATCATCAATCTCGGAATGCCCCATCGCCTCGCGCCGACCGCAGAAGCCAAGTTCATCGGCCATGGTCAGGGGCGCAGCCCACGTCGCTGGATCGAGGCGATCCGCAACCGTGACCACGACTGGACACGCGCCGCCGGTCCGCAGACCATCGCCGAATTGCTTCGCCAACTAGCCGATCTGCCCGACCAGGACGCGCCGCGCGCCGAGCCTGTCTATCGCCTGCTCGCACTCCAGCGGCATTGACCTCGCGCGCCGACCCCAGAGTCTGAGCCACGACGATCTCCCGAGATACGCTTTTTGTTGTATGGCATAGTCATTCGCAGTGCTGTATTGTCATGCACATGACGATCAGGATCGCTGTCGCTGGAGCGACCGGATATGCGGGCGGGGAGGTTCTGCGGATCCTGCTCGGGCATCCGGCCCTGCTTGATGGCCGGGCCGAGCTCGGAGCGCTGACTGCCTGGTCCAACGCGGGCTCGGCGCTGGGCGAGCACCAGCCGCACCTCGGCCCGCTCGCCGACCGCATCCTCGCTCCGACCCACTCCGAGAGCCTCGCCGGCCACGACGTGGTCTTCCTCGCCCTGCCACACGGCCAGTCCGCCGCTGTGGCCGAAGCGCTTGGCCCGGACGTCCTGATCATCGACTGCGGCGCCGATTTCCGTCTCTCCGACGGCGCTGCGTGGACCCGCTTCTACGGCACCGAGCACGCCGGAACCTGGCCATACGGCCTGCCGGAACTGCCCAGCGCTCGGCCGAGCTTGCAGGGGTCGAAGCGTATCGCCGTCCCAGGCTGCTTTCCGACCATCGCGACGCTGGCGCTCTACCCGGCGCTGGCCGCCGGACTCGCCGCACCCGACGTCGTGATCACCGCCGTCACCGGAACCTCAGGCGCAGGCAAGTCACTCAAACCGCACCTGCTCGGCTCGGAAACCATGGGCAACGCCTCCGCCTACCAGGTCGGCGGGATACACCGGCACACGCCCGAAATCGTCCAGAACCTAGCCAAGGCCGTCTCGCCCGCCGGCTCCTCAACTACTGGCGATTCGTCGGGCGTCTCAGTGTCCTTCACTCCGATCCTCGCTCCCATGCCGCGCGGAATCCTCGCCAGCTGCTCCGCACCCGCACAGCCCGGAATCACCGCACAGGACCTACGTACCGCGTACCAGAAGGCGTACGACGACGAGCCCTTCGTCACGCTGCTGCCCGAAGGCCGCTGGCCGCAGACCGCTGCCGTCCTCGGCTCCAACGCCGTCCACCTCCAAGTCGCGCTCGACGAGACCGCCGGTCGAGTGATCGTCATCGGCGCCGTCGACAACCTCGCCAAGGGCACCGGCGGCGCGGCCGTGCAGTGCCTCAACCTCGCGCTCGGCTGGCCCGAGACCGCCGGTCTCAGCACGATCGGAGTGGCGCCGTGAAGACCACCGCTGGCGGCGCTCGCTTTCACGAGGCCCGCGCCAAGGCGCAGGTACTCACGCAGGCCCTGCCTTGGCTCTCCCGCTTCCACGGCGCGACCGTCGTGGTGAAGTTCGGCGGCAACGCCATGATCGACGACGAGCTGAAGAAGGCCTTCGCCCAAGACGTGGTCTTCCTGCGTTACGCCGGGCTGCGCGCCGTCGTGGTGCACGGCGGCGGCCCGCAGATCAGCCGCGAACTGGAGAAGGCAGGCCTCGAATCCACCTTCACCGCCGGCTTGCGCGTTACCACGCCCGAGGCGATGGAAGTCGTCCGCATGGTGCTGACCGGACAGGTCCAGCGCGAGATCGTCGGGCTGATCAACGCGCACGGCTCGTTCGCCGTCGGCATGTCCGGTGAGGACGGCAACACTCTGCTCGGCAAGCAGCGCCTAGCCGAGATAGACGGCGAGCAGGTAGATCTCGGGCGGGTCGGCGACGTCACCGCCGTCGACCCAAGCCTGATCAACGCTCTGCTCGACGATGGCCGCATCCCGGTCGTCTCCAGCGTTGCGCGGGCTGAGGACGACGGGGTCTACAACGTCAACGCCGACACTGCCGCCGCAGCGCTCGCCGTCGGCCTCGGCGCGGAAAAGCTGGTCGTGCTCACCGACGTCGAGGGCTTATACGCCGACTGGCCGCCCGGGGGAGTATCAGCCACTTCCTCACCAGAGACTGCAGCCGAGGTGATCAGCCAGCTCACCGCGGACGAACTAGAGAAGCTGCTGCCGACACTCTCGTCCGGCATGGCTCCCAAGATGGAGGCGTGCTTGCGGGCCGTACGCGGTGGCGTGAAGGCCGCGCACGTCCTGGACGGCCGTGTCCAGCACTCACTCCTGCTCGAAGTCTTCACTGACGAGGGGATCGGAACCATGGTGGTGGCCGCATGACCATCGCGACCGCTGAGGCGCTGCCCGACCTCCAGCCGCACAACGGCCTGTCGAAGGCGTGGACCGAGCGCTACACCAGCTCCCTGATGAACACCTTCGGGCCGCCGAAGCGGGTCTTCGTCCGGGGCGAGGGCGCGCAACTCTGGGACGCCGACGGCAACCGCTACCTCGACCTGTTCGCCGGCATCGCGGTCAACGCACTCGGCCACGCGCACCCGCTCATCGTCCAGGCGGTCACCGCTCAACTGACCACGCTCGGCCACGTCGGCAACTTCTACGCGACTGCCCCACAGATCGCCCTAGCCGAACGCCTCGTCCACCTCGTCGGCGCGCACGACGCCCGGGTCTACTTCTGCAATTCCGGCACCGAAGCCAACGAAGCAGCCTTCAAGCTCTCCAGGCTCACCGGCCGCACCAAGATCGTCTCAACCGAAGGCGGATTCCACGGCCGCACGCTTGGCGCCCTGGCACTGACTGGCAAGGCCGCGATCCGCGAGCCGTTCGAGCCGCTGCCCGGCGACGTCGTCTTCGTCCCCTACGGCGACATCGCCGCGCTCGAAGCAGCCATCGACGACGAGACCGCCGCGTTCATCGTCGAACCCATCCAGGGCGAGAAGGGTGTCGAACCCGCGCCTCCCGGCTATCTCACCGCGGCACGCGAAATCACCGACCGCCACGGCGCCCTCCTGATCCTCGACGAGATCCAGACTGGCATCGGCCGCACTGGCACCTGGTTTCGCTACCAGGTCGAAGCCGCGCAGAACGGCGGCTGGCAGCCTGACGTCATCTCGCTCGCCAAGGGACTCGGCGGCGGCCTGCCGATCGGCGCGTGCATCGCCCTCGGCCGCGCCGCGGGGCTGTTCACGCCGGGCGCGCACGGCACGACCTTCGGCGGCAATCCGGTCGCCTGCGCCGCGGGACTCGCCGTGCTCTACGCGATCGAGCGCGACAACCTGCTCGAGAACGTCAGCGCCGTCGGCGCACGGCTTCGCGAAGGCATCCTCGCGCTCAAGCATCCGGCCGTCGTCGGCGTGCGCGGTGCAGGTCTGCTGCTCGCCATAGAACTCGCCGAGCCGACGGCAGCCGCAGTGGCGGAAGCCGCGCTGGATGCCGGATTCATCGTCAATCCGGTCAACCCGCAGGCGGTCCGCCTCGCCCCGCCACTCATCCTCACCGCAGCTCAAGCCGACGAATTCCTCGCCGCGCTGCCCGATCTGCTCGACGCGTCCACAACAGGGAGGAACTGATGGTCCGCCACTTCCTGCGCGACGACGACCTCACTCCGGCCGAGCAGGCGGAAATCCTCGACCTCGCCGATGCGCTAAAGGCCAATCCGTTCAGCCGCCAGCCCCTGGCCGGGCCGAAGACCGTCGCCGTGCTCTTCGACAAGTCATCCACTCGCACACGGCTCTCGTTCTCCGTCGGCATCACCGAACTCGGCGGCTTCCCCCTGGTGATCGACTCGGGCACCAGCCAACTCGGCCGCGGTGAGCCAGTGGAAGACACCACCCGGGTGCTCGATCGTCAGGTCGCGGCCATCGTCTGGCGCACGTTCGGGCAAAGCCGCCTAGAAGCCGCGGCTGCGGTCTCCCGTGTCCCCGTCGTCAACGCGCTCACCGACGAGTTCCACCCCTGCCAGATCCTGGCCGACCTGCAGACCATCCGGGAACGCAAGGGCCGCCTCGCGGGGCTGACCTTCACCTACCTCGGCGACGGCGCCAACAACATGTCCCACTCGTACTTGCTCGGCGGCGCCACTCGCGGGCATGCACGTGCGGATCGGCACGCCCGCCGGCTACCTACCTGACCCCGCGATCCTCGCCGACGCGACCCGGATCGCGGCACAAACCGGCGGCTCCGTAAGCGTGCTCCACGACGCCAAGGCTGCCGCCTCCGACGCCGACGTCCTGGCCACCGACACGTGGGTCTCCATGGGCCAGGAAGCAGAACAGGCCGATCGTGCCGAGATCTTCAAGCCCTACATGCTCGACGAGGCTGCTCTCGCCCTGGCTGCCTCCGATTCGATCGTCCTGCACTGCCTGCCGGCCTATCGCGGCAAGGAGATCGCCGCGTCGGTCCTCGACGGACCCCACTCCGCCGTCTGGGACGAGGCGGAGAACCGGCTGCACGCACAGAAGGCACTCCTCGCGTTCCTGCTCGAACGCACCTGGCGCGAGCGCGACCCCAAAGGTGCGCGACGATGAGCGATGACCGCGACGACCAGCCAGCCCTCGGCGCGCTGACCACCGTCAACACGCGCCGAGCCCGGCACCAGCGGATCGCCGACCTGCTCAGCAAGCACAAGGTGCGCTCGCAGACCGGCCTCGCCGAACTGCTCGCCGCAGAGGGTTACTCGGTCACCCAGGCCACCCTCTCCCGCGACCTCGACGAACTCGGCGCGGTCCGCATCCGCGACGGCGACGGCGCCCTCGTATACGCACTGCGCAGCGAGGGTGGCGACGGCGCCCCGCAGATCGCCCGCGAAGCAAGCGTGCTCGAGGCACGGCTCAAGCGGCTACTCGGCGAACTGCTCGTCGCCGCCGAGGGTTCAGCGAACCTGGTCGTGTTGCGTACTCCGCCCGGAGCCGCGCAGTTCCTCGCCTCAGCCATCGACCACGCGGACAACCACGGCGTCACCGCCGGCGTGATGGGCACGATCGCCGGCGACGACACCGTCCTGGTGATCTGCCGAGAACCCACCGGCGGCCCGGATATGGCCCGCCAACTGATCAACGCCGCCCAGCGCGGTTGACCCCACCCAGAGACTGCAGAACTCAAGACTTTCGCACTAAGCACGAACGATGAATGGAGCAACCATGACAGAGCGCGTCGTCCTCGCCTACTCCGGAGGATTGGACACTTCCGTCTGCATCGGCTGGATCGGCGAACAAACCGGCGCCGAGGTGATCGCCGTCGCGGTGGACGTCGGCCAGGGCGGCGAGGACATGGAGACCATCCGCAAGCGCGCCCTCGCTTGCGGCGCCGTCGAAGCCGAGGTCGCCGACGCCCGCACCGAGTTCGCCGAGGAGTACTGCCTGCCGGCGCTCAAGGCCAACGCGCTCTACATGGACCGCTACCCGCTGGTCTCCGCGCTCTCCCGGCCCACCATCGTCAAGCACCTGGTCGCGGCGGCCAAGAAGCACGGCGCCGGCGTCGTCGGCCACGGCTGCACCGGCAAGGGCAACGACCAGGTCCGCTTCGAGGTCGGCATCCAGTCGCTGGCTCCCGAACTCAAGTGCATCGCCCCGGTGCGCGACTACAGCATGACCCGCGACAAGGCCATCGCCTTCGCTGAGGCCAAGGCTCTGCCGATCGAGACGACGAAGAAGAACCCGTACTCCATCGACCAGAACGTGTGGGGCCGCGCGGTCGAGACCGGCTTCCTCGAGGACATCTGGAACGCCCCGATCGAGGACATCTACAGCTACACCGCCGACCCGGCCATCCCGCGCGAAGCCGACGAAGTCGTCATCACCTTCCAGGCCGGCGTCCCGGTAGCCATCGATGGCCGGAAGGTCACCGTCCTGGAAGCCATCACCGAGCTCAACCAGCGGGCCGGCGCCCAGGGGGTCGGCCGGCTCGACATGGTCGAGGACCGCCTCGTCGGCATCAAGTCCCGCGAGGTATACGAGGCCCCCGGTGCCATCGCGCTGATCACCGCGCACCAGGAGCTGGAGAACGTCACCGTCGAGCGCGAACTGGCCCGGTTCAAGCGCGGCGTCGAGCAGCGCTGGGGCGAGCTCAAGGATGGGCATGCCAG
>CAVQPP010000144.1:0-4726 GCA_963714445.1 uncultured Actinomycetota bacterium
AGCGCCAGTTGTCCCGCTGGGCCGGACAACTCGCGGATTCACGATGCCGCACAGTCGACGGCTTCGATGAACTCGCGCGCCGACTGCGGGACGCTCTGCCCATCACCCACCGCCACGCGCTGGTGCACGGAGACTTCCGCCTCGACAACGTCATCGTAGACGCGGCGGACCCGGGACGATTGCGCGCGGTGCTGGACTGGGAGATGGCCACGCTCGGCGATCCCCTCGCGGACCTGGGACTCTTCCACCTGTACTGGATCGGCTGGGCGGGCATCGACAATCCGATCGCCGCGACGCCGGGCCTGCTTCCCGCCTTTCCCGCGTGGGAGGAACTGGCCGAGCGGTACGCGCGACGCAGCGGTCTGACGCTGGACGACTTGGGCTGGTACCAGGCCTTCGCCGCCTACAAGCTCGCCGTCATCCTCGAAGGCATCCACTACCGGCATCGCAGTGGCCTGACGGTGGGCGAGGGCTTCGGGCAGATCGGCGCCATGGTGCCGCCACTCGTCGAGCGCGCACTCGCCAGCCTCAGCGAACGGACTCGGTAGTGGAGACGGACACCATGATGGAGATGAACGCGAAGTCGCCGGTGCGATTGGAGTCGGCGGACGGGGTCGCTCGCATCGTCCTGGCGCGAGGAGACCACGGCAACGCCTTCGACCTCGAGTTCGCGAACACGCTGCGCGATGCCGCGCTACGTGCCGCCGATCTCGTCCGCGACGACACCGTCTCCGTGGTGCTCCTGCGTGCTGAAGGGCGCAACTTCAGCGTCGGCGGCGATCTGCGAACCTTCCTCGCGCAGGCGGAGGACATCGCCTCGTACGTCAGAGCCATGGCCGATGCCGCGCACGGCGCGGTCCTGGCCCTGGCCGGTCTCCCCGTTCCCGTCGTCGCCGAGGTGCAAGGCGCCGTCGCCGGTGCAGGGGTCGGCCTGGCGCTCAGCACGGACCTGGTCGTGGCCGCGCGCTCGGCGAGGCTGCGTCTCGCCTACACGGCCGTGGGCCTGACCCCCGACTGCGGGGCCTCCTGGTTCCTGCCCCGGCTGCTCGGCCGGCAGCGGACCCTCGACCTCCTGCTGACCAATCGGGTGCTCGGTTCCGCCGAGGCCGAGCAGTGGGGACTGGTCAGCCGGGTCGTCGACGACGAGGACCTGCCGTCCGCCGCCGAGGAACTGGTCCGCTCACTGGCATCGGGCCACGGGCGAGCTCTCGGCCGGGCGAAGCTGCTGGCGCGCACGGAGCGGCTCGACGAACTGCGCGACCATCTCGACCGAGAGACGGAGCTCATCGCCGAAGCGGTAGCCCGGCCCGAGGCGATGTCGGCGATAGCGAGGCTCCTGCGGCACTGACAGCTCGCCAGAACATAATATATATTTTACCTCCTTGATCGAGGAGTCTGCGGATGGCACGAGAGCTCTCCACGTCGGACGTTCAACTCGGCGCCGCATCGGTTCGTTCGGACTGGTCGCGGAGCCGGATTCTGGTGGGCTTCCTGGCAGTTGTGGGTGTCGCCGTCGTGGCAGCGCAGATCTGGGGCTACACGGCATGGTTGCTGTCCCCCGACTTCGCGACGGTCCACTCCACCACGCAGCCGCCCGAAACGGTCAGGGCCGGCGTCGTTCGCGCGCAATGGCTGTCGGTGGCGGAAACGCTCCTATGGCTCGCGTATGTGGCGTGGCACTGGCTGCGGCGGCGCGGGCTGACCTGGCCGGTGTTGTGGACAGTCGCATGGGCGCTCGCGTTCTGGCAGGAACCCTTGGTCAACGTCCGCGATCACACGTTCAGCTTCAACAAGGAGCTCATCAACAGAGGAGACTGGACGACGCATCTGCCGTTCATCCGGCACGGCTCACCGCTTCCCGAAGCCCTCCTGCTGGAGGGAGCCGCCTTCGTCTACATGCTTCCGCTGATCGCCGTGGCGACGGCGACTCTGATGCGGGTTGTGCGCCGATACCTTCGCAGCTCGGCCCTTGCGGTGTTGGTGGCGTGGATCGCGGTCGGGCTGTTCGACATGTTCTTCGAGCGGATGGGCATCTCCCAGGGATTGCTCGCGTATGCCCAAGTAGGGGGACCCGCGCTCGACAAGGGCGAGCCGAGCCAGTGGCCGGTCTACGAGGGGTTCGCCATCGGTCTCGCGTGGGCCCTGCCCGGAATGGTGATGTTCTTCCGCCGGTACGCCGCCGACCCGGCGGGGCGCGAACTCGCGCCCCGCTGGTGGCACGGCCGCCACTCGACCCCCGTCACCCTGCTGGCCGCCGTCGGATTGGTGAACCTGGTGTTCGGGCTCTACAACGCCGGTTACGTGTCGATCATGCACGGGACCGTCGCGACCATGCCGCCCTGGCTCTGAGGTTCCCCCGGGAAGCCGGAACATCCGCCGCTGAATCCCGCTATTGAATCCCGCTACGAGTCGATCCGCCCTTGCAGGCCCGCGGTGGTGAAGACGACGAGCTGTCCGACCCAGTCGGGATCGAGCCCGTCCGGCCCGAGCGGTTGACCATAGGCCGCGAGATCGGTGCTGGCCAGTATGGTGATCATGGAGTACATCGCGATGCCGATGCGGCGCAGAACCTTCTCATCGCCGATGTCCGGCAGCGCTCGGCCGACCGCGGTGAGGAACAGGTCGGTGATGCTTGGATCGGTGCCGAGGTCGCTCGCCCAGATCTGGTCCTCGGTCAGCGCGAGCTGGGTGTAGACCTTCATCCAGCGCAGCACGCCGCGCGGGTCCTCGCGGAACAGGTCGACGAACGGCATCAGGATCGCCTCGACGACATCGCGCACCGCCGGAGGCGTCTCGCGTTCGACCAGGGCGGTCAAGCCGTCGGTGATCGCCCGCGCCAGGGCGGGCGAGCGGCGTCGCAGAATCGCGGCGACGAGGTCGCCTTTGGCGGCGAAGTGGTAGGTCACCGCTCGGCTGCCCAGCCCGGCCTCCAGCGCCACGGCACGCAGTGAGACGGCGTCGATGGTGGCGTCGCCGAACATGCGCTCGGCGGTATCGATGATCAACGTCTTGGCATCGACGTCGGTGCGGGGGCCGCGGCGGGCCGGGACGGTCTTCACGGTTGCAGCGTAATGCGGGGCGTGGTCGGCTTCGCCCGCTCCGGCTCGGCCGGTGGGTTGATTTTACTCACATGAGTAAACTACGCTGACGCGTGAGAGGTACCAAGTGCTGGATGGTGATGAAGGCGGTGGGCTGTGGACGATTTCACGGATAAGGTAGCCGTGGTCACCGGCAGCGGCGGCAGGCACGGAATCGGCCGTGCCACGGCCGCGCTCCTCGCGGCGCGGGGCTGCAAGATCGTGCTGTCCGATATCGACGACGCCGCGCTGAAAGCGACGCAGGAGGAACTGTCCGCGGCCGGCCACGACGTCATCGCCGTCCACACCGACGTCGCCGACTACGACTCCGTCCGGCAGCTGGCGGATGCCGCCTACGACCGCTACGGCAAGGTCGACATCCTGCATCTCAACGCCGGTGTAGCCGGTGTCGGCACGCTGCTGGACGACGATCTGACCGACTGGCGTCGCACGTTCGACATCAACTTCTTCGGAATTCTGCACGGCATCAAGGCATTCGTGCCACGCATGATCGCTCAGGGCACCCCCGCTCACGTCCTGGGCACCTCCTCCAGCGCCGGAGTCGTCGGCGTCAACTATCTGACGCCCTCCTACTCCGCGGCGAAACAGGCGGTCTGCACGCTGCTCGAAAGCCTGTACGGCCAATTGCGCGACCTCGGCTCGCAGATCAGCGTGCACGTCGTGCTGCCGCCGCTCACACGCACGAATCTGGCGGGCAGTCCCGAGATCATGCCCTTCGTCCAACAGGGCCTGGTGAAGGGCGGCGTGCCCGCGGAGGTCGCCGAACCGGGCGAGGTGGCCGCGTCAGTGGTCGAGGCCATCCGCGCCGGGACCTTCTGGGCCGCGAACGATCACGAAGCCGACCAGCGGCTGACCGGCGGCCGGTTCGCCGCCGTCATCGACTGGGAGAAGGAGATATTCCGCGAGCGGGCCGCGTCGTTCGCCGACCGGACGGCGCCCGACCCCTACCTGTGGACGGCGAAGTTCGACTGAGGAATCCGAACCGGACTTGGCTCACGACGAGGAGAGCGACAATGGCCGTCGCGACTACCCGCACCGGGCGAGTGGAGATCGACTTCTCGATCTTCAACCCCTTCGATCCCGAGTACGTCGAGAATCCGTTCCCGGCGATCGACAGGCTGCTGACCGAGTATCCGGTCGCCTTCCACACTGGCATGAACGCCTGGCTCGTCTCGCCGCACGACCTTGCCGGCCAGGTCATGCGTGACCCGCGTTTCAGCACTCAGTACACGGACTGGAACGACGCACCCCCACCGGTCCCGGAAGACCGATGGACTCTGTACGACAGGTGCAGGGCGCTGTCGATGCTCACCACCGGTCCCACGGAACACCAGCGATTGCGGCGGCTGACCGCGCCGGCGTTCTCCGCCGGGTGATGGACCGGATCGAGGAGAAGATCCGCGGCAACGTCGTGGGCCTGTTCGACGAGATCCGTGATCCTCGGCGGTTCGACTTCGCCGCCGACATCGCGGCCAAGGTCCCGATCCGCGCGATCGCCCGGATGGTCGGCGTGCCACCGGATGCGGAAGACCTGTTCGAGCACGGACTCGGCTGGAACATGGTCCGCGCTGGCAACCCGATGTACGCCGCCGAACGCGACACCCACGTCCGTAACAGCCTGCCGGGCT
>CAVQPP010000145.1:0-5691 GCA_963714445.1 uncultured Actinomycetota bacterium
CCTGGCCCGGCGTAGCTCTGGTCCCGGATCGAGGCGTCCTCGCCGGCCGCCGGCCAGGTGAACGTGAGCGTCCAGCCGTTGATCGCGCTGCTGCCCTTGTTGGTGATGGTGATGCTGGCTCCGAAGCCGCCGGGCCAGGTGTTGTTGGTGACGTAGTGCACCGCGCAACTGCTGTTGGACGGCGGCGGGACCGTGAACGTCACCGGCGACGAGGGCAGCGACGGATTGCCGTGCGTGTCGACGGCGACCACGTCGTAGCTGTAGCTCGTCCCGATCGTCAGGCCACTGAGATTGAGCGTGGTCGCTGTCGGGCTGCCGGCCAGGGTGCTGCCGCCGCCGCTGCCGAGCTGGTAGACCTGGTAGTTCGCGACGGGATACGTGCCCGCCGGGGACGCGGTCCAACTCAGCGTCGCAGTGCCCGAAGTGTTGCTGGACGTGCTCGACGACAGGTTGGAGACGGTCGGCTGGCCGGGTGCGCCAGGTGCGCTCGTGCCCGTGCCGGTGCCCGGGATCTGCACTACGGTCAGGCTGTACGGCGCCACGGTCACCGACGACGTAGAGCTCTGCGTCGTGCTGGTGACGGACGTGCCGCCGTTGGCGTAGGTGTAGATCGTCGGGCTGCCGCTAGGCGTGAAGCCGTTGTAGGCCAGGCTCGCCGTGTACGAGTTGGTCGGGTCCTCGTTCTCGATCAGCACGTCGAGGTTGCCGCCGGAACGGTGCACCGCGTGCGCCTTCACCAGGCTATTGCCGGAGGTCGAGCCGACCATCGTGTCGCCGGGACCGCCGAGCTTGGAGAGCATCTGGAGGGCGTAGTAGGGCGCGAACGGCGTCTCCACGGCCGGCTCGGTCACGCCGCTGTTGTTGCCGCCGCTGGAGAACATGCCGTAGTCGCCGTAGTCCTGCACGCCGTTGACGACGGCCGGGGGATTCGCACCCGGACCGTTGTGCTCGTCCCAGTAATCGACGTTGGCGACACCGTTCTCCAGCCAGCTCATGTACATGTCCGCGGTGAACAGCGCGCCGGGCTGGGTGTCGGTGTCGATCGACGAGTTGGACTCGGTCACGATGATCGGCACGTTCGCCGGGTTCACATTCGCGTACTGCTGGATCTCGGACTTGAGCGTGGAGATGACCCCGGCGATGTCGGTCGGGTCGGTGAGCATCGAGGCGGCACTCGAACCGCCGGGGTAGTAGTGCACGATCACGCAGTCGGTCTTCGATCCCAGCGCGGTCAGCACCGTCTGGTTCCACGACTGCGGGCTGGTGGTGGCGTTGGTGACGTTGTCCGGCCAGAATCCGGGCGTGGTCAGCACCGTGCACACGTGGATGTTCGGGCTGACCGCCTTCATCGCCGAGATGTAGCTCAGCACGCCACTCGCGTACGTGCTCGGGCCGCAGTTGTAGGTCTGGTTCGGCTCGCTGCCGATCGTCACCGGGCCGCCGGACGCCGAGGTGGTGCAGTGGCTGTCGGCCTCCCAGTTCGCGCCGTAGGTGCCGTTGCCGTAGACCTCGTTGCCGACCTCCCAGTACTGGATGCCGTACTTGTTGGTCACGTTCGCGTTCTGCACCCATGCCGCCGCGAGCGACGGCGTCCCGGTCCCGTAGTTGACGGTGATGATCGGGCTGGTCCCGGCGGCCTGCGCGGTGCCCATGAAGTTGCTGAACGCGGTGTTCGGCGCGTCGTAGCCGCCCTGCGCGACGTTCGTCTGCCAGTTGTAGATGTCTGAGTACGATCCGCCGGGATAGCGCAGCGCGTCGATCCCGGCGGCCTTGAGCAGCCCCGGCATCGGCGCGTCGTTCATGTAGCCGTCGTACACCGCCGTGTTCAGCCCGATGGCGTTCGCCGGAATGGTACCGAGCCCTGATCCGGCGTTGACTGTTACCGCGACGGCGGTGGCGGCCTGCGCCGGGGCCGCGGCGACGCCGCAGAGCGCTGCGGCCACGGCTACTGCAGCACCGAGGACCAGCGCTGCGCCGCGTCGTCGGGGCGAACCCGACTGTCTGATGGACACGCCTGTCTCCTCACTCATCCGAGGTGCCATTGCTGGTTGCTGCCGCCGTTGCAGGCCCACAGTTGGACGAGGGCTCCGTTGGCGGTCGACGCTCCAGACACATCAAGGCAGAGGCCTGATTGGACGCCGGTGATGGTGCCGTTGGAGTTGAGGTTCCACTGCTGATTGGACTGGCCGTTGCAGGAGTAGATGATCGCCTTTGTGCCGTTTGTGGTGCCCTTACCGTTGGCGTCGAGGCACAAGGTCTGGCCTCCTACGGTTAGGGTCAGCGCACCTGCGGAGGTGTGCGTCCAGGTCTGGTTCGGTTGCCCGTTGCAGTCGTGGATCTGCTGCTGCGTACCGCCGGTCGTCGTCGAGTTCGGGTCGTCGAGGCACTTGCCCGCGCCAACCGCGTGCAGCGGGCCCGTGCTACCGCCGCCGGTTGAGCCGCCGCCGTCGAGTCCCATGAAGTGGATGGCGTACGCGGCCATCTGCGTGCCCTGAATCGGCAGCTGGTGCCCGGCGCCGGCGATGCTGTACGCCTCGACCTGCGTCGTGCCGGAGCCGTCGTTGTACCGGGTCCTGGTCCAACCGGAGACCGGCGTGTCCGTCGACGACGGGGTCTGACTCACCCCGAGGACGTTAGTCCACTGCTTGATTTCCTCGCCGAGGTTGTTGTAGTTCAGCGTGGTGTCGGCTGTGCCGTGCCACAGCTGCATACGGGGGCGCGGCCCGTTGTAGCCGGGATCGGCGGTGTTGCGCACCAGATCGCCCCACTGCTGCGGCGTCATCGAGACCTGACCTCCGGCGCAGGGGCCGTTCCAGCCCTTGACCGAGTTCGTATAGAAACAGTGGTAGGGCACGCCCATGAACGCCGCGCCGGCCTTGAAGACGTCCGGGTAGTCGGCGGCCATGACGTTGGTCATCATGCCGCCGGACGACTCGCCAGTGACGTACACGGCATTCGGGTTGCCGCCGTAGTGCTGCTCGGTGTACGTGATCATCGACATGAGCCCGACCGGGTCGCTGCCGCCGTTGCGCGTCAGCGCCTGGTTTGAGGAGACGTCCCAGCAACTGCCGCCGGGGTTCGTCGACGGGTAGATGACGATGAATCCGTTCTGGTCGGCCAGCGACCCGAAATCGGTGCTGGAGTAGAGGTAGGGCCCTGATCCCTGGCAGCCGTGCAGCGCAAGCAGGATCGGCGGGTTCGGTTTGACGTTGTTCGGCACGTACAGGTACATCTGCAGGCCGGTCGGGTTGTTGCCGAAGTTCGTGATCTGAGTCAGCGAGGCGGCGGCGGCCTGCGGGGCGGCCTGCAGGCTCAGCGCCGCCGCGGCAGCCACCGCGAGGACGGCGCCGAGCAGGCGGGATTTGAGGGACCGGAATGTGAGCATGGGACCTCTTTGTCCGAGGGCTCGATGGGTTGTTAGCGTTAACATTGCTGGCGCTGCGGGTTGCATATTTGGCGTTCAGCTGGGTGCGGGCGCGGCCACGCAGTCAGTTCGTGCTGACGGCGACCATGCTCCACTGCTGGTTGGTGCTGTTGCTGTTGCTCCACTGGCCGAGGTCGGAACCGCTGGCAGTGCGGCCCATGCCGTCGGCGTAAAGCCCGGTGGCACGGTTGACGACGCGCACGTCGCTGCCGTTCGTCGCGATCGTCCATTGCTGATTGTCGCTGTTCGTATCGCTCCACTGGCCGACCGCGGAACCGTTTGTGGTGCGGCCCATGCCGTCGACGCACAGGCCGGTCGCCGCGTTGCGGATCTGCGCATAGCTCCCGCCGCCTCCGCCGCCGTTGCCAGTGCCCCACGCGTATTGCAGCCGATCTAGGCCTGACTGGTTGACCAGCGACAGTTTGACGATCTGGCCGGCGGCGGTGCTCGTCGAGGCATAGGTATAGGTGTCCGTGGCGCTGAGCCCGGATGGATACACCACTCCGTTGACGAAGTTGTCCCTGGTGTCGGCCCAGTTCACGCCGCGTAGTTGGTTCGTCGACGCGTGGGCCTCGTGCGCACTCGCCACCGCCAGGCTGACGGCAGCGCTCGCGCTCGCCGACAGCCTGACGGACTTCGCCGTGCTTAGAACCCTGAAACGGTTCGACGTACTCATGAGCAGGCGACGCCGTTCAGCGCGAATCCGCTGGGGGCCGCGTCGCTCGCCGTCCAAGTGCCCTGCATGCCCACGCCGGTCAGCGTCCCGCCGGGGGCGATCGACGCGTCGTACGAGAGATTCGTCAGCGTCACGGTCGCGCCGCTCTGCGAGGCCGAGGCGCCCCACGCGCTGGTGACCTTCTGATCGCCGCCGTTGCGGTATGTCAGCGTCCAGCCGTTGATGGCCGTGGCACCGGTGTTGTTGATCGTCACGTTCGCGGTGAAGCCGCCGGCCCACTCGCTCTGGACCGCGTATGTCACGTGGCAGGCGCCTGCTCCGCTGCTCGCGGACGGTGAGCTCGACGGGCTGTGCGACGGCGAGGCCGATGGGGAGGCTGACGCACTCGGCGAATTCGACGGCGAGTTCGACGGACTCGGAGACGGGCTGTGCGTCGGTCCGTTGGTGATCAGCGCGTAGGCGAGATTCGGGTCGAAGGTGCCCGCCGCGTCGGCGCAGCCGTCCGACTCACCCGGCGGCTTGACCCACAGATAGGCGTCGACCTGCGAATCGCCGGTGTTGGCCGTCGGGTTCTGGCCGAGCGCGCGTCCGCTGGGGTCGCACCACGGGTTGCCGGGCGCGGGCCCGTTTCCGTTGCGGCTGGTGTCCACCACGATGTGCAGGTTCGACGGGTTGCCGAGCGCCGCGAGGACCTGCTTGTCGTAATTGATCTCGTCCGAGGTCGCCATGAAGTTGGAGACGTTCGAGAAGATCCCGTCGGCGCTGGTCTTGACGCTCGCCGCGTTCAGCGTGGCGGCCTGCGCGGACGGCGAGTTCCAGTTCGAATGCCCGGCGTCCATGTACACCTTCGCGGACGGGTCGGCGGCGTGGATCGCCTGCCCCGCGAAGGCCAACGCGCCGTCGCGGTCGGCGGCCTGCTGCGCGGACAGGCACGTCTGCAGCGCGAGTGCGTCCGGCTCCAGGATCACGATCACCTGATGCGTACCGAGTCCGTTGGCGAAACTCTGCACGTAGCTCTTGTAACTGTTGAGGTCGGGAGCGCCGCCGGCCGACGCGCCGCCGCAGTCCCGGTTGGGGATGTTGTACATCACCAGTACCGGCACCTTGCCCGCCGAGGCGGCCGCGTTAGTGATCGCGGAAGCGTTGGACTGGACGGTGGACGGCGTGTAGTTGGCGAACCAGATCCCCTGTGCCTGCGACGCGATCTGCGCCGCGATGGCCGGTTCGCGCGAGTCACCGGTGTGCGCCGCGTCCCACTTGACCACCTGGGAGTTCGGGTCGGGGTAGAACTGAGTACCCGTCGGAATGCTGCCAGCCGCCGCCACGCCGCCCAACTGCGTAACAGCCGCGAGCGTCAGTGCGGCCACGGCGGCGGCGCCGATCGCCGCGGCACGCCGGCGTCTTCCGGCGATTTCGCTCGACTCTGAGCGTGGATCTGGGTCTCGCATCCCGGTGCAGTCCTTTCAAGGAGGTGTCGGCGTGCGCCGGAAAACTAGCGGCGGTCCGGGGCGAGGTAAACCGCTGATGACCGCGAACGACCGCGGTCGGATCGCGAGATCCGCGTGTCCGGCCGGGAAACCTGCCACTACCA
>CAVQPP010000146.1:0-8965 GCA_963714445.1 uncultured Actinomycetota bacterium
ATTGTACCAGAATTCGATGTACCTCACGATGTCACGGCGTGCGTGCTCACGGGTGGGATACTGGGTCCGGTGGACACGCTCGTTCTTCACGCAGCGAAGAATGATTCGGCCATCGCGTTGTCATCGCCGATCCGTACAGCCGGCGGACTGCCGGAGGTTATGCTTTTTCAGCGTCCGGCGAACTGCTGCGAGGTGTAGTTGCTGCCGCGATCGGAATGGAAAATAGCATTCCCGCGAGGGGACAGTTGCGGGCGGCCATCTCGATCGCCTGCTCGATAAGCGGGGTCTTGTAGTTATCGTCAGCCGCCCAGCCGATCACTTCTTTCGTGTGGCAGTCGATGACCGTCGCCAGGTAAAGCCAGCCCTGCCACGTCGGAATATAGGTGATATCGCCGACCATCTTCTCGCCGGGCGCGGCGGCGGTGAAATCCCGGTGCACGAGGTCGGGGATGGCGTGCTCCTGGCCGTCGCCCTCGGTGAGGCTGAACCGCCAGGGCCGCGGCTGGCAGGGCTCCAGGCCCAGCTCACGCATGACCGACCGCACCAGCTCCGGCCCGGCCGGGACGCCCCAGCCCGCCAGGTCCGCGTGGACCCGCCGGTACCCATACGTCTCATCCGAATCATCGAATGACTTCTTCACATACAGCGCGAGTATCCCGCGCCTTTTCACGGTCGCTGATTCCGGGGCATTCCGCCAGTCATAGAACCCGGACCGGGACACTTCCATCCACCGGCACATTTTCACGATCGACGGCACGTGCTCACCGCCTGATTCCTGGTAGGCCGCATACTCCGCGTCGATGAACTCGAACTTATCGGTTACCGATGGTCGCGGGCGAAGTATGCTGCGGCTTTTTTCAGGAACTCGTTTTCCATCTTCAGTTCCCGGGTTTCCCGCTCGAGCTCGCGCAGCCTCGCGCGCTCACTCACGGTCAGCGGCGGTTCTTCGCCGGCATGCTCACGGCGATAGATCCTCACCCAGTTACCGAGGGTACCTTCGTTGATACCGAGCTCCTTCGCCACTTTGGCGATCGGACGCGACGTCTCGATCACCATCTTCACGGCTTCGTCCTTGAATTCCGGTGAGAAGCTCTTCTTCGGTCGGCAAGAAATTCACCTTTCCAGATGGCCCATCCTAATGGATGGACTGTCCGGAAGGCTCAGGGGCACCTCAAAGCCGGTGCGGGTGAAGAAGCCGAGCAGGGCCCATTCGCGGAGCTGGGTGAGCATGGTGCGGGGTTTGACGTCTGCAGCAGCGGCGAGTTCGTGGCCGCTCCAGTCGCGTGGTGGCTGGCTGGTGATGATGGCGGTGATCAGCTGGCGGCGGGTCGGCCGGCTGCGGGCCGACAGGGCGGTGGTCCGGCGGTGGGGACGGCGCTTGCTGGTGGGGCGCGGGTGGTCGAGGGCGGGGTGCAGATGGTGACGCTGATCTCGGTGATGGTGGTGACGGTGTGGGGCGGCGGTCGTCGCGGCTGAGGTAGCGGGAGGTGGCGCACTTGACCTTGCGGGCGCTGAAGCGGGGACGGCGGGCGGGCAGCAGGGTGGCCAGGACGGCGCGGCCGATGACACCGGCCAGGTCAGCCGGGCCATCGGGGCAGATCCCCTGCGGCCGCGGTGAGCTGGTCACGGGCAGCTTCCAGGGCGGTGGTGAAGCTGGCCCGGTCGGGGTTGGTGCCGGGCCGGGTCTCGACGGCGGTGACCATGGCCATGCGCAGCAGCTGGTAGAGGGTAAGCAGGGCCCACAGTTCCTGCTCGACGCCGGGCCGGTCACCCGAGCGCAGCACCCGGCCATCCAGCAGGGTGTGGCGCAGGGCCAGGAACGCGGACTCGATTTCCCACCGCTCGTGGTAGAGCCGGACCAGAGCAAGGCTGGGTACGGGCGGTGGTCAGCCAGAGTGGTGATCAGCCGGTAGCGGTCGCCGATGCGGCTGCCGTCGGCGCCGGTCATCGGCGACGTCGGCCTCGATGATCCGCACGTCCAGGCCGTCCAGGCGGGACAGGTAGGAGCCGTCAGGCAGGTGGCGCAGGACTTCCGGGGTCCGGGTGGACTTGGCCCGGCACAACGGCATCGCGCCGGTGGCGGCGATCTGGGCGAGGAACGCGTTGCTGTCGAAGGCCCGGTCCAGCAGCACCAGCATGCCGGGGCCCAGCAGGTGCAGCAGCCGCCGGGCCAGGTGGGCTCATACCGGTCGGTGGTCGAGCCGATGGTGGCGCCCAGCAGGCCGCGGGTGCCGGTCTCGGCCAGGGCCATCACCCGCAGCGCCGGGTATCCGGCCAGGCCCAGCCGGTGGCGGATCTTGCCGATCCAGGCCCGGTTGCGGCCGGTGTCAGGGATCTTCAGGGAGTTCAGGCCGTCGAACGCGACCGTGCGCAGCCCAGCGAACCGCACCCCGGGGTGCGCGGCTGGGCCAGCGGCCCGGCCACGACCTCGAACAGCGCCTTCAGCGGCGCCGGGCCCAGGCGGCGGCGCAGATCCCGCAGCGCCTTCTCCGACGGCGGCGGCACGTCCAGCCCGGCCAGGCCCGCGGTCAGCTTGCCCCACACCCGCAGATAGCCCAGGTGCGGGAACATGCCCAGCGCCAGGACGAAATAGACCCCCGCCCGCGAGGGCAGGTCCCGCAGCCGCCGCTGCACCGTCCGGGTCTGCTCCAGCACATCATCGACCAGCTCGAACGGCAGATACTGCGTTAACTCCCCCAGATGACCCGGCGCAAACACCCCCGCGGCGACAGTGACATCATGAGTGATGCTGCGTGGCAGACTGAGCTCTCAACGGGACCTCTGGTAATCGGCAAGATCGTGATGGGTTGACCCGATCTACCAGAGGTCCTGTCTCCATCTAGCCCCGCCACGCCGGACACGATCTTCCTTGACCCGGCCCCCGACCCTTAACTACGCGGCATTGCGTCACGCGTGATGGCGCAAGCGCCACCCTTGACGGCGATCTTGCACGGCTGTCAGTTCGGCGCCTATCGGAAGGATGGTCAAGGCTGGACGATTCCAGCCGATGTACCGGGGATTGGCTTTAAGCGCGTAAGAACTGATGTGCGAATTGTGTGCGGTTTAGCCTTTGTCGCCTTGCCTAGTCGAATCGCCACCCTTGGACTTACGGGCTGGTCTGAATTTAGGATGAGCTGGTTGTACCCGTACGGTATTCCCGTCTACTTCCACCTCTACCGCATAGATGCCCAGGTTCTCGACGATCTTCTCAATCCCGACCTCAGCCATATGTCGGCGAATTCTCTGGACCTTCCTCTGGGAGGAGCGCCGCCACCAGCGGCAGGCGGCGTCGCAAAACTCTAGGACAGGAAGCGGTTCAGGTGGGACGCTAGACAGAACTGAACGTGTTTTCGACTCTGACAAAATGATCAACTAGTGCTGAGTCAACCTTATATTTAATAGTTCGTTCTTGGGCTGGAGTAGGATCCCCTGGCAGATCCAGCGTCCTTGAATCTTTGGAAGGTAGCTCCAACAACAAAATTGGATCCGACCTGTCCGGCTTAATAAATACGTCGTACACGGCAGCATCGCTGGTATTCGTAATTCTCAAAATTCGTTTGCGTTTTCCATCCTTGGTCATAGTGCCTGTCCAAGCGGAAACTTTGGTTGCTTGCTCACGCTGCTTGTCGAGCACGCTCTTCTGGTAGGCGATAGCTGCTATAAAGAACGAACCAGTGCTTATCCACGCCGGAACGTTTCCCCCAGTCTGGAAAATTCATCTTGTCGCCCTAACTTCTGGCTACCGCCCATCGGGTGACGCTAGCCGTATTCTGCTGCCCTATGTGCTAGACGGGCACAGGCTTCTTGGGGAACTTGTTATAGTTCCTAGATCATGCCATGCCCGATCGTAGATCAGTAGCAGCAAGGGATGTCAACCGAAGTGAATCACTAGGTAAACGAGACTTTTCGATAGTAGGTACGCGCCCCACGAGCAGGGATCGCCTGATCGGATCGGCTGACACCCTTGACGGACACCAACGAGCTTGGTGCACCATGGCGTCCTGTGGACAAAGCCACGACGCTTTGCGAGGTCAGCCCCAGTGCCGGACAAGTTGGCTGGATATGGCATGCAAGAGGTCAGGAGTTCGAATCTCCTTAGCTCCACCCAGTTCAAACGGGTTTTTCGAATAGCTGTGCAAGCCTCCTGAGAGATGTACAGCAGCAAAGTACAGCAGTAGGCCACCTGACACAGTGGGCGGCCCCGTCCGCGGGCAAGCCGATGTCGTCTCGACCGCCTTCACCAAATCCCGGCCTGACCTCGGGCGGGCAGCAGCGACCCAGTTCGACCCTGAGCCCTTCTCTGCCAATCTTTGTGAATTTCCGCCACCGCCCTCTCAAGGCGGTAGCGCCGGTTCAAATCCGGTCGGGGCTACTCATGGAGTAGCAGGTCGCAGGCCCGGTTCCCGCTCCAGGGAAGCCGGGCCTTGATCATTTGTCCGTCGTTTGTCCGTCGGGTCCGGCGTCATCGGTCGGCTGCGAGTGGCGCTCACTGTCACGGTTCGGACCTCACGGACAGGGTGAACCGGCATGTCGATGGCTCGCCTTGAACAGAGTGGTCCAGCTATCGAGAGGTTCCTGTCGGGCGGGGCACCAGTGCAAACTTGTGGCCATACATATGTTCGGCCTGGGGGGTGGCGATGGGCCGATCGGTGGAGGGGGCGGACACCGAGCTGCGTGGCACCAAGTCGGAGCGGGCACCGGGGCACGTCCGGCTGGGGGTCCGAGCAACCTGCAGGCCGAGTTGAGCACGTTTGTGGGGCGGGCGGACGACCTCGAACGCGGCGCGCGGCTGCTCGGCAAATCGCGGCTGGTGACGTTCACGGGCGCGGGTGGCTGCGGCAAGACCCGGCTGGCCCGGCAGGTCGCGGCGCGCGTGGCAGACCGCTTCCCGGGCGGGCTGTGGTGGGTGGAGCTGGCGTCACTCGCAGACGGTGCGCTAGTAGCCGAACGGGTGGCGCGCACGCTCGGTCTGCAGCACGGCGAGACGGCCGCCGTCGCCGACTATTTCACCGACCGCACGGCGCTTCTGCTGCTGGACAACTGCGAGCGCATCGCTGGAAGGGTGCCGCCGAGTTCGTCACCGGGGTCCTGCGGGGCGCAGGACTGATCCGCGTGCTCGCCACCACGGCATGGCTGGGCGTGGAAGGGGAGACGACCTGGCGGGTGCCGTCGCTGGCGGTCCCGCCGCAGACCGCCGACCCCGCCAGCTTCGGCGAGTTCGACGCGGTGCGGCTGTTTCGTGAACGCGCCAGGCAAGCGCACCCGGAGGTGATCCTGACACCTGCAGATGGCACAGATCTGCCGTCGGCTCGACGGCATCCCGCTGGCGCTGGAACTGGCTGCGGCCCGGGTCGGCGGTGTCGCGATCGACCGTCTCGTTGACGAGCTGGACGACCGGTTCCGGCTCCTCACCGGCGGATCGCGGGAAGGCCTCGCGCGGCACCGCACACTGCTCGCCTCCGTGGAGTGGTCCTACGAACTCCTGGACACCCGCGAACGCATGCTGCTGCGCCAGGGCTCGGGGGTGTTCCCAGGTGGCTGGACGGTTGAGGCAGCCCGGCAGGTGGTCGGGTTCGCGCCTCTGGACCCAGAGGCGGTGCTCGATCTGCTGGGCCGTCTGGGTGGAAAAATCATTGGCCCAGCTCAACGAATCGGGACGCTACTTTCTGCTAGAGACCATCCGCGTGTACGCGCGGACACGCGCGGCCAAGGCCGGCGAGACCTTCGACGGTGGCCGGCACCTGGCCTGGACCGCGGTTTCGCGCAACGCCTGGAAAAGGACGTCGAGCGGGCGGCCCCCGAATGCCTCGACCTGGTCGAGCGCGAACTACCCAATATCCGTGCCGCGCTCGACCACGCGGCCAACACGCCTGATCCGGACCACCACGGCCTTCGCCTGATGACCGCTCTCGCGTTCTTCTGGACCCAGCGCGGGTACGCGGCCGAAGGTGCGGACTACAGCCTGCGGGTGCTGGCCGGGGACCGGCCGCGCCGCCGGCGCTGCGGGCCCGCGCGCGGTGGGCCGGCGCCTATGACCGCTTCTACACCTTCGATCTCGACCGCGCGATGGCCGCGGCGAGCACCGCGCTGGAGGAGGCGAGGGAGGCCGGGGATGAGGCCACCCAGGGACGATGTCTGCATGTACTCGCCGCGGCCACGTTCATGGTCAACCCCGGTGCGAGCCGCCCGTTGTTCGAGTCGAGCCTGGAACTCGCCAGGGCCAGCGGCGACCGCTGGGCCGAAGCGGACAACCTTCAGTTCCTGGGATTCAGCCACCTGCTGCAACATCGGCCAGTCCCGGCCGGGGAGCTGCTGGCGCAGTCGGGGGCGATGGCCGATGAGATGGGCAACGCGTTTCAGCAGGCGTGGCAGCACATCGCGTTCGGAACCGCGAGGCGCGGATGTCGGCGAGCTCGCGGACGCGGCCAGAGAACTGCGAACAGGTATCGGCATCGCACGCCGCGTCGGCGATCCCGCGGTCGAGATCTGGGGCTGCTCCTGCTGGGCGTGGTGGAGCTGTCGCGCGGCAACGTGGCCGAGCTGCGTGCGATCGCCGACGGCATGGATCGCCCCGGCAGGCCGCTGGAGGAGGCAGGTGCGACGGTGCTCGGCGCGCTCCGGGTGATCGCCGCCGACATCGATCACGCGGCGGCGCGCTTTGCGGTCCCTCGGCGAGCTTCTGTTCCCCAGCAACGATCCGCCCGATGGCGCCCGGATGATCCTGCTGGGCGCCACCCTGGCCCTGCGCGCCGGTGACCGCGCCGAGGCCCGGGCCGCTGCCGAACGGTCGCTGGCTGGATGCGAGCAACTCGGCTCGGCACTTACCGGGGCGTGCCGCGTGTTCCTGGCCCGGCTGGACCGGCAGCGACGGCGTCGCCGCGGAACAGCAGGCGCACGCGGGCCTCGCCGAGATCAGCGACGCCGGATTGTGGTCCGAGGTACCCGACGCGCTGGAGCTACTCGGTGGTTTCGCTATCGACTCCGGGGTTTCGCGGAGGGCGCCCGGCTGCTGGCCGCGGCCGCGGCCCTGCATGAGCGCATGGGCCAACGATGCTGGCTCGCCGGCGAGGTGAACGGGTCGCACTCGCACCGTGGCCGGACTCGGCGACGATTCGCCCGTATCGCAATCGAAGGGCAGCGGATGGAGGCACCCGCTGCGGTAGCGTACGCTCGCCGGGCCCGCGGTGAACGGCGGCGCCCGTCGTTCGGCTGGGACAGCCTCACCCCCACGGAACTGGAGGTGGTCCGGCTCGCCGCCGCCGGGCTGACCAATCCCGCGATCGGCGAGCGGCTGTTCATCTCACGCGGGACCGTCGAGGTTCTTTATGCTGCACGTGTGGGACGTCCGGCCCGCCATGGCCGGGATGTCCGGTCGGAGCTGCTGGTGAAGCTGGCGCTGCTGGACCGGGCCGGAGCCAATGCCAGTGACCTGGTCCGGGCCCAGCGGGACCAGCTGACCCAGTCAGGCAGCCTGGAGGAACGGCTGCGGTCGGCGGAGGGACCCGAACGCACCGTGATGCTGTGGCGGCGCGAGGCCATATCGGCGACGCTGCGGTTCCTGGATGCCCTGGAGGGGTAGCCCTCCGTGACCACGGGCGGTCAGCCGCCGATGGCGGACATGGGCCGGGCGGGCTGCAGGAACCCGGGGTCGTTGATGCCGTGGCCGGGGAGCTTGGCGGCGACGGCGCCGCGCCAGGCGGCGGCGAGCTGGTCGTCGTTGGCGCCGGCGCGGAGCAGGGTGCGCAGGTCGGTCTCGGTGGTGGCGAACAGGCAGTTGCGGACCTGCCCGTCGGCGGTCAGCCGGACCCGGTCGCACGTTCCGCAGAACGGCCGGGTGACCGAGCCGATCACGCCGACGCGGCCGGGGCCGCCGTCGACCAGGAACATCTCGGCGGGAGCGGATCCCCGGCCGTCCGGGGCGTCGGGGGTCAGGGAGAACTCGTCGGACAGGCGGGCGAGGATCTCGTCGGCGGTGACCATGTCGGTGCGCCGCCAGCCGTGCTGGGCGTCCAGGGGCATCTGCTCGATAAAGCGGAGCTGGTAGCCGCGGTCCAGGCAGAACCGGAGCAGGCCAGGCGCCTCGTGGTCGTTGACGCCGCGCATCAGCACCGCGTTCACCTTAACCGGGGCCAGCCCGGCGGCGGCTGCGGCGGCCAGGCCGGCCAGGACGTCGGGCAGCCGGTCGCGGCGGGCCAGCTTCTTTGAAGGTCTGCGGGGGACAGGGTGTCCAGGGATACGTTCAGCCGGTCCAGCCCGGCGGCGGCCAGCGGCCCGGCGAGCCGGGCGAGCCCGATGCCGTTGGTGGTGAGCGAGATCTCGGGCCGCGGGTCCAGTGCCGCCGCGGCGGCGACGAGGCCGGTCAGGCCGCGGCGCAGCAGCGGCTCGCCGCCGGTGAACCGGACCTCGGTGACGCCCAGCCGTAGCACGGCGACCGAGATCAGCCGGGATACCTCGTCGTCGGTGAGCAGCGCGGGGCGCGGGCAGCCAGTCCAGCCCTTCGGGGGGCATGCGGTCGGAGCACCGCAGGTTGCACCGGTCAGTGACCGATACCCGCAGGTCGGTGGCGATCCGCCCGAACGAGTCCGCTAACACGACGTCGCACCTCAGTCCCCGTTCGCCTGCTCGTGATCTTCCACAGTACGTGCGTGGCCGGGTGCTAGGGGCCGGCCATGGCCCCGACGATGAGGTAGGGCTCGGCACCGGCGGCGACGGCCGCGGGGAGCGGGGTGTCGGGCGGCTCGTGGGACAGGTCCTGCTCGCAGGCGAAGAACCGGATGAACGCCCGCCGTGGCCCGCTGTCGTGGCCGCGGATGGTGCCGCGCAGCACGGGGTAGCTGGCTTCTAGCTTGTCCAGAACGAACAGCTGGGTGACCGGGCCCGCGACGTCCAGGCTCACCTCACCGTCGATCCGGGCGAGGACTCGCAGATGCGCGGGGAGGACGACCCGGATCATGGCAGCGTCTGG
>CAVQPP010000147.1:0-19029 GCA_963714445.1 uncultured Actinomycetota bacterium
ACTGCAGCGGCGCCCACGGCAGGAAGACGAGGTCGTCCTGCTCGCACAGGTCAACCATGCTGGCTGCTTACCTGACCAGTTCGAAGAGCGTCGGAGCGGTTCTGCACCGACACCACGGGCGTCAACCTCTGGGCCTCGCGCAGCTCGGCCTCGGTCACATTGGACACGCCGATGTGGCAGATCTTGCCGGCATCTTTGAGCTCCACCAGCGCCCCGATCGAGTCGGCGAGGAGGAATTCTCCAGTGGCGCCGGTGCAACTGGTACAGCGGGATCTGGTCCAGCCCCCGAGCCGGCGCAGGCTGCCCTCGCAGGCCGAGCGGAGGTGTTCTTCGGCCGCCCCTCGGCGCCCAGGTCCCGGCCCAGGCCGCATCAGCCCGCCCTTGGTCGCGACGACGAGATCGTCCGGGTAGGGAGAGAGGGCCTCGGCGATAAGGGGCTCGCTGACCTCCGGTCCGTAGAAGTCGGCGGTGTCGATGAAGTTGACGCCCAGCTCGACCGCTCGGCGCAGGGCGGCGATCGCCTGGTCCCGGTCCGGCGGGTCTCCCCAGATCCCCGTCCCCGGTCAGTCGCTGGCTCCGAAGCCCATCCGGTTCACGGTCAGGTCTCCGCCGACATCGATGGTCCCGGCCACGTCGGCCGTCGGTTGGCTCGCCATAGAAACCTCCTCGCACGGGGACTCCAGCTTTCCAGGCCGGGCAGGCCGCTGCACAGGGGGGTGGGGTTACCGGGCGGCCAGCCTGATCTGCACAGGCCGGCCCCGCTCGCAGTGATCAGGCTGCCGTGCGGGTGCGCGGTGGCCGTCCCGCCGGTCACGGCGCCGACGGCATGGATGCCAGGGCCAGCAGCACCTGCCAGCGGCCCGGGCCGGCGCACCAACCGCGGCCACCCCGATGACCGGCCCGGTGCGGGCCACCGTGAACGCCGGCGACGTGCCGCGGGTCGGCGACCGGGATCCGGGTGATCCGGCTGGCCGGTGGGCTCAGCCGTCTCGCCCGCCGCGCCGGGCAGCAGCTGGAACTGCGGCTCCTGCGGGGTGCCGCCCGCGAAGTGGATGATCTCCACGCCGATGACCTCGGGCATCGGCGCGGTGCCCAGCAGCGTGACGGCGGGGCCGGTCAGCAGGTCGCTCCGGTGCCGGATGCGTCTCGTCGGCGCGTAGACCAGCAGCGAGCCCGGCAGGCCGTAGCGTGGACCTCGGCCGGGTGGCTGGCGTGCACGCGGCCCGCATCAGCCAGAAACCGTCACTGAACTTCATCGAGCGGATCTGCCTTTCGGTAGGTGACCGGGTGCTGAGCCCGGGGATTGTCGAAGCGCTTCAACACTGGCGCTGTGCATGGCGGCCTCCGGCCCTGGCAGGTAGAGTAACAGGCCCGGGCCGGGAGTGCGGGCGCGGGTGCTGGCCCGCGCGGTCAGCCGCGGCGGCAGCAGAGTGGCTCGGGGCACCTGCTCCCCGGCCAGCTTGGCCATCACCAGCGCGACCGCCCGGGCGCCCACCTCGTTGGCCGGGATGGCGATCGAGGTGAGCGCGGGCGTGCGCCTGCTGCGCCAGGTCATCCGGGCAGATGGCGAGGACGGACAGGTCGTCGCCGATCCGCGGGCCCGCGGCGCGCAGGCTGTCCAGCAGCGGGGCCAGCGCGGACTCGTTGTGCACCACCACGCCGTCCAGGCCGGGCCGCTGCTGCAGCAGCTTGCACGCACGGTGGCCCGGACCGCGCTGGGCGCCGGGTCGCATGGCCAGGTGACCGGGTGCAGGCCGCGTTCCCGGGCGGCCCGCTCGAACCCGGCCTGGGTGCGCTGGGCAAAGCTGGTGCCGCGCTGGTACACCTCGGGCGGCGCGCCGATCAGCGCCACCTCCCGGCAGCCCGCGTCGGCCAGGTGCTCGGCCGAGGCCTTCCCGGCGGCCTCGAAATCGAGGTCGATGCAGGTCAGGTCCGACGAATCGGCCGGGAGCCCGATCAGCACCGCGGGCAGCCGCAGCGAGCGGAGCACCGGCAGCCGGGTGTCGCGGGTCTCCACATCCATCACGATGATCGCGTCCACCAGCGCGGTGCCGGACACCCGCTGCAGGCCCTCGACGCCCTCGTCCTGGGTGAGCAGCAGCACGTCGTGATCGTGGCCGCGGGCCGTGGTCACCACCGAGACCACGAACTGCATCAGCACCGGGACGTAGATGCCCGAGCGGAGCGGGACGACCAGCGCGATCACGTTGGACCGGCTGCTGGCCAGCGCCCGGGCGCCCGCGTGCGGCCGGTAGCCGAGGGTGGCGATGCTGGCCAGGACGCGGCGGCGGGTCTGCTCCGAGATCGATCGCTTGCCGCTGAGCACATAGGAGACCGTGCTCGGCGAGACGTCCGCATGCCGCGCGACGTCAGAGATCTTGACCAAGGCCACGTCCGAGGTTTCGAAGCGCTTCGATGCCCAGGATGCTAAACCCCTCCGCCGCCCGGCACAAGCCTCGCTGCCGCGGGCCCGTTAGCGTGGCCCGCGTGACTCCCATCCCCCCAGCGGACCCGGCCGACCTGGCCGTGCTGGCCGCGGTAGGGCGCAAGCCATGACCCGGGCTCAGGCCTGGGCCAGGTCCTCCAGCCGGTCGTGCAACTGCGTCACGTAGTGCTCGGACTCCGGTTTCATCAGCACGCTGCGCAGGATGCGGGCCCCGGCCGCGTCGCGGCCGACCGCCGGATGACGGGCCTGGAAGGCCGCCGCGTCCGCCCGCAGCGTGCTGACGAAGACCGGGTCCGGCCGGTCAGGCCGGCCTGCAGGATGCGCGCGGAGGCCTGGTCGATGGCGGACAGCGTGGCTGGCTCGGTGACCGGGAAATAGCACACGATGTCCAGCTCGGGCGGCTGGTAGAGATCCAGCACGGCCGATTCGTTGAGCAGCGCCGCCCAGTCCAGCGCGGCCCGCCGCCGGCCGCCAGCACCTCGCCGAGCCCGTCCCGGGTGGGCGGCGGCAGCCGGAAGGTGAGCCACAGCGCCGCGGCGGACGCCCCGGCCGGGAGCGCTCCAGGCTGATCTCGCCCAGGTGCAGCTCGTCGGAGGTGAAGTAGGTGTACGGCGAGTCGTGCAGGTAGAACCGTCCGACGCTGGGATCGCGGAACAGCACCGCGCCGCAGCCGTAGGGCTGCAGCCCGTGCTTATGCGGGTCAACCACCACCGAGTCGCACTCGGCGATGGCCCGCCACGGCGCCGCGGGCAGCCCGGCCCGGCCGCCCGCCCCGGCCAGCAGGGTGAAGAAGCCGCCATAGGCCGCGTCCACGTGGATGCGCACCCCGTACCGGTCGCGCAGCGGGACCGCTTCGTCGATCGGGTCCACCGCGCCCAGCCCGGTGCTGCCCGCGGTGAGCACCACGGTGCCGACCCGGCCGGTGCGCAGCAGTTCCGCCAGCGCGCCCAGGTCGATCCGGCCCTGGCCGTCGGTGCGCACCGGGTATCCCTCGATGCCCAGCAGGTGGCACATCCGGCCGTGCGTGTAGTGCGCGTCGGCGCTGAACGCGACGCCCCGCCCCGGGTGCAGTTCGCGGGCCACGAACAGTGCCTCGAGGTTGGCGATGGTGCCGCTCGTGGTCAGGTGGCCCAGGTGGCTGTCCAGCCCGAACATGGCGGCAGCTGCGCGGTCACCTCCCGTTCCATCCGCGCGGTGGCCGGGCCGCCGTCGAGCGCGTGGTTGTTCGGGTTGATCAGCATCGCGGTCAGATAGCCGCCACTGCGGCCGGGTGCGGCGGCTGAGCATCTGGCCCGCGTACCGCGGGTGGAAGAACGGGTAGTTGTCCGTCAGCCGCCCGGTGAGCTCGCCGAACGCCGCGGCGAACTGCTCGTCGCTGACCCGCAGCGACGGGTGCGGCTGGAACGGGCCGAAGCCATCCGACCAGTCATCGATGGCGCGTCCCGCCTCGCCGAGCCGGTGGGCAAGATCCACGGTCAACAGCGTAGGGGGCCGCCCGCCCAGGCTCCCGCGCGCGTCAGTCCAGGCCGTCGCCGTGGTCAAGGATCTCCGCCGCGCCGCGGACCACACAGCGCAACGGGTCCTCCGCCACGACCGCGCTGATCTCGGCGATCGACTCGATCCGGTTGGCCAGGCCCGGCAGCAGCGCTCCGCCGCCGGTCAGCCGGACCTTGCCCCGCATGACGTCCTCCGCCAGCCCGGCCGGGATGTCCGACAGGACCTGCTGCACGGTACGGCCGATGGCGGACACCACCGGCTCGAGCGCGGCCGCGACGGCTCGCCGGGCACCTTCTCAAGCCGCGGCGTCCGGCGGGCGGCGTCGAGGCCGACCGCCTCCGCCCAGCCGTCCTGACCGCCGGTGAGGCCGAGCTCGACCTTGAGCTGACGCGCCGCCCGCTGGCTCAGGATCAGGCCCAGGCCGCTCCTGGCCGCGTTCACGATCGCCTCGTCCATCGCGTTGCCCGCCATCCGCAGGCTTTCCGCGCGCACGACGCGCCAGCCGGCGACCGCCGCGACCTCGGTCGTCCCGCCGCCCAGTCGACGATGAACCCGCCCGCGCCGGCCGTCAGGTCGAGGCCGGCCCCGGCCGCGGCCGCGACCGGCTCGTCGATCAGCTGCACCGATGTACCGCGCTGCGGGCCTCGAGCGCGGCCGCCACCGAGCGCCGTTCCACCCAGGTAGCGCCGCTCGGCACGCACACCAGCGCGTTCCTGCGCAGCGGGCCGCGGCGACCCGGCCTTGCGCAGGAAGCCGTGCAGCATCTCCGCGGTCGCGTCCAGATCGGCGATCACGCCGTCCCGCAGCGGGTGGATGACCTCGACGTCCTGCGGCTCCTTCTCGGCCAGGGCGTCGGCCGCCGTGCCGATGGCCACGACCGCGCCGGTAGCCCGAGTCGATGGCGATGGCGGACGGCTCGTCGAGCACGATGCCGCGGCCGGCCACCCAGACGAGCGTGTTGACCGTGCCCAGGTCGATCGCCACGCCAGACCGAAACCGCATGGCTCCGCCTCTGCCCCGAAAAGCCGCTAAAAATCGTAGTTTCCCGTATTGTGGCCCCTGGCCACCCGCGGGCGAGAGGGCGGCCGACATGCTGGGTTCAGGTATGCCGAAAACCCCAGTTCAGGATCCTGGTGGCGTCGGCGAAGCTATCCGCCTGCACGGTTCCTGAGCTATGCAGCACAACGCCGATCAGCAGCACGCCGTTACGTTGCGCGGCGAACAGCAGGCAGTACCCGGCGGTCAGCGTGTTCCCGGTCTTGATCCCGATCGCGCCCGGGTAGCTCTTCAGCAGCGTGTTGGTGTTCCGCCAGAAGTAGGCGTGGTGCCGTGCGTTTCCGGCCAGCTGATAGCTGCGCTGGTCCACGATGGTGCGGAACGCCGTGTACTTCATCGCCGTCACCCCGAGGGTGATCAGGTCGGCGGGCGTGGAGTACGTGGTGTACTCGGTGGGGTAGGGCAGCCCGTCGAAGTTGGCGAAGTGGGTGTGCGTCATGCCGAGCGCCGCCGCCTCGGTGTTCATCTTCGCGATGAACTTGGTCAGCCCGGGTCCATAGGCCTTGGCCAGTGTGTAGGCGGCGTCAGCGCCGGACGGCAGCAGCAGGCCCTCCAGCAGTTCCCGGGCGGTCAGCCAGTCGCCCGGGTGCAGCCCGGCGTTGCTGGCGTCGTGCTCCTTCACGTAACCGGTCACCCCGGCGGGCACCTTGATCCGCTGGGTCAGCTCGCCGGCCTGCAGCACCAGCAGCGCGGTCATCACCTTGGTGATGCTGGCCATCGGCCGCTCGGTGTTGAGTTTGCGGCTCCACAGCATGCTGCCGGTGCTGGCGTCCTCCAGCGCGGCGCCCTTGGCCAGCACGCCGCCCGGGTAATGCGCGGCCGCGTCGGCCGGGGCCGCCGCGGTCAGCGAGGCCAGCGCCAGCCCCAGGGTCGCGGCCAGGGCGCTCAGGCGGGCAGGCAGGCGCATGACACTCCCGTCGCTCAGTGACAACCACCCGCAGCCTGTCAGCAACCCCCCGGCGACGGCAAGCCGAACACAAGGCGGACCCAGCCCAGTCCGGCCGCAGTCCGGTAAAGCCCCAGGCAAACCGTGCGGAACCCACGGAGCTGCCCCATTTGCAACCGCATCGCCGAAACATTGCCGCGCACCGGTGCGCATGGTTGTTTCAGCGATGCGGTGCTCGAGGCTGGCTGGGGGTGGCCGCGCGGGGCGGTTAGCGCTGGGCGGCGTGCCGGGTGCGGTAGGCGGCCACGTTGGTGCGGTTCGCGCAGGCCGTGCTGCAGAACCGGCGGGACCGGTTCTTGGACAGGTCCACGTGCACGCTGCTGCAATCAGCCGCGGCACACCGGCGCAACCGGTCCAGCTGCTTGGTCCGGATGACGTCGGTGAACGCCATCGCCGCCTCGACCGCCATCCGGTCGGCCAGCGGAGCGTCCGGTGCCGTGGCGTGCAGGTGGTAGTCCCAGCCGTCGTGCTTGACCAGCCGGGGCAGTGCGTTCGCCTCCCGGAGCAGCGCGTTGACCAGCTGCACCGCGTCGTCTTCGGGTAGTTCCCAGAGCTGGGCCAGCCGGGGCCGCAGCCGCCGGACGGCGTCGAGTTCGGCCTGGTCATGGGTGCGCGAGCCGGTCCACCGCCAGTCCGCGACGAACCGGTCCAGGTCGGCCAGGTCAGCCAATTCCTCGGTGTCGCTGCCGGTGTTGACCAGCGCCGCGGCAGCGGTCAGCGCCACCTCGGTGTCATGGGCAAAAATCACCTTGACTCCTTACGTGGACCTCGGCTACCGTCACTAGTGTAAGCAGTTTTTACCACTTACAGATTCCCATAGGGAGTATCCGCAGTGACCATCATCGGCCGCCGCGCCGCTGGCTACACCCCAGGTGCTGGCCTGGCCCTGGCCCTGCTGTCCGCGGCCACGTTCGGCACGTCGGGCACGTTCGGCTCGGCCCTGATCGAGGCGGGCTGGAGCCCGGCCGCTGCGGTGACCGCCCGGATCAGCCTGTCCGCACTGCTGCTGACCGTCCCCGCGGTGCTGCAGTTGCGCGGCCGGTGGGCGCTGCTGCGCCGGGATGCGGTCCCGGTGGCCATGTTCGGCCTCATCGCGGTGGCGGGCTGCCAGCTGTTCTACTTCAGCGCGATCCAGCGGCTGCCGGTCGGGGTGGCGCTGCTGCTCGAATACCTGGGCGTGCTGCTGGTGGTCGGCTGGCTGTGGCTGCGGCATGGGCAGCGGCCACGGCGGCGCACCGTGGCGGGCACGGTGGCCGCGCTGGCCGGGCTGGCCCTGGTGCTCGGGGTGACCGGGCACGTCCGGATCGACCCGCTCGGCGTGATGTGGGGCCTGCTGGCCGCCGTCGGCCTGGCCATCTACTTCCTGATCTCGGCCGCCTCCGGCCAGGCCCCGCGCAACTCCAGCACTGGCGGCATCAGCCAGGCCCCGCCCGAGCCGCTGCCGCCGATCGCGATGACCTGGGCCGCGATGTGCACCGGTAGTGCCGCCCTGGCCCTGCTCGGCTGGACCGGCCTGGTCCCGATGACCGTCCGCACCGGCCCGGTGACCGTGCTGAACCACCAGGTCAGCTGGGTGCTGCCGGTCGTCGGGCTGGCCCTGATCTCCTCGGTCGTCCCGTACGTGGCCGGCATCGGCGCCGCCCGCCGCCTCGGCGCCAAGCTGGCCTCGTTCGCCGGCCTGGCCGAGGTGCTGTTCGCCATCGTGTTCGCCTGGCTGCTGCTCGGCCAGCTGCCGACCGCGATACAGATCGTCGGCGGGGTGTTCATCCTGGCCGGCGTGGCCCTGGTCCGGCTCGATGAACTGGGCGCCCCGGGCACGGCAGAGCGCGACGCGGCCGGGTCAGGCGAGGTCGAGATCGATGGCGGCGAGCCGGTCTGGGTGCTCACCGATCAGTCCAGCCCGTCGCGGTCCGCCCAGGCCAGCAGCGTGTCCAGCGAGTAGGCCACGTCATCGATGCCGGCGTGCAGGTCGCCCAGCTCGGCGAACCGCTCCGGCACGGTGGCGATGGTGCACTCCCGCGGCTGCACCGAGTCCACCTCGTCCCACCGGATCGGGGTGGACACGGTGCCCTCCGGCACCCCGCGCACCGAGTACGCGCTGGCGATGGTGTGGTCGCGGGCGTTCTGGTTGTAATCCACGAACAGCTTGGCCGGGTCCCGGTCCTTCCGCCACCACACGGTGGTCACCTCCCGGGGCGCCCGCCGTTCCACCTCCCGGGCGAACGCGAACGCGGCCCGGCGCACCTCGCCGAACCCCCAGCGCGGCTCGATCCGCACATACACGTGCAGTCCGTTCCCGCCGGAAGTCTTCGGCCAGCCGGTGATGCCCAGCTCGTCCAGCACCTCGTGCACGATGTGCGCCACCTGGCGGACCACCGCGAAGGAGCAGGACGGCATCGGGTCCAGGTCGATCCGCCACTCGTCCGGCTTCTCCGTGTCGGCCCGCCGCGAGTTCCATGGGTGGAACTCCACGGTGGACATCTGCACCGCCCACAGCACGCTGGCCAGCTCGGTCACGCACAGTTCGTCGGCGTGCCAGGCCGTACCGCGGGAAGCTGACCCGGACCGTCTCCAGCCAGTCCGGCGCGCCCGCGGGCACCCGCTTCTGGTGCACCTTCTCGCCGCTCACCCCGGCCGGGAACCGGTGCATCATGCAGGGCCGCTCGCGCAGTGCGCGGACGATGCCGTCACCCACCGACAGGTAGTACCGGGCCAGGTCGAGCTTGGTCTCGCCGCGCGCCGGGAAGTACACCCGGCCCGGGCTGCTGATGCGCACTGACCGCCCGCTGACCTGCAGCTCGACCGCGTCCCCCGCCATACGCAGACGATAGACCGTGCGGTGCGGCCAAGTTTTTCCGCCTGCACGTGTAACACGGCTGGCCTGGCCGGAGCTTGCCATGAGTGGGGAGCCTCCTTGGTGGGTCCTGGCCACCCCCCTTAGCCCGGGCCCATCTGGCGCCGCGTCCGGCTAGCCCGAGATCGGACGGCAGGGGCAGAGGTGGGAGGTAGGCGCCGGGGGCTGTGGGTCCGAATCCCCAAACCCACAGCTCCCGGCTCTGCTTGCTTTGGGCCTCCGGCGCGCCTGTCTCTACTCCGCCTACTTCCCTCGTCGCTTCGTTCGCTCGTGCCTCGCTCACTCCCTCCTCATGTCCAGTCGGCGGCGCGCGCCTTTGGCCCGGCAGGCCATAAGCTCCGTCCCGGCGACGCAGCGGGGAGGCCTGCCGATGACCACACCAAATAGAGACGTGCCCGCCATGCTGGCGGAACGCCCGGACCTGCTGGCTGACACCGCCCAGCGCGCGCTGCGCTACCTGGCCGGCCTGGACAGCCGCCGGGTGGCCCCGGCCCCGGCCGACGTGGCCGGCCTGGACCGGCTTGACTTCCCGCTGCCGGCGGGCAGGCCAGGCCCGCCCCGGACGTGCTGGCCCTGCTCGACGCCGCCGCCTCGCCGGCCACCGTGGCCAGCGGCGGGCCGCGCTACTTCGGCTTCGTGACCGGCGGGGCGCTGCCCGCCGCGCAGGCCGCCGCCTGGCTGACCGCGGCCTGGGACCAGAACGCCGCGCTCAGCGTCATGTCGCCGGCCGCCGCGCGGCTGGACGCGGTGGCGCTGCGCTGGGTGACCGAACTCCTCGGCCTGCCCCCGCACGCGGGCGGCGGCTTCGTCACCGGCGCCACCATGGCCAACGCCACCTGCCTGGCCGCGGCCCGGGACGCGGTGCTCAGCCGGCACGGCTGGGACGCGGCCGGCCAGGGCCTGGTCGGCGCGCCCCGGTCACCGTGCTGGTCGGCGAGCAGGTGCACACCACCGTGCGCAAGGCGCTCGGCCTGGTCGGCCTCGGCCGGGACCGCGCGATCGTGCTTCCCGCCGATGCCCAGGGCCGCATCGTGCCCCGCGACCTTCCCCTCTTGAACGCCAGTCCCGCGCTGGTCTGCCTGCAGGCGGGCAACGTGAACACCGGGGCCAGCGACCCCTTCGGGGACCTCATCCCGTGGGCGCACGACCAGGGCGCGTGGGTGCATGTGGACGGCGCGTTCGGGCTGTGGGCGGCGGCCGCCCCGGACCGCGCGGACCAGGTGGCTGGTGCCGCCGCCGCGGACTCCTGGGCCACCGACGCGCACAAGTGGCTGAACACCACGTACGACTGCGGCATCGCGCTGGTCCGCGACCCGGCCGCGCTGCGCGCGGCCATGCAGGCCACCGCGGCCTACCTGCCCGCCGGGGCGGACCGGGAGGCGATGAACCTGACCCCGCAGTCCTCACAGCGGGCCCGCGGTGCCGAGGTGTGGGCCGTGCTGGCCTCGCTCGGCCGGGACGGGGTGGCCGGGCTGGTGGAGCGCACCTGCCGGCTGGCCCGCCGGTTCGCGGACGGGCTGCGCGCGGCCGGCTACCCGGTGCTCAACGACGTGGTGCTGAACCAGGTCCTGGTCAACTTCGGCGGCCCGGACCGGACCGCGGCCGTGGTGGCCGCGGTACAGCAGGACGGGACGTGCTGGTGCGGGCCGACCGTCTGGCAGGGCCGGCCGGCCATGCGGATCAGCGTCAGCGCCTGGAACACGACCGCGGCCGACATCGACCAGAGCTTGGCCGCCGTGCTGGCCTGCGTGCGCCGAGGCTGAACCCGGCGAACTGGGCAGGCCGCGGCCCCGGTCGCGGCCTGCCCAGCGCCCCGTTAGTCGATCCGGACACCGGCTGCGGCCGGGCCAGCGGGCGCAGCTCCCGGCCGGTCAGCGGGCCGGGACGGCCACCAGGCGCGCTCGCCCAGGGTGAGCAGCGCGGCGGGCACCAGCACCGTGCGGACCAGCAGCGTGTCGAGCAGCACGCCCACCGCCACCGCGATGCCCACCTGGGCCACCGGCACCGACGGGAGCTGGGTCAGCGCGGCGAACGTGCCTGCCATCACCACGCCGGCCGCGGTGATCACGCCGCCGGTGACGCCCAGCCCGCGCAGCGTGCCCTGCCGGGTGCCCAGCGTCTGGGCCTCCTCCCGGATCCGCGCGCTGAGGAAGATGTTGTAGTCCACCCCGAGCGCGACCAGGAAGATGAAGATGTACAGCGGCAACTGCGCCTCCACGTCGGGGTAGCCGAAGCCGAACCGCCAGATCACACTGGCCAGCCCGAACGCGGCCGCGAAGCTGAGCGCGGTGGTGGCCACCAGCAGCAGCGGCGCGACGATGGCCCGCAGCAGCACCGCGATGATCACGAAGATCACGGCGAACACCAGCGGGAACAGCAGCCAGGTGTCGTGGTGCGCGGCCTGGCTGATGTCGTACTGGATGGCCGGCCCGCCGCCCACCAGCGAGCCCGGCGCGGCGTGGTCCAGGTGGCTGCGCAGATCCTGGATCGCGGCCGATCCGGCGCTGCCGTACGGCGGGACGGACAGCGTGACCGAGTAACTGGCGTAACCCCCGACCGGCCCGCTCGGTGTCACGGTGGCGACGCCGTGGCTGGCCCGGGCCGCCGCCGCGGCGGCGCTCGCCTCGGGCGGCCGGGCCAGCACGGTCACCGGGTCGTTGACGCCCACCCCGTAGTGCCCGGCCAGCAGATTCGCACCGGTCACGCTGCTCGGGTGGCCCTTGATCGTGGCCAGCGGGTCGTTGCTGACCCGGACCGCGGCCAGGGTGGCGCACACGCCGCCGAGCAGCAGCACGGCGGCCAGGGTGACCCAGCCGGGGTGCCGGGCGACCCGGCGGCCGACGCCCGACCACAGCCGGGACTCCTCGTGCCCGGCCTGGCCGGCCCGCGGGACCCGGGGCCAGAACGCGACCCGGCCGAACACCAGCAGCAGCGCGGGCAGGAACGTCACCTGGGCCAGCAGCGCGGTGGCGATGCCGATCGCGCCGACCGGGCCGAGGCCGTGCAGCGAGGCCGACTGGGCGGCCAGCAGGCAGATCATCGCGCAGATCACGGTCGCGGCCGAGGCGGCCAGCGTCGGCACGGTGCGGCGCAGCGCGGCCGCCATCGCGTCCTCGGTGGCCGCGTGATGCCGCAGCTCTTCCCGGTAGCGGTGGGTGAGCAGCAGCGCGTAGTCGCTGGCCGCGCCCAGCACCAGCACGGTCAGGATGGCGGCGGACAGCGAGCTGACCGTGAGCCCGGCGCTGGCCAGCCCGTGCGTGGCCGCCTTGGCCACCACGATGGCCCCGATCGCGCCGAACAGCGGCAGCAGCCAGAGCAGCGGGCTGCGGTACACCAGCAGCAGGATGATCACGACGATGATCAGCGCGGCCAGCAGCAGCTTGGTCTGCGTCTTGCTGGTGATGCCGCCGGCCGCGTTCAGCGCGGCCGAGCCGGTCACGGTGGCGTGCAGCCCGGGCCCGGCGCGGCTCGCCAGCCCGCTGACCGCCCGCTGGATGGCGTGCACCGCGTTGGTGTCGATCGTGGTCACGTCGCTGGCCGGCGCGGTGACATCGGCGGTGAACGCGACCGCCTGGCCGTCGGCCGAGCGGCGCGGCAGGCCGGGGCGGCCAGCCCGCGGACGTGGCCGGCCAGCTTAGCCACCGCGGCCCGGGCCGAAGCGGCCGTGGCCAGGTCGGCCGGAGTCAGCCCGCTGGCCCGGGTGAACAGCACGACCGTGGTGTCGGTCTCCGGCTGGCCGGGGCCGTGCGCGGCCGCTTCCTGCAACTCGGCCACCCGGGTCGAGGGTGCCGAGGCGGGCAGGTAGGCCGAGGCAGTGTCGTTGGTCACCTTGGACAGCCCGCTGGCCAGCGGGCTGAGCAGCACGATGGCGATGATCCAGGCGAGCATCACCGGCCAGCGCAGCCGGCGCAGCCAGACGGCCAGCCGGTCGCTGGAGGCAGCAGCAGACATCAGAGGCTCCTTTAAGAAATCGGTGTGCTGTGTCCACCGTTCCGTGCTCCGGTCGCGGCCGAATCGGCCCGCCGGTTGATTCGGTCGGCCGCCGGTATGAGTCCGGTATGAGCCGCCGCCGCCGGATCTCATACCGGAGTTAGGCCCGCGGGCCGAGGCGGCCACCCAGCCCCGGTCCTACCGTCGAGCCGTACCGAAAGGAGCTCGTCATGAGTGAGATCGTGCTCGCCCTGGTGCTGGTGGCCGTGGTCGCCGCCATGATCATCAGCCAGGTCAAGGGCGTTACGCTGTCCGGGCGGCGGATGCTGCTGCTGCCCGCCATCCTGATCGGGTTCGGGGCGGTGAACCTGGCCGGGATGCATGGTGTCGGCCCGACAGACATCGCCTGCATCGCGGTCAGCGCCGCGATCGCCGCCGTCATCGGGCTGGGCCAGGGCCGGGCCATGCACCTGGAGTCACGCGGCGGGGCGCTGTCGGGCCGGCTGCCGCTGCGCGGGCTGTGGTGGTGGGCCGCGCTGATCGGAGCCCGGATCGGCATGCTGGCCATCGCGGCCGCGCTGGGCGCCAAGGCCGCCGGCTCGGCCGACGCGGTGTTCCTGGTCCTCGGCATCAACCGGCTGGCCCAGTCGGCCATGATCGGGCTGCGCGCCAGCCGGGCCGGGCTGCCGCTGGGCGGGCCAGCGCCGGCCCGCGTTCACGGACGGGCTGTGACCACGGTCCTGCCATCGCAGATCAGTTCGCGGTGCGCCGCAGCGAGCGACAATGGGAGCATGCTGCGCGCCGCGAACTGGACCGTCCGGATCGTCCTGCTCACCGTCGCGGGCGCGCTCACCTTCTCCGCGCACTGGCCGGGGCGGCTGGCCTTCACCGTGCAGATCATCGCGTTCAGCATCGGTGTGCTGGTCTTCGGCGGCTGGGCGCTGGCCGACCTGCGGCCGCCTCTCGCGGCCCGGCTCCGCGCCTGGCAGCCCTATGCGCTCGGCGCGGTCATCGTCAGCACCAGCCTGGCCTCGGCCAACGGCGGGGCGCTCATCTACCTGGGCCTGGCCGCGGCGCTGATGGCGGCCAGCCAGGAGAGCCTGGCCACCACGTGGACCGTGGTCGGCCTGGGCGTGCTCACCTCGATCCTGGCCGGGCTGGCCGTCGGGGCCAGCGGCTGGGTCATCATCGCCAACGTCAGCGGCCTGCTGATCCTGATGCTGCTCGGCCGCAACCGCCGGTCGGCCCGGGTGCAGGCCGAGCAGGCGGCCGCGCTGCTGGCCAAGGCCGAGCAGTTGCGAGACGAGCATGCCCGGGTGGCCACGCTCGACGAGCGGACCCGGATCGCCCGGGAGATCCACGACGTGCTGGCCCACTCACTGGGCGCGCTGGGTGTGCAGATCCAGGTGGCCCGGGCCGTGCTGACCGACCAGAATGACGTGCCGCGGGCGGTCGAAGTGCTGGACCAGGCGCACCGGATGGCCATCGACGGGCTGGCCGAGACCCGCCGCGCGGTGCACGCGCTGCGCGGCGACACGCCGCCGCTGCCCGGCCGGGCTGGCCCGGCTCAGCGCCGACCACCAGCGGCAGCACGGCGCCCCGGTGACGTTGGAGGTCAGCGGCGAGCCGCGCCCGCTCAGCCCGGACGCCGGGCTGGCCATGACCCGGACCGCCCAGGAGGCGCTGATCAACACGGCCAAGCACGCCCCGCACCAGCCGGTCGACATCCGGCTCGACTACGCGCCCGCCGACACCAGCCTGCGGGTGACCAACCAGCTCGGGCGAGGACGACGCGGGCAGCCGGACCGCGGGGGAGGCCGGGCTGGCCACGGTGAACGGCCGGTACGGGCTGGCCGGGATGCGGGAGCGGCTGCTGCTGCTGGACGGCACGCTGAGCGCCGGGCCGCCGGCGGCGACTGGGTCGTGGAAGCGCGGGTGCCCGCGATGACCGAGCCCACCCTGCGCATCGTCGTCGCCGACGACCAGGCCAGCGTGCGGGAAGGGCTGGTCGTGCTGCTCGGCCTGCTGCCCGACATCGAGGTGGTCGGGTCGGCGGCCAACGGCGAGGAAGCCCTGCGAGCTGGTCGCCGGGCAGACAGCCTGACGCGATCCTGCTCGACCTGCACATGCCGGTGCTGGACGGCATCGAGACCACCCGCCGGCTGACCGCGCTGCACCCAGACGTCGCGGTCGTGGTGCTCACCACCTACGCCGATGACTCCTCGGTGCTGGCCGCGCTGCAGGCCGGGGCGCGCAGCTACATCACCAAGGACGCCGACCGGGTGGACATCGCCCAGGCGCTGCGCAGCGCCGCCACCGGCCTGTCCGTCCTCGACCCGGCCGTGCAGTGCGGTGCTGCTGGCCGCCGCGGCGCCGGCCGGCGAACAGGCCGGGCGGAAGCCGCCCGAGAAGCTGCCCGACGGGCTGACCCAGCGGGAAGCCGAGATCCTGGCCATGATCGCCCGGGGCATGACCAATCCCGACATCGCCGCCGAGCTGTACCTCAGCGCGCACACCATCAAGAGCCACATCAACCGGATCTTCGCCAAGACCGGGTCGGCCGACCGCGCCGCCGCCATCCGGTACGCCCGCGACCACGACCTCGGCTAGCCCCGCGGTTTAGCCAGCAGCGTCCCAGAACGAGCACTGGTGCTCGGCCGCGAACGTGTCCGCCGGGATGGTCTGGGTCTGGCCGCCCGGCCGCAGCGACATCAGCCGGCCGCTGGTGTAGCCCGGCCAGCGCGGCTGGCCGCGGCCACCGGCGCACCACGGGCGGTGAACGCGCCCCAGTACCTGACCATCTGCCGGGACAGCTCGAGCTGAGCCGGGGTGAGCTCGTCGTACAGCGAGAAGCCGTTGTCAAAGCTGGGCCACAGGTAGGCCAGCTCCATCGCGTGCCCGGCGCCCCACTGGTAGCCGGGCAGGTCGTTGTTGAGCCCGGGCGCATGCAGGTCGTCGAACTGGTAGAAGTACGTCGGCGTCGTCTCCGCGAACCGGCCGGCCAGTTCCTGCTCCGGGCAGCCGCCGATCCCGGTGATGAAGCCGCTGTCGGTCCAGATGTCGCCGATCATGTACGCCGCGGTGTACGGGCTCGGGTAGGACGCCCACGGGTACCGGGCCAGGATGGCCGGTGCTCGCGACCCATAATCCTGGGTGATGACCTGGTCGGCTTGCTGCTCGGTCAGCCCGGCCAGGCCCTGGGAGAACGTGCGGCCCTCGTTGTGGTTGGTGCCGATCAGCAACGGCACCCGGTTGTAGCGACCCGACGCCACCGCCTGCCCGGCCGGGACCGGCAGCTCTGGTCCCCCCGAGGTGAACAGCGGCTGATAGCTGGTACTGGCGTTCAGCAAAGTCTGCTCGGGCAGGGCGCGCAGGCAGGCCGCGGCGGTCGCCGCGTCCGGACAGCCCGCCTGCTTGGCGAACGCCAGGCTGTTCGCCTCGGCCGTGGCCCGGGTCTGCGTGGCGCAGCTGCCGCTCTGCATGATCGCGCCGCGGAACAGCCCACGGGCCAGCGGCGAGGTCATCAGCGCGCACACCGACCAGCCGCCCGCCGACTCGCCGTCGATGGTGACCTGGCGCGGGTCCCCGCCGAACGCGGCGATGTTGCGCTGCACCCAGCGCAGCGCCGCCTCCTGATCCAGCAGCCCGTAGTTGCCGCTCGCGGTCAGCGCCGAAGTACCCAGGCCGGGCAGGGTGAGGAAGCCGAATGGGCCGAGCCGGTAGTTGATCGACACCACGATGATGTGGTCGGTATTCACGATCAGCGACCCGTCGTGCTGGTCCCCGGCCCCGCTGGTGAGCCCGCCGCCGTGGATCATGAACAGCACCGGCAGGCTGGCCTGCTCGGCCAGGCCGGGCGGCGCGTACACGTTGAGGTACAGGCAGTCCTCGTTGTCCACCCGGGGGCCGTTGCCGCTGGCGAGCTGGGCGCACCGGCCGCCGTAGGAGGTCGCCTGGCGGACCCCGGGCCAGCTCGGCGCGGCTGGGGCGCCGCCCAGCGCAGCGCGCCGACCGGCGGCGCCGCGTACGGGACGCCGAGGCACTGGTCGATGCCCTCGGCGTGCTTGCCCTGGATCAGGCCCCGGTCGGTGCGGACGACCGGGCCGCCGCTGGCGCCGGCCGGCCTGCGCCGTCACTGGCAGGGCCAGGGCGAGCACGGTGGCCGCGGCCGTCGCGGCGGCCGCCACGGCCAGCCGGATGCTCTTCCTGATCATGGCACCTCCACGTGCGCGGTCAGCGGCAGGTTGGCCGAGGAGTCGCCGACCATCAGGCCGTAGCTCCCCGGGGTGACCGTCCACCCGTTGCGCTGCTGGTCCCACCAGGCGAACGCGCTGCGGTCCAGGGTGAAGCTGACCGGCCTGGTCTGGCCGGGCTGGAGCATCACCCGCTGGTATCCCTTCAGCTGCTCGGCCGGCTCGCCGGCCGAGGCCGGGTCGCCACGTAGAGCTGGGCCACGTCCGCCCCGGCCCGCGCGCCGGTGTTGGTCACGTCCGCGGTGACCTGGTAAACCCGCCCACCTCCCCTGCCCCCTTCACTGGGTCCAGGCCGGACGTTCAGGTGGCTGAACGCGAACGTGGTGTAGGACAGCCCGGAGCCGAACGGGAACATCGGCGTGATGTGCCTGGTCGTGTACCACCGGTAGCCGACCAGGATGCCCTCGGAGTACTGCACGGTGCCGTTGGTGCCGGGCCACTGTGCGGCCGTGCTGGCCGGCACCTGGGCCAGGCTCTGCGGGAACGTGACCGGCAGCTTGCCGGACGGGTTGACGTCGCCGAACAGCACGGCGGCGATCTCGTCGCCGTCGTCCTGCCCCGGGTACCACGCCTCGATCACCCCTTTGACCTGGTCCAGCCACGGCATCGTCACCGCCGAGCCGGTGTTCAGCACGACCACCGTGTTCGGGTTGGCCGCGGCCACCGCGGAGATGAGCTGGTTCTCGTCGGCGGGCAGGTCGATGTTGGCCAGGTCGGCGCCCTCGGTCTCGAAGTTGCTGGCGAACACCACGGCCACGTCGGCCTTCTTGGCCGCGGCCACCGCCTGGTCCAGCAGCGACGGGGTCTGCGGCGGCGCCCAGCCCAGCGTCACGCCGTTGGTGGCGACCGGGACCGAGTCGGCGTAGTCGATCTCGATGCTGGCGGGCCGGCCGGCAGGTCGGCGGTGCCCCGTACGACCGTGCCGAACCGCTCTGGCTGGCGAACACGGCCTGGCCGTTGATGCTGACCGAGGCCGTGCCGGTCAGATCGAGCGACAGCGCGTACGTCCCGGCGGTGGGCACGTCGATGGGGCCGGTGAACGTGGCCGACCAGCCGCTGGCGTTCACCCCGGCGGCCGGTGCCTGCCCGTTCCAGGCCAGGTCGGCACCGGACACGGTGCCGGTGGCAGCCGGCGTGCCGGTCATCGTGGTGTTGTTGTAGTAGGTGGCGGCCAGGCCCGACGGGAACGCGGACGCCGGCACGGCGGTGAGCGCGCCGGTGTCCGGCACGTTGCCCTGCGCGTAGCTGACGCTGACCCCGCTGGCCGCGCCGCGCTTGCTGATGCCCTGGTAAGGCGTCACCGTGTACGGCGCGATGACCCCGGCGCTGCCGCCGCCAGAGGTGAGCGCGTACTGGCCGCCGTCGGCCCCGATGACCGCGACGCTCTTGTCGCTGCGCGGGCTCAGCGGCAGCACCCGGCCGGCGTTCTGCAGCAGCACGGTGCCGGCTTCGGCCACGTCCCGGCCGGTCTGCGCGTGCGCCGGGGTGGTCACGGTGTCGGTCAGTGACCCGGTGGGCGGGTTGGCGAACAGGTTGAACCGGAACATCTCGGTGAGGATCCGGGACACCATGCCGTTCAGCACCGACAGCGGCACCTGCCCGGCCTGCACCGCCGCCTTGAGCGGCGCCCCGTAGTAGTCGGTCCCGAAGCGGCCCGCCCGGCATGTTCATGTCCAGGCCGGCCAGCGCCGACGGCACCGTGGAGTGGGTGGCGCCCCAGTCCGAGGTGACGAAGCCGGGGAAGTGCCACTGGTTGTCCAGCACGTCATCAGGTAGCTGTTCTGGCGCACCAGCGACCAGGCCCGCTCGGCGTCGTAGTCGTCAGCCGACATGGCCGTCCCCGGAGATGTTGACCGAGGTAGCCGACATCCCCGGCCGGCCGCCGAACGCGGTGGCGTCGGAGTCCGCCCGCCGGTAGGCGCCGCTCCAAGCGCCAAAGATGGGGACGAACGACAGCGGCGACACTTTCTTGGCCTGGTGCTCGAGGATGGTGTCGATGGCGCCGTCAGTGACCTTGGAGAGGTAGACGGCCTTCTCGTAGTTGTGC
>CAVQPP010000148.1:0-8635 GCA_963714445.1 uncultured Actinomycetota bacterium
CGGAAGATGTCCTTCCACCCCGACAGGCTCACCGGCAACCCGTGCTCGCCCAGCCACAGCACCGCCGGCTCGAGCCCGCCCGGCATGCGGACCAGCAGCCGGGCCCGTTCCGCGGAGTCAGCCGCTCCAGCCGCACCCCCGGCCCGCCCTTCCCGGCAGGCGGGCGACCGCGCGCGGGCCCGGACCAGGATCCTCAATCACCAGCGTGCCACCCAGCGCGTCGTAGGTGCCGCGGGCGCGGGCCGCGGCGACCACGGCGGCACGGTCGGCCGCGATGTACTGCCCCGTCTTGCGGGCCAGCGCCGCCGGGACATACACCCAGCGTGCCGACTCGTTCTTCGCCACCGCCCCCGGCAGCCAGAACCGCTCATAACCCTGCCCGGCCGGGCCGTGCGGGACCTCCAGGACGGTCAGGCTGGCCTGCTCGGCCAGCCGCAGCCCGGTCCGCACCATCACATCCGCGAACAACGCGTTCCGGGTCGCCCACCGGCCCCGGAACCAGCCATCCGGCAGCCCGTCCGCCCGATAGCCGCGCAGCCCGCAATTTGTGTCTGCACTCGCGGTGTCCGGGGGCCCAGTGTCTCGTGTGGCTGGCGCGACGTTGGCTGTTGAATTGTCGCGGTGCGGCCGATGTTGGTGTCTCGTTGCGGATCGGAGGCCGGGTGCGTGTGTGATGGACATCACTGCAATGGCCGGGCTTCGCGGGCCTGAAGGTAGGTCCCGCCCGTGGATCAGCGGGCCAGTGTGTCGAGGCGCATGCGTGTCGGTCACTTCACGGCGGATCTCCTCACCTGGCGGGCTGAAAATGCCGGGCACGCCGACCTGGCTGATGATCCGGCCTAGGCGCCCGGCCTGATCGACCGCCGTCCGCCTTTCGACCGCGCGGTCACCACAGACCCGGCACCAGCCGCCGGGTGCATTTTTGGTATCGCGAATAATCGGTCCCGAGCACGCGGAGCAGTTCCTTTTCTTCCACGCTGATCCGGCGGAGCATCGCCGCAGCCGGCAGGAGCACGCAGGCCGCGAGCCCCGGCCAGTTGCTGAATGCCAGCCCGAACCCTGCCGCGATCAGCAGCAGGGCCGTATAGGACGGGTGCCGCACCCAGTGGTAGGGGCCGTGGGTGACGAGAGCCTGCCCGCTGTCCACCTCCACGGTTGTCCGGAATGCGCGGCCCAGCGTGGCGACCGCCCAGACGCGGGTGGCGAGCCCTAGCCAGATCACGACCAGGCCGGTGATGATCGGCCAGCCCGCTGGCCCCGCGCCCGGCAGCAATAGCGGCGAGTGCTTGCCGATGACGGCCCCGAGCACGTCAGCGAGGGCTACGGCCGCGGTGATCAGCACGAAGTTCAGTGTCCGCGTGCCGCGGTCCCGCTCGGTGCTGCCTGCCTCGCGCCTGCGGTCGCGGCGGATCAGGCCCAGCTCGAGGACGAGCCAGATCAGGCCGGTGACGTCCAGCAAAATCGCCACCGGTTCTCCTCGATAGATCCATTAATGATGTATCGGAAACTGTAACATAGGGTCATTGTGCTCTGCTAGCTGAGCTTCCGGATGTCCTGGGCTACCAGATCAGCGGGATCATGCGCCTGTGCGCGGCTGCGTACCTGCTGTACCGCTCGCCAGCGGCGGCCAGCAGGGCGCGCTCCTCGGCGCGGATGCGCCAGGCCAGCATGGCGAGCGGCACCATGGTCAGCACGGCTACCGCCACCCAGTTCGCCGTCATCAGGCCAATGCCGGGCAGGCAAGCAGGAACCCGGCGTGGCCGGGATGGCGCAGCAGCCGGTATGGCCCGCTGGTTACGACTGGCTGGCCTGGGCCTGCCGCGATGGTGAAGCTGAAGTAGCGGCCCCGCATCGCGGCGAACGACCAGGCGCGCAGCGCGACGCCGGCCAGCAGGATCAGCAGCCCGGCCGCGAAGGACGCCGCTCCTGGCCGGATAGCGGCAGCAGGGAATGCCGGTGGTGCCCGGTACGCGGCGACCGTGGTGATGGCCGCGCCCGCTGCCGACAGCGGCCAGAAGCCGCGCTGGCGTCCCGCTGCGAGCCCGAGCTTGCGCCGCAGCCGGCGGCCGCGCCAGAACTCGGCAGCCTCGGTCAGCAGCCAGGCCAGCTCAGCCAGGCCCAGCAGCCAGCCCGCCGGGCGGGAGTCGAAGTACGGCCGCCGCGCGCCGCCGCCCGCCGTCGCGCGCACCACGAGCGTGACGCCGGCCGCTGCGCCCGCGGCCGGCGCCAGGTTCACCTGGCGGACGGCCAGCCGCCGCCATTCAGCTGCCGCCCCCGCGACAAGATCGAGCCCGGCCCGCAGCCCGCTCATCTGCCCCGCCGCCACCAGCTCCCTGGTGAGTCCGGCGACCTCGGTGCCGTAGCGCTCCCGCCAGCCGCGGGGATACAGGGCCACCAGCCCGCCGATCATGCCGGGGCCGCCGCTATCCGCCGCAGGCCGATGTCGGCGATACGCGCAGCCTCCGACAGCCGGGCACGCAAATGGTCGCGGCCCGCCGCGGTTATCTGGTACGGGTGCCGGCGGTCTGGCGGGCAGCGCCTCGACCAGCCCTGCCTTCTCCAGCATTCCGATGGCCCCGTACAGGGTCCCGGCGCCGAGCCGGACCCCGGCGAATTCCTCGATGTCCTTGATCAGCGCGTACCCGTGCTTAGCCGATCCAGCCAGGCTGGTCAGGATCAGGATGCCCCTGTCAGATGACCCGCGGATTGAGTCTGCCGTCACCCTGCGACCTCCCGGGCAGCCGTGTGCGCTACTCCGGAAAGTGTAATACAGGGTCGCCCCGTCGGCCGGGCGGGGTGATCAGGGCTGCCAGCCGTGGTGTGCGCCTCGGCGAACTGCTCGAGGGCACCTCCCCGGACACGGCCGATGGCCTATCACCTCGCGCAAGCGCCAGCGCTGCCCGTGTTCCAGAACAATCGTTACCGGCCGCCACCAGCCCCCAAGAAGCCGACCCAAAGATCAATAAGGCGGATATCGCATGTCGTGCGACGGCCGGTCCGTCACCTTCCGTAACGAACTCCAGATGTCTGGCTGGCCGATCCCGGCCCGCGAGGGCCGAGACGGCGAACGTCACCGCGACATGGTGAGCATGGCCCGGCGATTATGGTCCGGCCGAGCCGACTGCTCCGTAGCCATCTGGAGCGACGGCCCGGAATGCCTCGGGCTTATGAGAACGGTGGTGCTGGCCGCGGCCCGGGTCACTGCCGTTGGCGCGGAAGATGGCTGCGGTGACCAGGCCGATGTTGGCGGGGTCCAGGTTGCCCAGGACGCAGGCGAGCCGGACGGGTATGGGGGGGTCGCCGAGGCTGGCGGCGATCCGCAGGATGTTGTTCTCTGAGCCGGAGCCGCCGATGTGCCCGGCGTCGAGGGCTGCGATGGCGTTGCTCCAGTCGATGTAGGCGTAGGGTCCGCCGCTGGCGTGGGTGCCGGTGATGGCGCAGCGGCTGGCGAACGCGGGCTTGCCGGGCCAGGCGCCGTGCGCGCAGAGCAGCTCGACGGCGGCGCTGGCGGCGTGGAGGCCCTGCGCGTGATTGATTAGCTGGCCGGGGAGGTCATAGCGGCGAGGCACGGGTTTCCCTTCTAAGACGCGCGGGCGGGTGACCCGCGGGTTTGCGTTCAGCGGGGTCTGGTGGTGCGGCTGGCGCGGGCGGAGTCCAGGTCGCTGACGCCGGGCCGGGGTGCGGGCAGCGCGCAGCCGCATGATTTCCTGGTGCTGGGCGGCCAGCCGTGACAGTGCGAGCAGCTGGAACTCCAGCAGGCCAGCGGTGGCCGACTGGGAGGTGTCCAGGTGCTCTTGGAGGCGGTCGTTGCGGGCTTTGAGTGCGGCGATCTGCGCGTCACGCGGATCGGGGTGCTGCCCGCCGGCGGCGGCTTGCGCGATCTGCTGCTCGAACTGCTGCTTCAGGTGGGGGTAGCTGCGGTAGAGGGTGGCGCGGGACACCCCGGCCTGGCGGGCCAGGGTGGTGATGTCGCAGTGCCCGCCGGGCGGGATGCCGCCGGCCAGCAGCCCCGCGGCCGCGGCGCGGATGCGCTGCTCGACTTCGCGGCGCTGGGCGTCGGGGACACGCATGGCTACCGGCCTTCCGGGTCAGCGGCGGCGTCGATAGCGTCCACGACACGCTGGGCCCTGTCGAGCTCGGCTTGCAGCCGGGTGTGCTCGGTCTTGCGGGTCCGGCCGAGCATGCCCAGGAACACCGTGCTGGCGGTGACCGTGCCGGCCCACACGTCGCGATGGCAGGGGTGGTGGGTGGCCCGGGGGCAGCGGGCGGAGTCGCACATGCCGATCAGCGGGGCGCCGGCGTCGGGAGTGCCGGCCAGCCGCAGGCACAGCGCCTGGGACGGATTGGCGAACCAGCAGTAATTGGCCGGGCCGAGGTGCAGCACCCCGGCGCGCTTGGTCAGCAGGTTCAGCAGGTGCTGGTCGGTGGCTGCCACGCTGGGTGCGGTGGCGGCGTAGGCGGCCAGGTCTCCGTTGACGTGGGCGAAGAACGCGGTCAGTTCGCGGGCCCCGGGACCGGCGGGCATGATCCCGTTCTGGTAGTTGCCGAACTCCTGCCGGATCAGGTTCAGGTTCCGGCCGGCTTCTGCTTCTTCCATCTCGGCCAGCAGCCTGGCCTGCGCTCCTCCCGGGCGGGCAGCGTAGCCCTCGGCTGTGCAGGCGCTCACATGTTTCAGGTGGATCTTTGTGGCGAGAAGGCCGCCGGGCCGGTAGGCCAGCTCGATGGCCAGCGTGCGGCGGAGCCGGCGCGGGTTCGCGATGCCCTCGGGGATGGGGTCCAGGCCCAGGCGCTGCCCGGCTGGACTGTTGACCCAGGTGCGAAACGAGTGGTAACGCTCGGGGAAGCCGAAACGCCCGAACACGGGGGTCCCAGCGCTAGTGTCATCGCACAGTTGCTCGGCGAGCGCGACCGCCCGGTTGACTTCCGGCACCACGACCCACTCATCCGCGGTGCCACCCAGGCCCTGGCCTTTGATGAAGTTGCCCGCCAGCCGGTAGCGGGTCATGCCGGCGGAGGTAACGGCGGAGCGCCTGGCACCGGCCCGCAGTTCCATCAGCTCGCTTGAGCGCATGCCCGTCACCGCCGAGGTGATCAAAAGGCAGGATGTGCGGAGCAGCCCGGTCATGTCGTGCAGGTCCAGGGTGTCCAGCGGCATTGTCCAGGGAAGGACGGCGGTGCCGTCAGCGCTGGTGACGTCGGCGGCGTAACGTCCCCAGGGTTTGGCCGTGCCGACCTGGTCGAGCACGGCCATGATGGCGGGCCGTGCCTCAGCCAGGGCGTGCGGGTCGAACCATTTCGCACCGGCGGCGCTGGCCAGCGCCCCGTAGCTGACGGGCAGGAGCGGGTCGTCGGCGGCCCAGTCCGCGGCCAGTCGCCGGTTGATGGTGCGGGTGCCGATCGACACCAGCGGCTCACTGTGGTCGATGTGATGTTGCAGCACCTTGTCGAGCTCATCCCGGCCGGCCCGGCTGTGCGCAGGCCTTCGCTGGCCAGGCGGTCGTCGCGGACGCTGTCGCGCAGGGCCAGCACGTGAGGTCCCAGCGTCTCGGCCAGGTAGAACGCCGCCGCCAGCAGCGGCTGCAGCAGCTGCTGGCCGACCGGCGGGGTCTTGTTGACCCGCCGACCGCAGGCCGACGACCTGGGAGGCGGTTCGCCCCTTCCAGGGAGTGAAGCCGTCGCGGTAGCGGTCGGCGGTGAACAGCTCTGCGTAGGCGCCCAGCTCGATGATGACCGCTGCCACCGCCTGCAGGGTTCCCGCGCTGAGGGTGCCGATGACCTGGCCGGCCTTGTCCTTGCGGCGGCACCGCTCAGCCAGGTAGCGATCGCAGTGATCCTGGGTGAGGTGGTCCAGTGAGGTGATCTGCTGCCCGGTGAGCCAGTTCAGCCAGCCGGCCACCTCGGGCATCCGCCTGGCGCAGGTCTGCAGGGTGAGCGGCATCCGGTAGGCGCCTGCCAGCACCGCGACCACCGGATGGGCGGGGGCCAGGCGGGCGAAGATGTACTCCTTGGCCACCAGCCGCCACCGCGGGTCGGTGATCGCGGTGAAGTCCAGCCGGAGCCGACCGGGGTACATCTGCACGGGCAGTCCCTCGACGCCGCAGAAGTCCCACAGGTCCTGGTCGAACGGCACGGGCCGCCCGCCCGCGGCGATCGTCAGGCCGGCTGCGGCGCACACCTGCGATCCGGTGAACGGCGAAGCCGACGGCATGAGGTGCCCGGTTGCCGGGCGGCTCACCGAGTGCCTTCCTCGGGCCGCAGCGGCAGCCCTGAGTCGTCATCGCGGATGGTGACGGCCAGCCCGGCGAGCGCCTTGGGAGGGTAGAGCCCCAGGACCTGGTCGATGCGGGCCGCATACGGGCCGAAGGTGGCCATGAACTGGGCGTTCGGCATCTGCCGCCACTGGCGGGCGAAGAACGCCTTCAGCCGCAGCAAGTTCGCGGCGTGGCGGGGAGCGAAGATGGCCAGCGGGCAGAGCAGGCACACCCACGGGCGGGCCGGGCACGGCTTCCCGGGCGGCCCGTGCCGTCCCGACAGCGGGTCGGTGCAGGAGGCAACGAACACGTCCTGGCTGCCGGACACGAGCGCGCCGGCGGCCGCCGCGGCCAGCCCGAGCCCGGCCAGCGAGGCCGGAAGCGCGGCGGCCAGCTCGGCGAGCTCGGTGCTGGACAGCACCACCGGCGGTGCCGCCCGGCGAACCATGTCGCCCTGACCCTGCTCGATGATGGAGTCCACCTGCTCCTGCTGCGCCGGGGTCGCCGCGGTCAGGTAATGATCGGCCTCCACCTGCGCACTATGGTTGGGGTCGATCAGCGACCGGCCCGAACCGTGCCAGGCACCGCGATCCCGCAACGACAGGCTCGTTGTCCGGACCCGCCGCCGGTCCACCGCGATACCGTGACGGTCACCCCACAGCCGCTGCCGCTCAGAATCCACCGCAGTCTGCCAGCGGTGGTCGCTGCGGCCGCTGCAGTGCAGCCACAACTGGCCGGCCAGCCGCGCGGGGGCGCGGCTGCGGGTAATGGCAGAATGCTGCAGCCACTGCTCCAGCAGCCGCACCGCCCGCCGCGGCAACGTCACGGACTCCGCCGCAGTCCGCCTTTTGATATAGGTCAGCAGCACCGCCGCGTCACCGGCCCAGTCGATGTCGCCGATGCCCAAGGTCAGCGATCCCGTCCGGGAACAACCCCGCAAGAACACTCCCAGCAGCAGCTGATAGGCTGCAGGACGACGTCCGGGCGTCCGGGAACAGCTCGGTCAGGATCGTGCCGGTACTCCGCCACTGGCGGTGGACGTAGGCTCGGTTCCGGCACCCCCGAGGTACCCGGCGGCCTGCAGCGGCGCTGAGGGGGGCCGCGGTGCAGCATCAGCCATCGCAGGTTCCTCCCAGCGACCACTGGCCGTCTGCGGGGTCGCGTCCGCGCACGGCAGCCGCCACCGCCCGCTGATGGACGGCCAAACGACTCACCGGCGATCCGCCGGCATAGTGGCCTGTGCAGATGCGCCCATTGCCCGTGCTCTAAATAGGGCGGCCAGCGGATCACTGCCCCGGTCCTGGCGAGGAACCGCCGTCCCGCCGCCAGGGCGGCCTACCCCCGCGCCTCAGGGTGCCTGCCACGTCATCGGCGAAGCCCAGCAAGCATCCGGCGGGTCGCCCGTCTCGCGCTTCAGCCCGGCCTGCATCCAGTACTCGGCCAGCACTGCCCGGGTCAGCCCGGCGGCGCCGCCGCCCGCCTCGCGCGCCGCCATGAACCGGCAGATGTCGCGCAGCCCGGTCAGGTACACGCCGACAGAGTTCGCGGCATCGAGTTCCCCGTGCGGCCAGACCAGGCCCGCGCAGACCGGTCAGCAGGTCACCGGCCAGCCCCGGCGCCCCGGACTCGCCCACCAGGAGCCGGCGGCGGCGCCCGTCACTGAACGCGCACCCGATCCCCAGCGGATCGGTCAGCACCTCAGCCTGGATCACCAGCCCCCGCCGTCAGCACCGGACTCACCGTCGTCTGCATCACCAGTGCCGGTCCCGAACTCGCTGCACGCCTCACGGCCCGCGGCCGCCCGCTCCGCTTCCCCCGCGACCCCGGACGTGGCCTGCTGGTAAGCCTCGGCGTAGATCCGCGTCATGTCCAGCCTGCGCAGATACGCCTCGGTTACCAGCGCCGAGCTGTGTCCGAGCAGGTCGCGCAGCACCATCAGCGGGTCCGCCTTGGCCAGGTACAGCGCCAGCGCCGCGTCCGGCCCCCCCGCCACCGGTCGCCGCGGCCAGCTGCGCGGCCTGCACATAGAAGCCGCCGACCAGCCGTTCCAGGGTCGCCACCGCCATCGAATGACGCAGCCTGGTGCGGATGCACCGAGGGGAACCGCGGCTCGAACCTGTCCCCGGACCGCCCTGGGACACGCGGGTGAGCACCGGCTCCCACGCGGTGAACGGCCCCCGCCTGCGCGCACCGCCAGCAGGCACGACCCGCCGCCCGGCGCCACCAGCCGCCGCCGCTCACCCGCGGTCAGCGACGCCCACCTGACCATGCGGCCCATTGACCCGCCCGCCCTCGAGTCCAGGCTGAGTCACCCGCAACGGCTCACCCCAGCGGGCCGGCGGCAGCCAGCCCGACCCGGCCGTGCTCGCGGCCCGGTCCAGGCC
>CAVQPP010000149.1:0-11320 GCA_963714445.1 uncultured Actinomycetota bacterium
CACCCGCATCGAGGTCGCCAGCTTCGTACGACCGGACGTCATCCCCCAACTGGCGGACGGAGTGGAGGTGTTGCGCGGCATCGACCTGCCACCACAGGTCGAGCGGATGGTGCTGATCCCCAACAGCCGGGGCCTGGACAACGCGCTGCGGGTGCGCGAACTGTTCTCCGACGCCACCTTGTTCGTCAGCGCCTCGCAGACCCACAACAAGCGCAACATCAACCGCACGGTCGAGCAGACGATGGCCGACGTCCGGGTGATGGGCAAGCGGATCGTGGCGGAGGGGTTGAAGTTCTGCGCCGTGATCGCCACGTCCTTCGGCTGTCCGTTCGAGGGCAGCGTGCCGATGATGCGGGTACTCGATCTGGCCGAGCAGTTCGCCGAGGCAGGCGCGGACCCAGATCGGCTTCGGCGACACCACCGGCATGGCCAACCCCGCCTACGTCGAGCGGTTCTTCGACACCGCGCTGGAGCGCCTGCCGGATGTCGAGCTCACCGCGCACTTCCACAACACCCGCGGTCAAGGTCTGGCCAACGCCTACGCCGCGCTGCAAGCAGGCTGCCGCAGTTTCGAATCCAGCTTCGGCGAACTGGGCGGCTGTCCCGTCCCGGCCGGGTCCACCGGCAACATCGCCACCGAGGATCTGGTCGGCATGTTCCACGAGATGGGCGTCGACACCGGCCTCGACCTGGATCGCGTCATCGAGGCCGCGCGCGCCGCCCAGTCCGTGCTCGGTCGCAGGCTCACCAGCCATTCCATCATCGCGGGCCCGGTGTCGTGGTCCGGCGCCACCCACTGATCCGCATCACAGAAGGGACGAGATCCGCATGAGCAACCGCGTCGCGCTGGTCACCGGCGCCGCCCAGGGCATCGGCCGGGGCATCGCCAGGTCACTCGGCGAGCAGGGCTTCCGCGTCGCCGTGGCCGACCTCAACCTGGAACTGGCGCAGCAGACCGCCAAGGAGATCGGCGCCGAGGGCGGCACCGCGACCGCCGTACCGATCGACGTCACCGACACTGGGTCGGTGACCGTCGCCGTGCGCACCGTGGAAGCGGAGTTCGGACCGGTCGAGGTGGTGGTCAACAACGCCGGGTTCGACGATTTCATGCCGTTCGTGAAGACCACGGAGGAGTTCTGGGACCGCATCCTGGACGTCAACTTCAAGGGCGCCCTGCGAGTGATCCACGCGGTTGTGCCGGGCATGCTCTCGCGGCTTCGGCCGGGTGATCAACATCGGTTCCGACGCGGGCCGGGTCGGTTCGTCGCTGGAATCGGTGTACTCCGGAGCCAAGGGCGGCATCATCGCGTTCACCAAGACCCTGGCCCGCGAGGTCGCCGCCAAGGGCGTCACCGCCAACACGATCTGCCCCGGCCCGACCGACACCCCGGCCCTGCGCCGCTTCGCCGACGGAGCCGGTGATGCCGAGAAGGTGATCGCCGGCATGACCAGGGCGGTGCCCATGCGCAGGCTCGGCACTCCCGAGGACATCGGCCCGGCCGTGGGCTTCTTCGCCTCCGACGGAGCCGGCTTCATCACCGGCCAGACCCTCTCCGTCAGTGGCGGCCTGACCATGGCCTGATCATGGCCTGATCGACCGTGTCCGCCCGAGCCTGAACGGAGAGCCGTTGACCGCCGCAACCGACACCGCCGTCGTCTGGCACCAGCACGGCGACTACACCGACATCCGCTACGACCGCAGCGACGAGGGCATCGCCAAGATCACCATCTGCCGGCCCGAAGTGCACAACGCCTTCCGGCCGCAGACCTTGGTGGAGATCTCGCACGCGCTGACCGAAGCCCGCGAGGACGAGGGAGTCGGGGTGATCGTGCTGACCGGGCAGGGTGATCGGGCCTTCTGCTCCGGCGGCGACCAGCGGGTCCGCGGTGACAGCGGCTACCAGACCGACCCGAACGCCACCGGCCGATTCCACGTCACCGACCTGCACGTGCAGATGCGCCGCACTCCGAAGCCGATCGTGGCCATGATCGCCGGCTGGGCCATCGGCGGCGGCCACGTCCTGCACCTGGTCTGCGACCTGGCCATCGCCGCGGACAACGCCCGGTTCGGTCAGGTCGGCCCGCGCGTCGGGTCCTTCGACGGCGGGTTCGGGGCGTCGTTGCTGACCGAGCTGGTCGGGGCACGCAAGGCCAAGGAGATCTGGCTGCTCTGCCGTGGTTACGACGCCCGGCAGGCGCTGGAGATGGGCCTGGTGAACACCGTCGTGCCGCTGGCCGACCTGGAGGCGGAAACCGTGCGCTGGTGCCGGGAGATGCTGGCTCTCTCCCCGTTCGCGCTGCGGCTGGTGAAGGCGAGCTTCCACGCCACCCAGGACGGTTACGCCGGAATCCAGCAGCTGGCTCACGACGCCAACCTGCTGTTCTACGGCACCGAGGAAGCCAGCGAAGGCCGCGAGGCGTTCAAGGACAAGCGCCAGCCCGACTTCAGCCAGTTTCCCCGGCGGGCCTGACGAGCGGAGCGGAGATCATGAACGATGTCGTGCGCCGGCGCGAGACCGCGCCGGAATCCTCCTCCTCACCCTGGACCGGCCTCCGGCCAACGCACTCGGACCGGAGATCCTCGACGCCTGCATGCCGCCGTGGACGCGGCCGAGGCCGCCGGTGACATCAAGGTCGTGGTGCTGAGTTCGGCCGTCGACGGGTTCTTCGCGGCCGGGGCGGACATCAAGCACATGTCCGCCATCGACGCGGCGAGTTCACCGCCTACGGCGACCGCATGCGCGCGGTCAACGATCGCATCGCCGCCGCCGGATTCCTGTCCATCGCCGCTGTCGACGGCCTCGCCCTCGGCGGTGGCCTGGAACTGGCGCTGGCCTGCACACTGCGGGTCGCCGGACCCCGTGCACGCTTGGGCCTGCCCGAGGTCAAGCTGGGTCTGATCCCCGGTGCCGGAGGCATCCAGCGGCTGCCGCGGCTGGTCGGCCGGGGCCGCGCGCTGGACATCATGCTCACCGCCCGCCAGGTGGACACGGCCGAGGCACTGGCCATCGGCCTCGTCGACCGGCTCACCGATGGCGACGCGGCCGACGCGGCGCTGGACCTGGCCTGCGAACTGGCCGCGGCGTCGCTGCGCGCCCAGTTGGCCGTGCTGCGCAGCGTCGACGCCGCGTTCGACCTGCCGATCGAGCAGGGCTTCGTGGTCGAGGCTGCCCATGAACAGGACCTGTTCGAACACGGTGAAGCCGCCGTGGGCATCGCCGCGTTCCTGGAGCGCCGAGCGCCGAAGTTCCGCTGAACCCACCGATCCCGCCGAGCGGAGCCAACGATGAACGCACCCCCGCCTATCGGACGTTGCTGGTCGGTGAGCCCGCGCCCGGCGTCGCGGTGATCACCCTCAACCGCCCCGACCGGTACAACGCCAAGACCGACACGATGTTCGACGAACTCGAAGACGTCGCCCTGGCCCTTGGCGATACGACGACTGCCGGGTGGTCGTGCTCACCGGCGCAGGCCGGGCGTTCTGCGCCGGCTACGATCTCGCCGACGCCGACGAACTGGCTGGTCTCGGTGCGCTGGGCATGCTCGACAAGCAGGAACGCGCCGCCCGCGCCCTGCTGGCCATCCGGACGATGCGGCTGCCGGTGATCGCCGCCGTCAACGGGCCCGCCGCGGGCGGCGGGCTGGCACTCGCCGTGGCCGCCGACATCCGTCGGCCGGCGCGACCGCCAAGTCAACGCGGCGTTCGTGCGAATCGGGCTGTCCGCGGGCGATCTGGGTACCTCGTGGCTGCTGACCCGGCTCGTCGGCCCCGCCCACGCCAGCGAGATCTGCTTCACCGGGCGTCTCGTCCTGGCGAGGAGGCAGCGCGGATCGGTCTGGTCAACGCGGTCAGCGACCCGGACGCTCTCCTCGACGACGCACTGGCGCTGGCCGCCGCGATCGTCGCCAACTCGCCGGGCGGCGTGCAACTGTCCAAACGCGCCCTGCAAGCCAACCAGGAGATCTCCTCCTACGCCGCGGCGTTGGAGTTGGAGAACCGCGGGCAGGCCCTGCTGACCCGGAGCGAGGACATGCCCGAAGCACTGGCCGCGTTCAAGGACAAACGCCCACCGGCATTCACCGGGAGGTGACCGGCATGACCAGCACCCGTGCGACAACCACGACCCGGCTGGATGTCCCCCCGCTGGACACCCTCACCCTGGGTTTGCTCGAACCCGGCATCGCGGTGCTGCGGATGAACCGGCCGGACCGGATGAACTCGCAGACCGTCACCATGTTCCACGAGTACGGCACGGCCGCACGCACGTTGCGGGACAGCGGGATCCGCGCTCTCATCGTGACCGGAACCGGCGAACGGGCCTTCTGCGCCGGGTTCGACCTGGACGAGATCGACGTCATCACCCGCATGGGAGTCCGCGAGTTCCTGAAGTTCCAGGAGACCGCGACCGGCGGCATCCAGGCCATCCGGCATCTGCCGTGCCCGGTCATCGCCGCCGTGCACGGCCCGGCCACCGGCGGCGGATTCGCCCTCGCCCTGGCCGCCGACATCCGGCTGGTCGCACCGACCGCCAGGTTCAGCGCCGCGTTCGTCCGGGTCGGACTGTCCGTCGGTGAACTCGGCACCTCCTACAACCTCACCCGGCTGGTCGGGCCGGGCCGGGCTGCCGAGATCGGGTTCACCGGCCGGCTCGTCGATGCCGAGGAGGCGGTGCGGATCGGCCTGGCCAACCACCTGTACCCCGCAGAGACCTTGTTCGACGAGGCGGTGGCCATGGCGGCCACGATCGCGGCCAACTCGCCAGGTGGTGTGCGCTGTCCAAGCGGGCCATCCAGCGCAACCAGGAGATCACCTCCTACGCCGCGGCGCTGGAGTTGGAGAACCGGGGCCAGGCCCTGCTGACCCGTAGCGAGGACATGCCCGAAGCACTGGCCGCCTTCAAGGACAAACGCGTACCCCGGTTCACCGGGCGGTGATGGCGCGCCGATGAGCTGGAACTGGACCCCGGACACGCTCGACGCGCTGAACCGCTTCCTGGCCGAGCGCGACCTGGCGCACGGCACCATCACCACCAAGCGGATCGGCGACGGCCACTCGAACCTGACCTTCCTGCTCACCGCCGGAGACCGGCGGCTCGTGCTGCGCAGACCGCCGCCGCCACCCACCCCGCCCGGCGCACACGACATGCTCCGCGAGGCCCGCCTGATCCACGCCCTGCGGGACTCCGCTGTCCCGGTGCCCACCGTCCTCGCCACCGCAGCCGAGGGCGAGATCCTCGACGTGCCCTGCTATCTGATGAGCTTCGCGGACGGTCCCGTGGTCACCCACCTGACGCCCCGCGCCGCTGGACACGCCCAGGACCCGGGGACGGGAGCAGATCGCCGAAGCCATGGTCGACACGCTCGCCGGATCTGCACGAGGTCGACTGGCGCGGCGGGCCGGACTGGCCAGCGCTGGGCCGGCCCGAGGGCTTCAACGCCCGGCACCTGGCCCGGGATCGGCAGCGACTGGTCGCCGATGACAACGGCGACCCGCCCCGGCACTTCGCGCCGATCCAGGACTGGCTGGGGGCCGCACACGTACCGACACGAGTCCGCGGCGACGATCGTGCACAACGACTACCGCATCGGCAACGTCGTGCTCGCTCCTGGCCCGCCAGGGCGGATCGTGGCCGTCCTGGACTGGGAACTGGCAACGGCTCGGCGACCCGCTGCTCGACCGTGGGCTATTTCCTGGCGTCCGTAGCCGGAGAAGAGCGAACCGCGCACCCCGACCGCGCGAGTTGGGGCATGGCCATGCTGGAGGACGGCTACCCCGGTCGGGCGAGCTGGCGCAGCGCTACCAGCGCGTACCGGCCGAGAACTGGCCGGCTTACCCTGGTACACCGCGCTGGCGCTGTGGAAGCTCGCGGTTCTCTACGAATATGCAGGCGGCGCCGCGCGCGCGGGTGGGCGACGACTACTACGCCGATCCCACGCAGGTGCGTTCGTTTCTCGCCGCCGCACACCGCGCGGCCGAACTCGCACCACCGGACGAAGCCGAGGAGCCCTGATGCCGGATCCGTTCGTCGACGACCTGGTGACCGGGGTGACCCCGGGCATGCCGGAGCGTTTCTTCGACCGCTTCATGTTCAACCTGCACGCGACCGACGCCACCGCGCCATCGATCATCCTCGGCATCGGCCTGTATCCGCCCCGGGACGTGGCCGACGGCTTCGTGGTGCTGGTGACCGACGCGGAACAGCGCAACCTGCGCTTTGCCACCGAGATGTCGGCCCTGCGTGATGCCACCACTGTGGGCGCACTGTCCTGGCAGGTCGTGGAACCCCTGCGCGAGTGGCGAATCGAGCTCGGTCCGAACCCCATCGGCGCCCAACTCGACGTCACCTGGACCGCGCGGACACCGGCCTGGCTCGGCGAGGTGGAGGTCACCAACGCGGGCGGCGCACCGACCGCCTTCGATCACCTCTTCCAGTCCGGCCACTACCACGGCGTGCTGCGGGTGGACGGCCGCGGGCACGACGTCGCGGGCTGGTACGGGCAGCGCGACCGGTCCCGCGGCGTGCGCAGCATGGCCGGCGGGCAGGGCCTGCACATCTGGTGCCAGGCACAGTTTCCTGATCGCTGTATCGGGTTTCTCCTGGTGGAGACGCGCGAGCACGAGCGGATGCTGCTGGAGGGTGCCGTCCTGCACACCGGTGGCGAACTCGACGACATCATCGACGTCCGCCACGGTCTGGCCTTCTCCGAAGGACGGGATCTGCGCGGCGGCCGCATCGAGGTCCGCACGGCCGGCGGGAAGACGTACCTGGTCGATGCCGACGCGTCGGCCCGAGGCGGCTACCTGGCTGGCGCCGGATACGGTGGCCACCACGGCCGTCCCCTCGGCCGCGACCACGTCGAGCACGACGTCTACCCGCTGGATGGCACCGTGACCCCGCGCGGGCTGGACTCCGCACTGACCGACCGGCTCACCGCGTTCACCTGGGCCGGCGTGGCCGGTTCGGGATCTTCGAGTTCGCGCTGACCCGGAGCCCGTCCTACACCTACCGGTCCACAGTGGACTGACCGCGCTCGCGGCGGCGGGCGCCGCGGCCCGGCAACCGCTCGTTTCCAGTCCTCAGACCCACCTGGTCGCCTTGCTGGCCGAGGTGGCTGCCTGGCTGCGTTCCCGGATCTCGGTCCAGTCCGCGTCGGTCAGGCTGCTCAGCCCGGCGAACGTGCCGGGGCCGGCCAGCATCTGACCGCCATCCATCGCGATCGTCTGGCCGGTCAGGTAGTCGCACGCGTCGGACTGGAGGAAGATCGTGAGGTTGGCCAGTTCGTCGATCGTGCCGGGGCGCCCGGCGGGGATCTGGTCTGCTTGCGTCGCGCCGACGGAGGACTTGTCCGTGGGGTTGAGCATTTCCCAGGCGTAGTCGGTCGGGATCGGCCCTGGCGCGAGCGCGTTGAGCCGAATCCGGTAGCGGGCCCACTCCACCGCGAGGGACATGGTCATCGAGTGCACGGCAGCCTTGGCCATCGCCGAGGGCACCACGAACGCCGAGCCGGTCCACACCCAGGTGGTCAAGGTCGACAACACACTGCCCGGCAACCCGTCGCGGATCCACCGGCGCCCGGCGGCCAGCGTGGTGTGGAACGACCCGTTCATCACCGTCGAGGTCACCGCGTCGAACGCCCTGGGGCTGAGATCCTTGGTCTGCGCGATGAAGTTGGCTGCCGCGTTGTTGATCAGCCCGGTCAGAGGGCCGTGTTCGGTCCAGATCCGTTCCATCGCGCCGTCGACCTGCTCGAACCGCCGGACGTCCACGGTCTGCCAGCGCACGCTCCCCGGCCGGTCGGCGGAGGCTTCGGCCGCCGCTTCCGCCAGCACGGCTTCCCGACGGCCCCACAGGTGCACCTGGGCGCCATGCGCGACAAGCCGGGCGGCCACGCCCCGGCCGAGCCCGGTGCCTCCACCGGTGATCAGCACGCGCTTGCCAGCCAGCACGTCCTCGGCGAACGGCGGCCGCTCGCCGATCACGCCGTCCTCGCCCGGGTCTCGGCCCGGCCGAGCACGCCCTCGGCGATGATCTCCCGCTGAATCTCGTTGGTGCCACCGTAGATCGGCGGTGCCAACGCCCGCCGCACCTGGCCCTCCATCCCGTACTCCCGCGCGTACCCGTACCCACCCATCATCTGCATGGCCTCCAAGGTGGTGGCTTTCGCGATCTCGGTGCACCGCAGCTTGGCCATCGCGCTGTCCCGTGCCAGGCCGTCGTCCTGTCCGGCGTCCACCCGGGCGGCGGCGGCGTAGAGGAAGGACCGAGCGAACGCGATGTCAGTCGCCAGATCGGCGATCCGGTGGCGGATGGTCTGGAAACTGCTGATCCGGCGGCCGAACTGCTCGCGCTGGCCCACGTAGTCGACGACGTCGTCCAGCGCACGCCGCGCTGCCCCCAGGCTCATGGCCGCGATGATCAACCGCTCAACGCCGAGTCCGCGCATCAGCTGACGCCAGCCTTCCCGGGGCCGACCGACCACTGCGGTGGCAGGTACCCGGACCTGGGTGAAGAACACGTCGTTGACGGTGTGCGCCTCCATGGTCTCGATCCCGCGAATGGTCAGACCGGAGCAGGAGGTCGGCACCATCAGCAAGGTCAGGCCGTCGTGCTTGCCGCCTGCATCGTCCTCCCTGGCCAGCACCAGCAGGTGTTCGGCCACGTGCGCGGCCGAGATCCAGGTCTTTCTGCCCATCGAGAACGTAGTCGTCGCGGTCTCGGACGGCCTTGAGCCGCACCCCGCCGAGATCGGAGCCGGCACCCGGTTCCGACAGCGCGATGGCTTCCATCCTGCCCGCGACCAGGTTGCCGACAATGGTGCGGCACTGCTCGTCCGAACCCCACTTCAGGTAGGTCTGGGCCGCGGTCAGACCAGTGGAGTAGCCGGTGATCGGCGCCAGCCCGCGCGAGGTCTGCTCCAGGAAGACACACTCGTCCACGAAACCCGCCCCGCCACCGCCGAACCGTTCGGGCAGTGACACGCCCAGCCAGCCCAACTTCGCCAGTTCGGCCAGCAGTTCCCTGCTGTTGGACAACCGGCCGCCATCGGTGAGCCCGTCCCGCTGTGCCAGCGTCCCGCATTCCTTGCGGCAGAAGGCCCACACCGCGTCGGCGAAACCGCCCTGTTCCTCCGTGAGTCGCATCTGGACAGCCGATTCCGGTCAGTTGCCGCGGTAGGCGGCGAAGTCGGGCTTGCGCTTCTCGTTGAACGCCGTGATGCCCTCCTGGGCCTCGGCCGTCTCCCCGAACATCTTCAAGCTGGAGTAGGCCATCGAGCCGATCGAGATGAAGTGCTCGGTGTCGGTGTTCATCGACTGTTTGAGGACCTTGAGCGCGGTGGGGGAGAGCTGCAGGATCTCATCGGCCCAGGACCGCACCTCGGCGCGAAGTTGATCGGCCGGAACCACCTTGTTCACCAGGCCCCACTGCTCGGCCTGCGTCGCGGTGTAGCGGCGGCAGAGGAACCAGATCTCCCTGGCCCGCTTCTCACCGACGATGCGGGTGAGGAATCCCGAACCCAGACCGGCATCGAACGAGCCGACCCGAGGGCCGTTCTGCCCGAACAACGCGTTCTCGGCGGCGATGGTCAGGTCGCACAGCACGTGCAGCACGTGCCCACCGCCGATCGCGTAGCCGTTCACCGCGGCGATCACCGGCTTGGGGACGTCACGGATCACCCGGTGCAGTGCCTCCACCTCGAACAGCCCGCTGGCGGACGGGCCATAGTCGCCGGTCTCCATCCGCTGCTTCTGATCGCCGCCCGTGCAGAACGCCTTGTCACCGGCACCGGTCAACGCGATGACGCCGACCTCGTCGCTGCCCCACGCCCGCTTGAAACTCATCACCAGCTCGTCGACGGTGCGTGCGCGGAAAGCGTTGTACCGGTCCGGCCGGTTGATCGTGATCCACGCGAGTCCGTTGTCGACCTCGTACGTCACGTCGGTGAAGTCGTCCATGACCTCGTGCGTCCTCCTCGGTGCGATGGTGACCCGGACCGCCGTGTGGACGGACCAAGCTATTCGGTCTGACCATTTATAGCGTAAGCCCCGGGTAGCGTCGATATCAACCGATGGCTCGCGGGGGAGGTGTGCCACTCAGCCCGTCCGCGCGAGCAACTGGCTACGCACCTCGGCCACGGCGTCGATCCCGGCCTCCACGGACGGGGCCACCGGCACCACGGTCACGTGCGTGGCGCCTGCGTCGACGAACGCGCTCAGCCAATCCGCAACCTCCGCCGGTGTGCCCGCAGGCGCGACGTGCTGGAACTTCTCGTAGGGCAACCGGTAGAGCGACTGCATGCGTTCCGCGAGCAGACTTCGGGCCATCGCCGAGTCGGCGCCCAGGCCGCACCAGACATTGACGCCGAACCACGTTGGCGCGGGCCGATCCAGTGCGGTCGCGGCGTCCAGGATTCGCTGCCGTGTCTCGGCGAACCGGCGAGCCGAACAGAAGATGCCGAGCCACCCGTCGCCGTGCCTCGCGGTCCGCCGGATCGCGACGTCGCCGCGACCGCCGATCACGATCGGCACTCGCGGTCGGGGAGGCGGGGACACGCGAACGGCGTCGATGTCGAAATGCTCGCCGTGGTGACTGACCGCGCCACCGTCAGCGAGTTCGGTCAGCACGCTCAACGCCTCGTCCAACCGCCTGCCACGGGTGGCCGGGTCCACTCCAACGCTCCTGATCTCGTCACGGTCCTCGCCACCGACGCCCACACCCAGCGTGAGCTGTCCCGGGGCGAGCTGGCTCAGGGTCGAGAGCTGACGGGCCACCGCAACAGGGTGTCGCAAGGCCAACAAGTACACCCCGATAGTGACCGACAACCGGTCGTGCGCGGCGAGCACCGAGGTGGCCGACACGATGCCGTCAAAACCCGTGCCGCCATGGAAGGTGATGTGATCGCCCACGGTGACGTGCTCGATACCGACGTCGGCGACCCGGTCGAGCAAATTGCGCCGCACTGAGGGGTCAGGAGTCATGATCATGTCCTGATCGGAGATGCCCACCGCTACCACGTGCCACCTCGCCATCCGCCTATTTGCTCAGACCATTTGCATCAGCCTTACCATATTGATGTGTGTACATGCCAGTGGGCAGTACGCTCGGTCGCGCAACATCCGAACCCGCGGACGGAGCAATGATGACGAACTCCCCGGCGTCCAGCGGACCGCCGCCAAGCGCCGGCGCGCTCAGCGGCATCGTGGTGCTCGACCTGGGCCAGATCTACGCAGGCCCGTACTGCACGCACCTGCTCCGTTCGCTGGGCGCCACGGTGATCAAGATCGAACCTTTCGGTGGCGAACCCATCCGGTGGCGATCCC
>CAVQPP010000150.1:0-16657 GCA_963714445.1 uncultured Actinomycetota bacterium
CGAACCTCCCTGCTACGACGGCACTGTCCGTGCCCGACGAGGTAGCCCGCGCGTGGCAACTGCTGCTCAAGACGCGCGGGACCATCCCCATCTCAATGCTCGCCGACGAGGTCGGCTGGAGCACCCGGCAGCTGGCTACGCGCTTCCGCGCCGAGATCGGCCTGACCCCGAAGGCGGCGGCCCGCGTCATCCGCTTCGACCGCACGCGCCGCCTGATCACGTCCGACTCGGGCATCACGCTCGCGCAGCTGGCCGTCCGCTGCGGCTACTTCGACCAAGCGCACCTGAACCGCGAGTTCCGAACGCTAGTCGGCTGCAGCCCGACGCGATGGCTCGCGGACGAGGGCTATGCGTTCCGAAACGTACAAGTCGATGCGCTGCAGGCCGCGTAAGACTGAGCGGCGAAAGGACTGCGCACACCCAAAGGAGCGATCATGAGTACATCCGACGAGGGGCCCGCGCCGCAGGTCTGGCCGACTCTCAGCGCCCGGGACGCACGTGGCCTCATCCGCTTCCTCGTCGAGGCCTTCGGTTTCAACGAGACCGTCGTCTACGGCGAAGGCGACCGGGTTGACCACGCCGAGTTGTCCTGGCCGCTCGGCGGCGGCGTGATGCTCGGCTCAAAGCGCGACGGCGAGGAGCAGCGAACGGCGAGGCCAGGGGCGTTCAGCGCATACGTCGTCACCGACGACCCGGACGGCTTGTACAAGCGCGCCAAGGATGCCGGCGCGACGATCACCATGGAGCTGCACGACACCGACTACGGCTCGCGCGACTTCGCCGCCGCCGACCCCGAGGGCAACCACTGGTCCTTCGGCACCTACCGCGGCCACCCGCGCAGCAGTTCCTAGCGCTACTCCAAGTTCGGCTTTAGCTCCGGGCGGGACCATATAAGTGCGCTGAAAACCCGCGCAGGCGGCGAACCGCTCGGAGCCCGCGCCCTCCCCTCCACGCGATGCACTCCGGGCGGTTCGCGCCAAGCGCGGCCGCGCGACGGACGCCGTCGGAAACCGCTGGACGTCCTGGACTTCCCGCGGAACGGAGAGGAGCACCCGAGATGGCCGTTGACACCAAGGAAGCGTCGCCTGAGATCACGATCCCCAACGTCTTCCTGACCGGAATTCCCACCTGCCTGCTGACCGACGGCGGCCCGGCGCGCCGGGTCGACGAGATCGACGCCGACCTGAAGCTGTTCATGGGCAACCGGAGCGAGCACTTCCGACCGCTGGCCGAGACCGTCACCATCGACGGCCGCGAGCTGCGGATCTTCCAGTGGACGCACTCGACGTTCGTCGCCGAGTGACCGTAGCCGGACGCGACAGCGCTGGCTACGGCCGCAGGCTACAGCTACAGCACTTCCGGCAGCCCGAACGCTGGGAACAGCGCGGGACCGAACGTTGTGACCTCGGCGATGAGATCGCCGCGGGCGTGCAACACATCGAGCTTGAACGGCCGGAACCGCGAGTCGCCCCAACGACGCAGGTAGCTCGCGGCGGCCGGCATCCGGTTGGCGCTGGTCGGCAGCAGCCGCCAGTCCCCCTCCTGGCCGGACCCGAAGGCCCGGTCCATCAGAGACCTCATCGCCTCGATGCCCTCGTACACGAACGGGTACGGCGGCATCGTGACGCGGATGTCCTGCGCGGCGACCGCCACCGCGGCCGCCGCGTCGCCGCGTTCGTGGGCGTCGATGAACTTCTCCAGCAGCTCCTTGTCTTGAGCGCCGAGAGCCGGCGCGGACCACTCGCTGCGCCGCGTCGCAAGGTTCTGCTGCATCGTGCCGCGAGCGCGTTGCAGGGCGCTGTTGGCCGCGGCGACGCTGGTGCCGAGCAGGCCGGCGGTTTCGTCAGCAGGCCAGCCGAGCACGTCGCGCGCGATGAACGCCGCGCGTTGTCGTGGCGGCAGCAACTGCATCGCGGCGAGGAACGCCAATTCGATCGTCTCCCGGTTGACGGCGACCGACTCAGGCTGCTGATCGACAGGCGCGGCCTCGTCGAGCAGCCGGTCCGGATACGGTTGCAGCCACGGCACCTCCGCGAACGACCGCATCTTCGCCAGCCGGCGCGAGTTGCGGCGCAGCATGTCCAGGCACACGTTCGTGGCGATTCGGTAAAGCCAGGCCCGGAACAGCAGGCTGCCATCGAAGGCTTCACGCGCCCGCCACGCGTTCAGCAGCGTCTCCTGCACGGCGTCCTCGGCCTCTTCGAACGAGGCGAGCATCCGGTAGCAGTGCACGTGCAGCTCCCGCCGATGCCGCTCAGCGAGGCGGGCGAACGCGTGCTCGTCGCCGGCTATCGCAGCCGCGATGTCGGACGCGGAGATGTCGGACTCGGATTTGGCAGCCTGCTGTTCCATGGCCCTGCTCCTCCCGCTGCGTGCTCAGGCCGCCTCGTACGGGTCCTTCTTGCGCTCCTGGACCAGCCACGTGTTGCCGTCCGGGTCCTCGAACGTCGCGAAGGAGTTGTAGTCGCCACGCTGCGGGTCCGGTCCGGGCGTCTGCTGGCCGTCGACGAAGTGGAACGGCTCACTCGCATCCACGCCCTTCGCGACCAGCTCGGCGCGCGCGGCCTCGATGTCGGTGACCACGACGTGCAGGCCCTTGACCGGTCCCTGCCCCTCGATCGGCCCCGGGCGGTCGTTGCGCATCAGCGCGATCGAGCAGCGCGAGCCGTTCGGCGTGAGCTGCACGACCCGGAAGTCCTCGTTCGGCTGGTAGTCCACCTCGACCTTGAACTCCAGCTGCTCGGCGTAGAACTGCTTTGCCCGGTCCACGTCCGCGACCGGTAGCACGATCAGTTCCAGCTTTCCATCCATGACGGTCTCCTTGGCCTGCGCGGTCGGCTCGATCACCGACGCTACTGCCCGATGAAACGACCCTCCCGCGGAAAACTCATCGGTGCCGCGATGACTTTTTATTCGCGCAGGTCAGCTAGGTCATTCGGGTCGCTTGGGTCATCGGGGATGTTGAAGTAGGTTCCGCGACGGCCGGTGTGGCTGAGCAGATCGGTGCTGTCGGCGAACTGGTCGACCGCTCCGACCGCCGGCAGCCCGGCGAGCCACGGATCGCGGATCGTGCGGAACAGCGCGGCAGCGAACCGCTCGCCGCCGATCACTCGAAAGGGGCGACTGTAGAACTGTCGCACTGTCGGATCGACCCACTCAGTTAGTCCAGCGCCGTTGTGGAAGGCGCCGACGACCTCGTAGGCCGCGCACAGGTGCGCTTCTCGTTCTTGCCAGGTCGTCGCTGCGAGGGCAGCGCGGATTTGCGGCGTGAGCGCGGCTGCCGCAGGGAGGCGGGAGAAGGCGGTGCCCAGCCATTTGGAGTAAGGCGGGTATCGGCGCGCCATCAGCAGGCACAACCGCATCAGGTCGCGAGCCAGGCGTGCCGCAACGACTGCCGATCCGAGCTCGTCGCCGACCTCGCCGCAGCGGCCGACGAACGCCTCCTCCTGGCCGATGCGCGTCCACTGGCACGCGAGCACGTACCGCCAGACGTCGTCCGGGTACCACGCGAGCGTGTCGAGGACCGGACCGAGCTCACCGAGTCCGTCGTGGAAGACCGCGCCGCCGGTGACCTCGTGCAGCGCCTGCGCCGGAGTGCGCAGCCAGTCGCCGCTTGACGCGCCGCGGCGCGGATCGAAGCCGAGCAGGGTGCTGAGAAACGCGCCGAGGTCGCTGAACGTGACCTGATGCAGCGGCGGATTGCCGTCCCGGCGCGGATAGCGCACCGGGTAGCCGAGGAACGTCTCCGGCAGCAGATCGTCGAGCACTGTGACGAGCTTCGCGGCCGCGGCCTGGTCCTGCGGACGCACGAAGATCTCCAGTCGCGGTCCCCAGCCGTGGTCCGTCGAGCGCACGTCGTCGAATCCGACGGCCTGCGAGCCGGTGCCGATCAGCGCGGCGCAGTGGACTAGGCCAGGCTGCTCCCAGTCGAGGATGGGGCGTACGACGTCTGCGTAGAAGGCGGCGGACAGCTCACGTCCAGGTACGAAGGTGGACACGGATCGTCATCTTTGCGGGTCACGCCGTGCGAGGTCCAATCCATTACCTGCACGATCCGGCTGGTGAGTCGGTCGATCAGCAGGCTGGCCTGGAGGTCGCCGTTGAACTCGTCGAGCGGGATCTCCACGCCGTAACGCTCCTCGATGCTCACGGTCAGCTGCATCGCGGCGAACGAGTCACCGCCGAGCTCGATGAAAGTCAGCGTCGGGTCGAAGGCGTTCCGGGCCGGTACGACGTTCATCAGCTCGCTGAATAGGAAATCGCGGACGAGGCGTTGGTCCGGCTCGTGCGCCGACGCTACGGCTACCGGCGTCTGGTCATCCCCGCCGTCCGTGCCCTCGTCGATCCAGCAGCGCTTTTTGCGGAAGGAGTACGTCGGCAGGTCGTCCACGATGCGCGCGCCTGGCTGCCGCAGCGCGTCTAGGCGCAGGTCTGCGCCAGCGGTGAAGAGCGCGGCGAGGATGTGCAGGAGGTGCGTCGGGGTCTCGTCCGTGTCGTCGGTGATGAGTGGGCGGACCTGGTCCGACCACGCGATCTCGGCTGCGGCGGCGCCGGAGGCTCGGCCGAGGCGTTCGGACTTGACTCGCAGGCCCAAGTGCAGCATCAGGCGCTTGAGCCGTTCGGCAGGCGGCAGGTCAGAGGCGCCGACGATCGGGGCGAGCAGCGGATACGCGGCGATCAGCGCGTTGATCGCGCCGGAGAGTCGTACGACGCCTGATCCGACGCGCAGGATGATCGTGGTCTGAGTGGTGCCGGTGGTGGCTGCGTTGTTGTCGGCGCGATCGGCCTTGCTGCTGCGGCCGACGGCGACGGCCAGCTTTTCGGCCAGGTCGCTGCCGCTGGTGCCGACGACGGCGACGCGGTGTTCGAATGGCGTGCGGCCGACGTGCAGGGTGTGCGCGACCGAGGCGAGCTTCTCCGGTGGGGTGGCGACAAGGTACGACGACAGCGCGACGACCATTTCGGTCAGGCTGGTGGCGTTCCGCGCGGAGAGCGTGATCAGCTGCGGGCGCGGGGTCGCCTGGTGCGAGGGAGTGGGTTCTGTCGGCGAAGGGACGTACGCCTCGAGGATCGCGTGCGCGTTGGTGCCGCTCTCCCCGAACGAGCTGACACCGGCGACGCGGCGGTCGTACTCGATCGGCCATGGGCTGTGCACGCGCGGGACCAGGAGATGGACGTGATCCCAGGGGACGAAGTCGGTCAGCGCACCGGCTTCGAGGGGCACGGCGGCGGGGACCACGCCGTGCTGGAGCATCAGGACGACCTTGATCAGAGCGGCGATGCCGGCCGCGCCGTCGAGGTGACCGAGGCGTGGTTTCAGAGTGCTGAGCAGCGCACGCACCGGACGTTGCGGGGCCGCAGCGCCGATGACCTCGTCGAGTGCGGCGACTTCGATCGGGTCGCCGAGCAGGCTGCCGGTGGCGTGGGTTTCGACTACGCCGATTTCGTGGGCTGCGATGGCGGCGTCGGCTAGCGCGGCACTGATGACCGCTTGCTGCGCTGCGCACGCCTCGTCGAGCGATGCTCGGACGATTTCGTGTCCAGCCGCGTCAGTGGAGGTGCGGGTGCCGGCGTGGAGGACGGCGCTGCCGCGCAGGATGGCCTGGATCGGGCGACCCTCTTGCTCGGCGTCCCGCAGGCGCATGACGAGGACGACGCCGACGCCTTCGCCGCGCGTGTGGCCGCCGGCGGCGGCGGTGAACGGCTTGCAGCGACCGTCCGGCGCGAGATCGTCGGTCCGGCCGCCGGAGAAGAGCAGGCTCGCGCCGCCGGCCAGCGCGTACCGGCACTCGCCGCGACGCAGCGCCTGCGCAGCAAGGTGTAGCGCGACTAGCGAGGAGGAGCAGGCGGTATCGACGCTGACTGCGGGTCCGGTCAGGCCGATCTGCTGACTGATTCGGCCGGCGGCGTCGCCTGGGATGCGGGCGGCCGCCTCAAGGCGTTCGCTGTACTCGTCGGCGGTGATGCCGATGAAGACCCCTGCGTTAAGCCGATCGTGTCGGCGCACGGCTATTCCCGCGCGCTCGAACGCCTCCCAGGCGGTGTGAAGCAGGAGGCGCTGCCGCGGGTCGGTGTGCTCGGCCTCCTGCTGGGACACGCCGAAGAACGCTGGATCGAACGCTGCGACGTCTGGGACGCGCGGTGCTACGTCGCGGTCGCCGAGCAGGAACTGCCAGTAGGCCTCGGGCGTGGTCAGTCCCCCGGGCAGGCGCAGCGCGGTCGAGACGATCGCCAGCGGGGCGGCGCGTTCGTCTTCGAGTTCTTGGATACGAGCCTTGAGCCGGTTGGCGAGCTCGACCTGCTGCGCTACCAACCGGAGCAACTCGTCGCTGTCGTCGTCCATGGCCGCTCCCCCACACTCACCGTTGGTTGCTGTACACGAGGCCGATCAGGTTTCGTGTCAGCTCCCGGATGGTGGGGTAGCCGACGGCGACCACGGCGGACAGGTCCTCGTCCATCGCGTGGCTGAGATGGTCGCCGAGGTCGATCATCATGATCGAGTCCATGTCCATCTCGTCGAGCCCGCAGTCGTCGTCGACCTTTGACAGGTCGCCGAGCAGGTCGGCCGCGAAGCCGCGGATCACGTCGCGGACGAAGCCGTAGCGCTCGCCCGGCGGCAGCGTCCGGAGCCGGTCGCGCAGCCAGCCGCTGGGCCAGCCGGAGGCGGCCCGGATGCTCGGGCGAGCGAGCTCGATACCGCCGAACAGCCTTATCACCGCCTCGACGACTGTATTAGTTCAAACATCGCTCAGTTGAAACCGCGCTTATTCAATGCCCCAGGACTCGAGGCGCGCCTTAGTCGCGGCTAGCAATTCGGCGGAGAGGGCTCCGTCGAGCAGCCGGTGGTCGAAGGCCAGCGATAGCGTGAACAGCGGAGCCACGGCGATCTCGCCGTCGCGCACGACCGGGGTGTCCACGATCCGTCCGACGCCGAACCCGAGAGCACCGTTGATCATCGGGAAAATGGCGCGCACCGGCTCCTGGCCGACCGACGTCACCGAGAACACGCCCTGCAGAGCGGTGCGCCGCTCCGGCTTACGCGTCACCGCGCGGTACGCGAGGCGCGCGACCGGCAGCGGGAGCTTCTGCACTCTCGCCACCTGAGCCCAGGGACCGCTCGGGTCCTCCAGCGTCGCGTTCTTGTAGGTCTCGATGACCTGCTGGATCTCGTCGACGCCTGCGTGCTCGGCACGGAATACGGTGCCTGACACGACACAGCGCTGTCCGTCGGCGGTCTGCTTGTCGAACAGCACCTTGACGTGCACGTCGCCGACCGTCGCGACCTTGAGTCGCAGGCCAGGCCGCAGAATGCCGCGCGCCTCGGGGTTGGCCGCGACGACGTCCGCCGCGGCCTTCACCACGTAACTCACGAAGCTGATCTTCCCGCCGGCGTCCTTGCGCGCCTGCTTGATCCGCGTAGCGTCTACGTCGGTCATCAGGTACACGTGGGCCGTACCGCGCGCGTCCTTGATGAACGTGTACGTGCCCTTACGCGCGGCGGGGAAGCGAGCGACGGTCGTGCCGGTGATGCCGTTGGTGGCGTCGGCCGCGCCGGCACTCATGCGGCGGCCGCCTGCGCGTCGTGCACGATCCCGGCCAGCTCGCCGAGGGTTTCGGCCTTGGTGAAGCGCTCGAAGTTGATCGAGCCGCCGACCTCGCGCTCCAAGTAGACCAGGATCCGCAGGGCGTTGACGGAGTCCCAGCCCTCGATCTCGGCGAAGCGCTGGTCCATGCCGAGGGCGGCGGCGTCGACGTCGAGCAGCTGGCTGATGACGTCCTGGACGATCTGCTCAGAAGGCATCGTTGATCTCCTCTTCCTGGATGACACCGATCCACCGGGGCAGCTCGGCGAGGTCCTGCAAGTCGTGCCGGAAGCGCCCCGGCCCCTGGTTCTCGATGTCGACGTTCTGCTCGGCGGCGAAGCCGAGGCCGGGGTAGAAGCCCGCGAACTTGGCGTTCTTCGCCGTGGGGTTGAAGGACGCGCGCACGCTGCTCGCGCCTGCGGCCTTCGCGGCGCGCATGATCAGGCCGACCACGGTGTCCTCGACGTTGCGGGAGAAGACCCGGCAGCTCATCACGAAGTTCTCGACCTCCCACGCGCCCTCGGCGTCGCGGGTCACCGTCCACGCGGCGATCAAGCCATTGTCACCGAAGCGGTCGGCGAGGCGTCCGCCGAAGAAGGCTGCTTCGCCGCTCTCGGCGCGGCGGCGCACCTCCTCCTCGGTGTAGCGGCGGCCGGTGAGGTTGAACTGGTTGGTCTTGCCGAACAGCTGCACGATGCGCGCGGTGTTGAACTCGTTCAGCTTCTCGATGGTCAGCTTCGATTCCAGGCCGACCAGGTACTCCTCGAGACTGCCGGACGAGCTCTCCAGCTCGTCGCGCTGGACCTGCGCGCGGTACATCGCCGTGCGGTTCAGGTCCTCGGCGGTGAGGCTGATCAGGTTGAAGTCGCCGCGGCGCGCGACGGTCGCGGTGTATCCGGCCGGGTCGTCCGGCAGCTCGACGGTGGTGACCTGGGGCAGCATTTCGCGCATCAGGCCTCGTTCAACCGGGTTGTCGTCCACGAACACCATCGCGTCGACGCCGATGTTGAGCGCGGTCGCGAGGCCGCGCACGTTGCCGGGCTTCGGGTCCCAGTTGGCGCGCACCGCGACGAAGGAGTCGGGCCGCAGCACCATCTCCGGGTGGTTGGCGATCGCGTCCTTGGCCACGTCCTCGTCGTTCTTGGAGCAGACGGCGAGCATGACGCCCTGCGCGACCAGGTCGCGGCCGTACTTCTGCAGCTCCAGGTGCGCGGAGCCGGGGTACGCGCCGCCGATCTTGAGCGCGGCCGCGCCGTCGTCGCCGACGATGCCGCCCCACAGCGTGTTGTCGAGGTCGAATACCAGGCACTTGGCGGCGCGGCCGAGCCCGGCGCGCACGACGCGGGCGAGTTCGGCCGCGTACTCCTTCTGGAAGTCGTTGCTGAAGATGTGTCCTGCGACGTGCCGCATCCGGTCGGTCGCGAAGGCCTGCGTGACGCGGCCGGAGACCGACGCCGCCGAGAGGACGACTACGCCGGGCTTTTCCGCGGCGAGCCGCAGGATCGCGGCGTTCATCGCGTCCCAGGCGGCTTCGAGCCGCGCCTTGCGGCCGTAGTCGATCACGCTGTCGCGTCGCAGCGGGCTGAGCGGGATCGTGGTGAGCACGACCAGGCCGCCGAGCACCTGCTTGGTCGCCTCGACCCAGTCGCCGAGCCGGTCCGCGAAGCTCCCGCAGCGCCGCTCGACCTCGTCGAGATCCAGCGGATTGACAACCTCCTCATATACCGCCGCGTCGTCGAGCAGCAGTGCCGTGACGCCGGGCTTGAGGTCGCCCAGGTTCGGGGCGCCGGCCCGGATCTCGAACTGCCACTGGTTGAAGCCCGCCGAGCGGACCTGCGGCAGCACGCCGCCGGCGACCAGCGACGCGGTCAGCAGGTGCGGCAGCGAGTCAAGCGTCGAACTTCCGAGCAGCGCGACGCGCTGGGTGAGGAATCCGCTGTCCTGGGCCAGTTCCTCGCGCTGCGTCTCGCCGCCGAGCAGCACGCCGGCGGCTTCGAGGTCGAGCGCGTCATCGGCATCGATCAGCGCGCAAAGCAGCTCCCTGACACGCGCGTGCTTGCCCGCCAGGCCCGCGCGCTTGAGCGCGCGCAGCTCGCTGAGCGGGCTGAGCTTCTTGGCCGGAACTTCCGTCCCGGTCACGTCGACGGTCATAGCAAGTCAGCCCCTTGTGAATCCGTGGCGAAGGCAGCACGTAGTCGAGGACGAGTCGAGATTCACGGTAGGAACGGCTTCTTGCGGGGTGCTTAAACCAGGTGCCGGATGACTAGACGGCTCGCGGCTCACTGGCGCCAGAGAGCTCCGAGCGCCTTGGAGACGATGACCACGACGGCGAGCAGCCACCGCCCAACCCGAGTGCCCGGCGGCGACGAGCAGACCGACGCCGACACCGAACCAGACGACCTCGAAGGCGACCAGATTCGTGCCGCGCAGCCGGTTCCTCGCGCGCGGCGCGGCGGCAACGGCCCAGCTCATCGCGAAGGCGAGGGCGATGACGACGCCGATCAGCAGCCGTACGGCGACGGCCTGGTGCTGGTGCCAGCCGAAAGCGACGGCGGCGGCGAGCACCGCGACTTCGATCAGAAAGAGGGTCAGCAGGTTGATCGACTTGACCAGGCTCATGGAGTCCTCCAGGGCTGGGACCGGGGACGGGGAAGGGTGGGATAACGGTGGATTCGCGGTCATGTTAGCGGCGCTCGACGGGACCGCCGAGTCCTGAAAGTCCCAGTTCGGCCCTAGTAACGACTCGGCTTGGCCGCGGCTTGGCCGAGACTTGACAGGACGCTGAGAGGATCGAATCGCCAGACTCGTCGCAAGCCTTTCGGGCAGCGCCGAGCCGGCGAGCGCCACCGGGAGGTCGAATCGCGGCGGCGCGGCGGTACCGGGGTCCGAACTCGTGAAGGAGACGCCTTGTCGACCGAGATTCCCGCGAGGCAGTGGGCTTACACCGCCGATCTCGTGCAGGGTGACACGGAGGGCGCGGCAGCGGACGGTTCGCTGTCCGCTGCGTCAGCAATAGCGGCTGCCGCCAACGGCGCGCTAAACGGCGGCGACGGCGCCGCCGTGACCGGCATCAATGGCACGAAGATGAACGGCACAGCCGTCAACGGCACGACTATCAATGGCGCGACGTTCAACGGTAACGGCAGTCCCGCCGCGCCGATCGGTTCCGCGCCTCCCGCCGGGTCCGCACTTTCCGGACACGGACTGGCGCACCATCTGCTGCACCGGCCGAGCACCGCCGAGGGCCTGATGCTCGGCACCGTCGCGCCGGTTCCGCAGGACTTCACCCTCTCCGCGGCGCTGCCCGACACGCATCCGCTGTTCAACGACGGACCGGGCGCGTTCCACGACCCGGGCTTCGCGCTCGAGGCGATGCGCCAGTCGGTGCTGTTCGTCGCGCACCAGTACTTCCGCGTCCCATCGCAGCGTCCTGTCGTGCTCGCCTCCACCGAGGTCGGCATCACCGGCCTGCAGGCGTGGCGGCGCAACGGGCACACCGCGCACATCGCGGTGGACATGGCGCTGCACCCGGTTGACGTGGTCAACGGCGTGCCGCGCGGGCTGCGTTGCGAAGCCGAACTCGCCATCGACGGCATCACCTGCGGGACCGCGCGGGCACGCACGGTCTTCCTGATGCCGAAGGTCTACCAGAACCACCGCGCCCGGGGCCGGGCCGCGAGCCGCGCCGAGAAGTTCGGCGCGTTCGCCGAGGGCCACGGGCAGGACGACGCGCGGCCGCGCCCTGAGACGATCGGCCGCACCGATCCGCACAACGTCGTGATCAGCCTGCCGCTGTCCCACGACGACGGACTGCTGCGCGTTCGGGTGATACCCGACGCCGCGCATCCGGTATTCACCGCCAACGCCACGGATCACGTGCCCGCGGTGGTGCTGCTGGAGGCCTCGCGGCAGGCCGCTTTCCTGGCCGCCGGGGAGCTGCACGGCTTCTCGGCCGCCAACTGCGTGCTGACGGAGTGGAACGCCAAATTCCGCGGATTCGCGGAGATCGACCTTCCGCTCTACTGCGCCGCTGAAGCCGGACCGCTCGGACGCGGCCCCGGCGGTCACCCCGCCTTCCCGGTCACGCTGACCTTCACCCAGGGGTCCCGCGAGATCGCGACGGTGGCGGTGGCGGTGCTGCAGGACTACTAGCGGGGTAATGCAGGGAAGGGAGGGGACAGAAGTGAGGTTCCGCGTCCTGGGACCGGTCACCGTGACGCCGAGGACGCCAACCGCCGCGAAGGTGCGGGTCGTGCTGGCGGTACTTCTGGTACGGGCGAACGAGACCGTGTCTACCGAGAGTCTGATCGACGAGCTGTGGGACAACTCACCGCCGCGTACGGCGGGTACGACGCTCCAGGTCTACATCTCGCAATTGCGCAGGATTCTGTTGGAGGGCGACCCCGCGGGGGGCGCGCGCGGCCAACAGCTGCTCACCCTCCCGCCCGGATACAGCCTCCAGGTGGCGCAGGACGACCTCGACCTGACCAGGTTCGAGGCGCTGCACCGCTCGGGGAAGGCTGCCTACGAGCGCGGCGACTTCGCCACCGCGTCCAGCCTGTTGCACGAGGGGCTGAGTCTGTGGAGCGGCGTGGCGCTGTCCGGGATCCCGCACGGCTACACGCTTTCCGCGGCGGCCGTGCGCCTGGAGGAGCAGCGGATGACCGCGCTCGAACAGCGGATCACCGCGGATTTGCGGCTCGGCCGGCACAAGGAGCTGACCGGCGAGCTGATGGCGTTGACCGCCGAGAATCCGCTGCGGGAGACGTTGCACGCGCACCTGATGGTCACGCTCTTCCGCTCCGACCGGCAGTCGGACGCGCTCAAGACCTTCGCGCGCATCCGGCGTTCGCTGGTGGACGAGCTCGGCATCGAGCCCGGTCCGGGCCTGCGGCATCTGCACGAGCGGGTGCTGCGTTCCGACCCGAACCTGGCCTGGCGCGAGCCGGCGGTCACCACGGCACCGGTCGTCGCGCCGGTGGTGTGGCTGCCGCCGGCGCTGCCGGACTTCGTCGGCCGCGAGGAGGCGATCGCCGCGGCGCTGCGCGCGTTCCCCGATCGCACCGGCCGGGCCGCCGCGCCGATACTGGCGCTCGGCGGCCGCGCGGGCGTCGGCAAGACCACGCTCGCGGTCGAGTTGGCGCGGCGCGCCGCCGACGTGTTCCCGCACGGCCGGGTCTTCGTGCCGCTGCGCGGCGCGCAAGGAATGGCGCTGACACCGGATCAGGTGCTCGCGCGCCTGCTGCACCGACTGGAGCAGGGGCCAGATACGGATGCGGCGGCCACCGGCGGCCATGTGTCCGCCGCGAGTGCAGAGACAGCAGCGGCCACCGACGTCACCCAAGCCAGTGCGGCCAACCCGCAGGACATGGCAGACCGGCTCCAGCGGCTCACCCGTGGGCGCCGGATGCTGGTGATCCTGGACGATGTCGCCTCCGAGGAGCAGGTCAGGCCGCTGCTGGCCGCGATCCCCGGCGTGTTCGTACTGATGACCACTCGGCGCACGCTCGCCGGCTTGGACGGCGCGCGGCACCTGGTGCTCGACGTGCTCAAGCCGAAGGAAGCGCAGCAACTGCTGCAAGAGATCGTCGGCTCGCGGATAACCGACGATCCGCACGCCGCGCTGGAGATCGCAAGGCTCTGCGGCTACCTGCCGCTCGGGCTGCGCGTCGCAGGGGCCGGACTCGCTGCTCGTCCGCACTGGACCGCTGCGGCACTATCGCAGCGGCTCGACGGCGAGGGCGCCGGGCTGGCCGAACTGGTGGTCGGAGATCTCGACGTGCGGGCCAGCCTGCTGGTCGGCTACCGCGAGGCGGATCCGGCGCAGCAGTGGGCATTCCGGCTGCTGGCGTTGGCGCCGGTGCCGAGCTTCGCGCTCTGGAGCGCGGCCGCGCTGCTCGACGACACGCTGGCACACACCGAGCGGACCGTGGACCAACTGCTGCAGTCGCACCTGCTCGAGGTGCGCCAGGCAGCACGCGAATACCCGCTGCGCTACGGCTATCACAGGCTACTGAGAGCGCTCGCGCTCGAACTGCTGTCCGCGGACGACCCGATCACGGTCACCACGGCGGTGGAGCGGCTGTGCACCGCGTGCCTCGCGGTGGCCCGGTACGCCGACGCGCTACTCACGCCGAGCCGGGTGCCCTACGACGCCCGATACGGCACGGTCGAATCAGGCAGAGCCAACCCGCACGTCCCCGCCGATGCGGCCGAAGTGGTCGGCACCACGCCGGTGCACTGGTTCCAGGAAGAGGGGCCGGGTCTGGTCGACGCGGTACGGCGGGCGTACACCGCCGAGCTGTGGCCGCTGGCCTGGCAGCTCACCGAAAGCCTGTCAGGGTACTTCGACGCTCGCGCGGCGTGGCCGGAGTGGTCCGAGACGCACGCGCTGGCCCTCGACGCGGCGCGCCGTGACCACAACACGGCGGCCGAGGCGGCAATTCTGCGCTCGCTGGGCGACCTGGCCTGGCAGCAGCAGCGAGTGCGTCAGGCGGCGCTGCACTACGAGGACGCGCGTGCGTTGTACCTCGAGTCGGGCGATCCCGGCGGTGCGGCGCGCTGCCTGACCGGTCTGGCCGACGTGCAGTTGAGCGAGGGTGACGCGGCACTGGCCGCGAAGACCTTCCACGACGCGCTCGACCAGTGCACGCGGGCCGGTGACGAACGTGGACGCGCGGATGCGTTGCGCGGTCTCGCCGTCGTCGAACTGCAATGCGGTCGGCCGGAATCCGCGCTGCACGCGTTCACGGCGTTCAGCGAAGCGGCCGAACGGCTCGGGGACCGGCGGTGGATCCAGTTCGCCCACCGCACCCGCGCCTGGATCCTGGAGCGCGCCGTCGACTGGTCCGACCCGCGCGAACCGTGGCTGCCGCAGGCGGTGGAGGCCCGTCCGGGCATCTGGGTGGTCGGATCGTTCGAAGGCTGACGGTCCGACTGACCGGTCCGTCCAACCGGTCCGCCAACCCTTATCCGAAGGCTGATTGCGGCGACTCGGACAAGTGACCCTTTAGCCGCGAAACGCAGGCTCGCGCAAGGAGTGTATATAGCGACAGGGGGCAAGGCGTTGAGCGGTCAACCGAGCACCATTCACACAGGGGTCTGCGTCGTCGGAGCTGGGCCGGCCGGGCTTACGCTCGCGCTCGAGCTGGCCAAGCTCGGCACCGAGGTCGTCGTGCTGGAGCAGAGCGGGCACTTCGAGCGCTCGTTTCGCGGCGAGGCGATCTCCCCGGACTCGGTGTGGATCCTGCAGCGGCTCGGGCTGTTCGAGCCAGTGCGCGAGCACACGCTGGAGACGCGCCGGATGGAGGTGCGCGACGGCGGCGAGATCGTGCTGGCCGTCGACTTCACCAAGCTCGACTGGCCTTGCCCCTACCCCACCGAGCTGCCGCAGCCGCCACTGCTGAACGCGATCGCCGAGGAGGCTTCGGCGTTGCCGGGCTTCAGCCTGCTGCGCCGGGCCACCGCGGTGGACCTGCTACGCGACGCGAGCGGCCGGGTGACCGGCGTGCAGTGCCAGAGTCCTGACGGACCGCTGGAGGTGCGCGCCGCCCTGACGGTCGCCGCGGACGGCCGATTCAGCAAGGTCCGCGAGCTGTCCGGGCTCGCTTACCAGAAGCTGCCGCTGGACCGCGACTTCATCTGGTTCAAAATTCCGCTGCCGTCTTCATGGGATCCGCACACATACCGTGTCAGCCTGCTCGCGGGCCGTCACTGCGTCTTCATGCCGACCGTCCCGGATCAAATCCGCACCGGCTTCAACATCCCCAAGGGCGAGCTCAAGGAGCTGCGACGCCAGGGCATCGGCGCGCTGCACGAGCGGATCGACGAGCTCGCGCCCGAGCTGTCCGGCGCGGTCCGCGAGCACGTCACCAGCTGGTCGGGCACGTCAATGCTCGACATCTTCACCACGATCGTGCCGCGCTGGTCGATGCCGGGGCTGGTGCTGACCGGCGACGCCGCGCACACGCTGACCCCGATCCTCGGCCAGGGCGTCAACCACGCGCTGCTCGACGCGGTCACCCTCGCGCCGCTGGTCGCCGAGGCGATGCACGCGCCGGACCTGCACCGGAACGCGGCGCTGGATCGCGCGACGCGAGTTTTCCAGGAAGGCCGCGAGGCCTCGGTGAAGCGGTCGCGGGACATCCAGCTGCGTCAGGAGCGCGCGTTCTCGGTGTCCGGTGCGGCCGGTGTCAGGGTGCGCAAGGCGGCGTATCGGCTGGTCAACCGCAGTGAGCCGATCAAGCGGCGCATCATGACAGGGGTCTACTACGGCTTGCAGGACGCGGTGCGCCGCGGGACGCAGAGCCTTGAGCTGTCCCCCGCTGTACTCCCAGTGACCTCGACTTCCGTCCCCGCCAGCACCGAAGGCAGATAACCGCCATGACCGAGGATTCCGCGAACCCGTCCTATCCCTTCCCCCGTCCATCAGTCCTCGATCCCAGCCCCGAGTACGCCGACCTGCGCTCTCGCTGCCCAGTGGCGCGCGTGACGATGCCGAGCGGCGATCCGGCGTACCTCGTCGTCGGGTACGACGACGTGCGCACGGTGCTGTCCGATCCCCGGTTCAGCCGCGAGGCGACGATGCGGCCCGACGCGCCGCGTCTGTCGACCGCGCCGCAGCGGTTCAAGAGCCTGCTGAACATGGATCCGCCAGAGCACACGCGGGTACGAAAGCTGGTCTCGCGCGAGTTCACCACGCGGCGCGTCGCCGCTCTGCGTCCGCGCATCCAGGAGCACACGGACGCGCTGCTCGACGAGATGGAGGAGTCCGGGCCGCCGGTCGACCTGGTCTCAGCCCTCTCCTTCCCGCTGCCGGTCGCGGTGATCTGCGAACTGCTCGGCGTGCCGTACGAGGACCGCAAGCTGTTCATCGGCTGGTCCGCCGCGTTCCTGTCGACGACAGCCTTGCCCGCGGTCGAGGTGCTGGCCGCGCAGGCCGCGCTGCGCGAGTATATGACCGCGCTAGTGGCCGGCAAGCGCGAGCAGCCCGGCGATGACCTGCTCTCCGCGCTCATCACGGTGCGCGACGAAGGCGATGGCCGGCTTGACGAGGAAGAGCTGATCTTCCTTGG
>CAVQPP010000151.1:0-5950 GCA_963714445.1 uncultured Actinomycetota bacterium
TCAGGCGGGCGTAGTCCGAGCACATCCAGGCGACGCAATGCCCGATGTCGGTCGGCGTGGACGGCACGCCCATCGGGATCATGCCGCGGACGTCGAACCGGCCGCCCGGCCGCCACCAGTCCGGGTGGTCCGGGGGCTCGGCAGGACGCGGCCGAAGCCGGCCGGTCTTCTTCCACTCCGCCAGCAGCTCGGGGTTGTCCGGCGCGGGCGCGGTGGGCGAGAAGCTGTTGACCCGGATGCCGTAGGGGCCAGGTCCATGGCCGCGGCCCGGACGAAGTTGGCCAGCCCGCCCTTGTGGAACGCGTAGGCGATGACCCCGCCCGCGCCCTGCCACGCGTTCGAGGACAGGATGCTGATAATGCTGCCCCTGATGCCGCGCTCGATCATGGCGGTGGCGGCGTGCTTGCTGTTAAAGGAAGTTACCCGCGGCGGCTACCGTCACACGCCCGGTTGAAGAAGTCGAGGTTCTCCTTCAGCAGGCCGCGGCCGCCCAGGATGGCCGCGTTGTTGATCAGGATGTCAATCCGGCCCCAGCGGTCCAGGGCCGCCCCAGATCAACCCTGGACATCGTCTTCATTGCTGACGTCCCCGCTGACCGCCATCGCAGTGCCTTCGTTGCGCTCGATACGCGCACACAGGCCTTCGCGGCGCCGGTGTCGATGTCGTTACACGCCACCTTGGCCCCGTACCTGGCCAGGGCCAGGGCGATGCCGCTGCCGATGTTCGGTCCGGCGCCAGTGACCAGAGCTAATTTCCCGGCCAGTGAGATCTCCACGTGCCTGCCTCCCGGCGCCTCAGGCGTTGATGACGACGGTCTTGACCTGGGTGTAATCGAGGATCGAGTCGGCGCTCATGGTGCGCCCGAAACCGCTGTGCTTGTAGCCGCCCACGGTGCGCCGATCACCCCCCGCGAGCCGAACCCGTTGATGGTGACCAGCGGCCTGCACTCCCCTGGCCAGCCGCACGGCGCGGCCGATGTCCCGGGTCCACACGCAGGCATTGAGCCCGTAGCGGGTGCCATTGGCGATGGCCAGCGCCTCTTCCTCGTCGTCGTAGGTGAGCACCGACAGCACCGGGCCGAAGATCTCCTCCTGAGCGATGCGCATGTCCGGGCGGACCTCGTCGAAGATCGTCGGCGCAACGAAGAAGCCCTGGTCGTAGGCACCGCCGGTGAGTTTGTGGCCGCCGGTCACCAGCCGGGCTCCTTCTTCCTGGCCGATGTCGGTGTAGCCGAGCACCCTCGCCTCCTGCTTGGCGCTGATCAGCGGCCCCATCTGGACATCGGCGTGCCACGGGCCGACCCGCACGCGGCCGAACGCCTCGGCGACCCGCTCGACCAGTTCCTGCCGCCGGTCGTGCCCGACCAGCACCCGCGAGCCCGCCGCGCAGACCTGGCCGGTGTCGAGGGTGATGCTGGACGATGGCCGGGATCGCGCGGTCGAGGTCCGCGTCGGCCAGCACGATCTGGGGCGCCTTGCCGCCCAGTTCCATGTGCTGGGACCAGGCCGGCCGCGCAAGCCTCCATGATCTTGGTCCCGGTCTCCGGGGACCCGGTGAAGCCGATCCGCCGTACCAGCGGGTGCGCGGGCAGCGCCGCCCCGGCCTCCGGCCCGTAGCCGGTGACCACATTGACGACGCCGGGCGGGATGCCCGCCTCCAGCGCCAGCTTGGCCAGCAGCAGGCAGGTCAGCGGGGCGTCCTCGGCCGGCTTGACCACGATCGTGTTGCCGGTCGCGATGGCGGGCGCGACGTCGGTGACCATGATCGGCCCGGGCACGTTCCACGGGATGATGCAGCCGCATACGCCGTACGGTTCCCGGATGGTGAGCCCGAGCACGTCCGGCTGGGCGGACGGCAGGGTCTGGCCGGTGACCTTGTCGGCCATGCCCGCCACGAAGACCAGGGTGCGGGCGACCGGGGACGGTCCCCAGTACGGGTGCCCGACCTCCAGCGATTCCAGCGCGGCGAGCTGCGTCTCATGCTCCCGGCACAGCCGGGCCCACGCATGCAGCAGTTCGGCGCGGACCGCCGGGCTGGTGTCCCGCCAGGCCGGGAAGGCATCCGCGGCCGCGGTCACCGCCGCGTCGATGTCGGCCGCCCGGCCGCGGGGCACCCGCAGCAGGACCTCGCCCGTGGCCGGGTTGATGACCTCGATCGTGTCCCCGCTGACCGCCGGGACCCAGTCCGGGCCGATGAGATGTGCACCGCCGGGCAGCAGCGAGCCGGCTCGAGGCCTGGCGCCGTCGTGGTCATGAGATCCCTCTTCTTCCCCGGGCCAGGCCGCGCACCCGGCTGCCGTGGTCAGCCCAGGCATGTCCAGCCACTAATGAATGACGAATACCGTCACGCCCGTCGTGACAAATGACACGCCGTAGTCCCGCCGGCTGTCAAGGTGACCCCGCCCAATATCCGGGCCGGAGTTCTGGTGCCTGGCCCAGGCCCACGCCGCCGGCCTTGGCACACCCTGGTGCAGGTGATATAGGTACAAACATCGCCACAGTCGTCGCACAATATGTCATGTGTTGACGGGCTAGCTGGCCGGTCACAGGGACGAACGAGGAAGGTCGGACCCTATGAGCTTGATGAAGACCCGGGCGGCAATCCTCCGCAAGGGCGGTGAGCCCTGGGAGATCACCGAGCTGGACCTCGATGAGCCCCGGGCGAACGAGGTGCTGGTCCGGATGAAGGCCGCCGGGCTGTGCCATTCCGACGAGCACATCCGCGCCCGCGGCACCGCCCGCCTGCCCCTGGTCGGCGGGCACGAAGGGGCCGGCATCGTCGAGGCGGCCGGCCGGGGTGTCACGCGGGTGAAGGTGGGGGACCATGTGTCCTGCTCCTACATTCCGGTCTGCGGGACGTGCCGGTACTGCTCGACCGGCCGCCAGAATCTCTGTGATGCGGGGAAGTGGGCCGCGGTCGGCTGTCTGCAGGACGAGACCTTCCGGTTCCATTCCGGCGGGGAGCGCCTCGGGGGCATGTGCGTCGTCGGCTCGTTCTCGGAGTGGTCGGTGCTGTCGGAGTGGTCCTGCATCAAGGTGGACGACGACATCCCGTTCGAGCACGCGGCGCTGGTGAGCTGCGGCGTGACCACCGGCTGGGCATCATCCGTCTACGCGGCCGGTGTCCGGGCCGGTGACACCGTGGTCGTCTTCGGCACCGGCGGGGTGGGGATCAACGCGGTGCAGGGCGCCCGTTACGCCGGGGCCAAGAAACGTCATCGCGATCGACCCGCTGGAGAACAAGCTGGAGGCGGCCAAGGCGCTCGGCGCCACTCACGGCTTCACCGACCCGGCGAAGGCCCGCGAGGTGCTGGTTGACATCACCCGGGGCCAGCTGGCCGACCATGTCGTCTGCACCGTCGGCGAGATGGACAACGATGTTGTCAAGAACGCCGTCGATATGTGCGGTAAGGCGGGCTCCGTCATCATCACCGGGGTCGGCTACTTCGACATGGTGCTGCCGGGCGGGATCCTCATCGGCTACCACCGCCGCATACAGGGTGCCCTCTTTGGCGGCGCCAACCCGCTGTACGACATCCCCAGGCTGCTGGGCCTGTGGAAGGCCGGTGACCTCAAGCTCGACGAGCTGATCACCAAGCGCTACCCGCTGGACCAGGTCAACCAGGGCTATCAGGACCTGATGGACGGAAAGAACATTCGCGGCGTGCTCATCCACGAGCACTGACTGCGCGAAGCACCAAGGAGCCACGAGCAGGAGACGTGAGATGCCGAACGCGATCCTTGACCCGACCGGGCAGGCCGCGCCCCCCCGGTGGCAGGAGCTTCACACTCGCGCCGCGGCGGGACAGCCTGGCCGGCGCCCGGGTGGGGCTCCTGGTCAATACCAAGCGGAACGCGGACCTGTTCCTCGCGGAGGTCGGCAGGCTGCTCCGGCAAGAACACGGTGCGGCCAGCGTCACCGCCCGCACCAAGCTGGCCTTTGCCCAGCCGGTGCCGGAGGACATGCTCAAAGAGCTGGTCAGCGACTGCGATGTGGTCGTCACCGGGGTCGGCGACTGCGGGTCATGCAGCGCCTCGGCGGTCACCGACGGCATCATGCTGGAAAGCCGGGGCGTCCCCGCCGCAGTCATCTGCAGCGACGCGTTCGGCGCCAGTGCCGACGCCATCGCCGGCCTGCGCGGGGTACCCGGCTACCGGTACCTGACTACCCAGCACCCGGTAGCGGTGCTCACCCCGGACGAGGTGCGCGGCCGCGCCCGGCAACTGCTCTCCGGGGTCGTCTCGCTGCTCGCAGCGGGGGAAGCGGGCGCGGCGGATGGCTGAGGCCGACGGCTTGGACCCGGATGCCGCCCAGCAGGCCATCGAGTACTGCTACGAGCAGGACTGGTCGGATGGGCTCCCGCTGGTGCCCGCCAGCCAGCCGCTGGTCGATCAGTTCCTGGCGCAGACCAGCCGGGACCCGGAAGAGGTCATCGGGACGCTGGAGCAGGTGGGCCGCGACTGCACCGTCTACCTGGCGGCCATCAACGCAGCGATGGCGGGCTGCCGGCCCGGGTACTTCCCGCTGGTGCTGGCCGCCTTCGAGGCGCTGATGGCCGAGCGCGCGGCGCGCGGCGGTGGCTGGCAGAGCACCAGCGGTCCGGCCCCGCTCATCGTGGTGAACGGCCCGGTCCGCGCTCAGCTCGGATTCAACGCCGCGGGCGGGGTGTTCGGGCCGGGATTCCGGCCGAACGCCACCGTCGCCCGGGCGATTGGCCTCATCGTGCGCAACGCCTTCGGCATCAAGCCTCAGGTGCTCGAGCAGGCGACGCAGGGCATCCCCGGCCGGTGGTCGATCTGCATCGGGGAGAACGAGGAGGAAAGCCCATGGGAGCCGTTCTGCGTGGACGGTGGCCTGCCCGCCGGGACCAGCGCGGTCTCCGCGACGCTGCTGCGAACCAGCGAGTTCGTGGACAACCGTCATTCGCACCACCCGGAGGACGTGCTATGGGACCTGGCGGGCACCATCTCCCGCACCGGCGCGCAGATCTTCAAGGAGGCATCCACCGGCGTGGTGCTCGGCCCGGAGCATGCCCAGATGCTCGCCGCCGCCGCTTCTCCAAGGCAGATGTGCAGGACTGGCTGACGCAGCACTGCGGCAGCACGCCAGCGGACCTGCGGCGGGCGGGCAAGGGTGACCTGAGCAAGATCAGCCCGGGCGATGCGGTGCAGCAGGCGTCCACCGGGACCGGGGGGATCTCGCCTCTGATGACCTCCCGGCAGCAGGTGCCGGTGATCGTGGCTGGTGCCCGCAACGCGGCCATCTCCATGGTGGTCCGGATCTTCGGGGAGTGGTCAGGCACTGCTGTCCGGGTCGAGGCGGCGCCCGCCGCAGCGGGTGCCAGCGCGGGCGCGGGGGCCCGGTAGGCCGCCCGCCAGCCAGCAGGAAGGAAACGATGCTTGACCAGGCACGCCTGCAGCCCTTGCAGTCGTCGCTGCGCGCTGACGGCTACGAGCTGGAGGCCTGGGAAGAGGCCGGCCGGATCGGTATCCGTATCTCGGCGGCGCCCGGCGCCTGCGCGGACTGCCTGGTGCCCAAGAACGTCATGCGCGGCATCCTCGGCCAGGTGCTCGGCGCGGACGAGGGCGTCATCGACCTCACCTACCCGGCAGGCTCCGGGGAGGAATGAAGTGGCGGAACCGGACACCCAGCTAGCCGCGGCCAGCGGAACGCGGGCCGCCGGGGCAGCGGCGCCGCCGGGCCGGGCGGACGCCCGGTGACGGCCAGGGTCGCCCTGGTCACGGGCTGCGGCAAACCGGAGCGGGTACATGACCGGCCAGCTGCTGGTGCTGGACGGCGGGGGCATGTCACCGTTCCCGGTTGCCCGGCCGGAGGGCGCCCCCTGACCACCCCGACCGGGCCGGCCCTGCAGACGCCGCCGGCACCACACCATTGCCCGGCAGTCATTCACCCCGAAGGAGAAGGCCGATGAGCGCACGATCCGTTCCCC